>CAYUZK010000004.1:8201-26769 GCA_964449625.1 uncultured Archangium sp.
AGGGCTGGGGCGCCGGCTGGTACGAGGGCTGGGGCGCCGGCTGGTACGAGGGCTGGGGCGCCGGCTGGTACGCCGGGTCACGACGGACGGCGGGTGGCGGCGCCCCCGGCCCGGCAGCGCGCAGGGCGTCGAAGAAGGGGGTCAGGCCCCTGTTGATGGCCTTCTCGAAGGCGCCCTTCCAGTACCCGTCGGGGGCCCGGGCCGACATGACGAGGCCGATGACGATGTCGGAGATGGCCAGGCCACCGCCCAGCACCGACACGACGGTGGAGGCGCTGCGGTCCGCCGAGCCAGCGGTGGCGATGGTGCCCAGGATCATCACGCCGAGGCCCGCGGCCGAGAGGTAGCCCGTCGAGTAGCTCTCCTCGGCGGACACGTCGATGCGCGCGAGGAAGTCGTTGGCCGAGGCGAGGTACACCTGCAGGCTCCCGGCTACGGCGAAGTGCGGCGTGTTGATGATCAGCAGCGACGTCGACCACGAGAAGGTGCCGTAGTACGGCACCACGATGGCGTCGACGCCCAGGGCCTGGGCGAACTCGGCGTACTTCTCTCGCGACACCTTGGTGTCTTCGACCGGGAGCCCCGAGGACTCGAAGACCCGCGCGGCCGACTGGTAGTCGACGACCTCGATGCCGTTCTTCTTGAACGCCCGCTCGAGGACCCCGAAGTTGTAGAGGCGCCACTTCTCGGGGTCGAGCAGGTTGGCCGGCAGGCGGTTGGGCACGATGGCCACGCGGCGAATCGAGACGCCCTGGCGCGCGATGGACTGCTCGATGAAGACGCCCGACTTGCCGAGGCCGAGCTCCTTGCCCCGGTTGGGGATGCTGGAGCAGCCGAACAGCGCGACGAGGGTGGCGAGCAGGGCGGGGGTGCGAAGGGCGTTCATTGGCAGCTGCCTCCGAGGCAAATCTTTCCAGCAGGACATTCGGCTGAGGTGGTGCACCGGGGGACGAGCGGGGCCGGCGCGGGCTGCGGCGCGTACTGTGGCGCGTACTGTGGCGCGTACTGTGGCGCGTACTGCGGGGCCGGCTGTGGCGCGTACTGCGGCTCGCCCGGGCCGGCCGTCGAGGGCCGCCGCGGCATCGGGTTGGCGCCGCCGCCGCTGAACGACCCGGTGCTGGGGGGCCCGATGGCGTCGAAGAAGGGTTTGACGCCCGTGCTGATGGCCGTCTTGAAGGCGTCTTTCCAGAACCCGTCGGGCGCCCGCGCCCCCTGCACCGCGCCATAGACCAGGTCGTAGAGCGTGCCGGCGCCCATCGCCACCGTGCCGAGGGTGCGCATCGTCTGGGCGTTCTCTCCCGAGGCGCCGAGGGTGCCCAGCATGATGCTCAGGCCCGCGATGATGCCGCTGCCGACGGAGTAGCTGCTGGTCGCCGAGAGGTCGATGCGAGCGAAGAAGTCGTTGTGCTCAGAGAGGAAGACCTGCAGCGAGCCACTGACGCCGAAGTTGTTGGTCGTGAAGACGAGCAGCGACGTCGACCAGCTGAAGGTGCCGTAATAGGGCACCACGATGGCGTCGACGCCCAGGGCGCGGGAGAACTCGGCGTACTTGTCGCGCGAGCTGCTGGTGTCCTCCACGGGGAGCCCGGAGCTCTCGAAGAACTGCGCCGCCGTGTCGTAGTCGACCACCTCGAAGCCCCGCGTCGTGAACTCGTGCGCGAGCAGCTTGAAGTTGGAGCGGCGCCACTTCTCCGGGTCGAGCAGCGAGGCCGGGAGCCGGTTGGGCACGATGGCCACGCGGCGAATGCGGATCTGGTCTCGAGAGAGCGACTGCTCGATGAAGAGCCCGTTCTTGCCCAGGCCGAAGGTCGACTCCGGCAGGTTCGCGGTCTGCGCGGCGCAGCCGGCGGTGAGCGCGGCGAGGGTGGTGAGCAGGAGGCGCCGCGTCACGGCCGGCACCTCGCGAGGCGCTGCTGCACGGCCTCGTAGTCGCGCACCACGTTCGTCTTCTTCAGGTACCAGGCGACGTGCGCGCGCGCGTCCTCGCAGCGGCCCTGGCTCGCGAGGAGGAGCCCCAGCTCGCGGTGGGTGTCGGCCAGCGACGGCTGGAGCGAGAGCGCAGTGCGGAGCGCCTGCTCCGCGCGCGCCGGGTTCGAGCGCGCGTCGAGCTGCGCCTGGAGCAGGTGGCCCACCGGCAACCCCGGCACGGCCCGCAGCGCCTCCGCCGCCACCGCGGCCGATGGCGTACCGGCCCAGTAGGCGCGGTACGCCGCCGCGGCGGCCCCGCTGCGCGGGTTGAGCGCCGCCACCTGGCCGACGAACTCGGGCGTCGAGCCCAGCCCGAGCAGGGTGAAGAGCGTCGTCTCGGTCTCGGCGATGCGGGGGCCGCGCTCCAGGCTGCCCAGGAGCGACACCGCCGCGCCGGCCGAGTCGCCTCGTCGCAGCTGCACGCGGCCCAGCCCGTACCAGACGCGCGCGTCGTCACCGAAGCGCTGCGTGCCCTCGACGTACAGCCGCCAGGCGTCGTCGAAGGCCCCGCGCGTCGCCGCGAGGTTGGCCGCGGCCAGGAGCGGCTCGACGTCGGCCGGCGCCACCTGCCGCGCGACCTCCAGGGCCACCTGCGCCCCATCGTAGTCCTCCAGCTGCATCGAGAGCTGCGCCGAGTACACGAGCGCCGGCGCCAGGCGCGGGTAGGCGGCGCGGAGCCGCCGCGCGACCTCGAGGCCCGCCTGGAACTCCGCCGTGCGGCGCTTGCGCGCCGGGTCGAGGCCGTAGAAGGGCAGGCCGCGCACCGCGCCCTTCAAGCGCTCGAGGTCGCCGGCGGCCTCGAAGGCGATCTCGTTCGTCTCGAGGCCGGTGCCGTCGGCCAGCGCGAGCTGAATCGACAGCTGCTTGACCACCTCCTTCGCCACCTCGTTCTGCAGGGCGAGCAGGCGGTTGGGCGCGCCGACGACCTCGATCTGCTCGCCGATGACCTCTCCCCGCTCGACGTTGAGGAGCCGCGCGCGCACCACCACGCCCTCGTCGATGCGGGCCACGCTCCCCACCACGAACATGCGGGCCCCGAGGAGGCGGCCGGCCTTCACCGCCGTGGCCGGGTCCACCAGCGCGCTCGACTGCAGCTTGAGCTCCCCGAGGATGGCCTCGAGGAACTCGCGCTCCACCACCCGCACCTGCCGAGCGCGGCCGAGCTTCCCCAGGAGCGCGTCGGACAAGCTCCCCCCCAGCCACTGCATGTCGGGGGGCAGGCGCGCCTTGAACTCCGGCACGGCGATGGTGAGCAGCCCGGTAGAGGGGGCCTCGAGCTGCCGCGGGGCCGTGCCCTCGGGGCGCGCGGCGGGCGAGGTCGCCGCGGCCGCGGGGGCGACGGTGGGCGCGACGACGAGCGCCGCGAGGTCGGGCCCCGCTTCCCGGCCAGACGGCCCCAGGAGCCCGTCGGGGCCCGTGAGCTGCGGGGTCTGCGAGCGGTCCTTCACGGTGCTCTGCAGGACGTGCTGCGTGTAGGCGACCGCCTCGCTCACGGTGACCTGGCCGTTGCGGTCCTGGTCGCCCCAGCCGCGGAGCGCCCCCAGCATGAGGTAGCTGAAGGCGGGCCGGGCCACGCCCGGGAGCGGCCCGGCGAACTGCTCGTTGGTCCCCGCGGTCACCACGGTGAGGGGCTTGCGCGCGCCTTCGCCGACGGCCTTCATCACCGGAATCACCGGCTGGAGGCCGGGAACGAGCGGGGCGCCCCCGGCCGCGCGGCCCGAGAAGCAGGCGTCGACGAGGGCCACCGTGCGCGCCTGCGCCCCCTGGCCCAGGAGCCCGAGGAGCTCCGCCTGGGGCACGCTGCGGGCGTAGAGGCTGTCGGCGTCTTGCTGGGCGTCGAAGCCCACCAGCACGCCGTCGCGCCCGTCGGCGGCCGGCGCCCCGTGGCCGATGAAGATGAACCACACCGTGCCCCCGGCCTTCGCCTGCGCGGCCGTCTGCGCGGCGAACTTGCGCAGCTTCTCGACGGTGGCCTCCTTGTCGCGCAGCAGCGTGATGCTGGAGGTGGGCACCTTGCGGACGTTGGCCAGGTACAGGTACCAGTCGGTCGCGTTCTTCACCGCGCCGCTCACGGGCGGCACCGCCACGTAGCTCTCGACGCCGACGATGAGCGCCGCGTCGCGCTCGCCGCCGCCGCTCGACGGCAGCGGCCGGCCGAGGTCGGGCCAGGCCGCGGCGGCGGAGCCGGCCACGAGACAGAGCCCGAGGGCGAGCGCGGTGGGTGGCAGAGGCGTCATGGTCGTCACCAGCCGTAGCCGACGCCGAAGGAGGCGCCGGGGAAGATGAACTGCTCGAAGGGCAGGTCGGAGAGGACGTCTCGCTGCCAGGGCGGCACCAGGCCCAGCGGGTGCAGGTGCGCCATCAACCCCGCGGTGAAGAAGAGGCGGTCGAAGAGCGAGAGCGCGAGGCTGAGGCGGACCGTGGGCGTGGCGATGGTCCAGGCGCCGACGTCGAAGGAGAAGTGGAAGCGCGCCGTGCTGGTGCCGAAGGCCGAGCCGACGCCGAAGAAGAGGTCGATGGCCGGAATGAAGGGGAGCGCGAGGAGGTCGGCGTAGAGCGTCTGGGCCTTCATGGCGAAGGTGAAGTGGAACCAGCGCCCCCAGTAGTCGAGCCGCGCGCCGCCGCCGAAGTGGAACTCGGAGCCGACCCGGAAGGGCGGGGCGACGAGGGCCAGCTCGCCGAAGGCGGAGGCGACGACCCGCGGCGGCCTGCCCGGGAAGTCGAAGCGCACCTGGTTCCGCTCGCCCGCCTTGAGCGTCACCGCGCGCTCGAGCCGCGCGCCGGCGGCCGTCTGCGCGACGAAGGCGCCGAGGCAGGCCGGCAGCGGGCCCTCCCAGGGGAGCTGCGCGAGCTGCTCCCCGCCCGGCCCCAGGAGCATCGCGACCTGGTCGTCGCCGAAGGAGTCCTTCGCGGCGACGGTGACGAGCGCGGGGGTGACGCGGTCCTTCCAGCGCAGGCACAGGGTGTCGCGCAGGGCCGGGGGCTCGACCTCGACCAGGTACTCCGAGAGGTTCATCTGCCGCGCGGCGAGCGCGTCGAGGGCGGCCTGCTTCGCCTCGAGCGTGGCCTTCGCGTCCTTGAGCACGGCGCGGTGCCGCGCGGCGTCGTCGGGCGGCGACAGGGGTGGCGTGGGCGGCGCCGCGTCAGCGCTCACCAGCGGCGCCTCGAGGGCGAGCTCCAACGTCAGGGTGCGCGGCGCGCCCTCGACGTCGAAGGGCTGCTCCGCGGGCTGATGGCCCTCGAGGGTCGCGACGACGCGGTGCGCGCCGGTGGGCAGGGGCAGGGTGCGGGGGCTGACGCCAGCCTGGGCGCCGTCGATGACGAGCAGGGCGCCCGCGGGCTGCGTGACGATGGTGACGTCGGCGACGAGCGGCTCCAGCTTCAGCTCCCGGGCGACGGCGGTGCCCAGGGCCACCTCCACCGTGGCGGTGGCCTCCTGGTAGCCCGCGCGGCGGAGCACCACGGCGCGCGCGCCATGGGCGACGCGGCCCTCCCAGGGCGTGGTGCCGACGGGGGTGCCATCGAGGAGCACCTGGGCCCCGGGCGGGGCGCTGGCCAGGGAGAGCTGCGTCGGCTGGGCCGCCAGGGCGTACTGCTTCGTGGTGGTGCCGGCGCCGCTGGGCACCTCCAGCGCGTCGGTGGCGGGCACGAGGCCGGGGCGCACCACCTCCACGGCGCGCCGCCCCACCGGGAGCCGGCCGGACCACGGAGTGACGCCCACCTTCTTGCCGTCGACGGTGACGGTGGCGCCGGGCGGCGTGCTGGTGATGCGCACGGCGGCGAGCTCGGGCTTGAGCACGGCGTGCTCCGTCAGCTGCGGCCCGGGGCCCACCTGCAGCGTCTTCTTGAAGGCCACGTGCCCCGGCGCCTGCACGGCCAGCAGATGGCGCCCGGGCGACACCTCGCCGGACCAGGGCGTGACGCCCACCTTCGCGGCGTCGAGGAGGACCTCGGCCCCGGCCGGCTCGCTCGTGACGCTCACCGCCCGCGGCAGCGGCGCGAGGGTGAAGCTGCGGCTCGCGGCCTTGCCCGCCGAGACCTGCAGCGTCTCGGTCAGCGGCTCGTAGCCCTCGAGCGAGAGGGCCAGGGTGTGGGCGCCCGAGGGCAGCGAGCCCCGCCAGGGCGTGACGCCGGCGGCCTCGCCGTCGAGGCGCACCGCGGCGCCCTTCGGCGTGCTGGTGAGCGTCACCGCCACCGTCTCGACGGCGAGGGTCACCTGCTCGGTGAGCGGCTGGCCCGGCTTCACGGCGAGGGTGCGCCGCACCGCCTGGTGCCCCGCGAGCTCCACGGCGAGCGCGTGGCTCCCTGGCTTCACCTCGCCGCTCCAGGGCGTGACGCCGACGACGGCGCCGTCGAGCTTCACGGAGGCCCCCGGCGGCGTGCTGTCGACGACCAGCGAGGCCGGCAGCGGCAGCAGCGGCCAGGCGCGGGTGTTCGTCTTGCCCGCGACGACCTGCAGGAGGTCGGACACGGTGCCGTGGCCCGCGAGCGAGAGCTGCACGGCGTGCTCGCCCACGGCCAGCTTGCCGCTCCAGGGCGTGGTGCCGACGGCCTGGCCATCGACGCTCAGCGCGGCGCCGGCCGGCGTGGAGCCCAGCGCGACGGTGGCCGTCTGCGTCGACAGGGTGATGCGCTCGACCACGGCCTTTCCGCCCACGACGCTCAGCGGCTTGCGCACCGGCTGGTGGCCGGCGAGCTCCAGCACCAGGGTGTGCGCGCCGGGCGTGATGGGGCCGGTCCACGGCGTCACGCCCACCACCACGTCGTCGAGCTTCACGGCGGCGCCGGGCGGGGTGCTGTCGACCTGCAGCGAGCTGGCCTGCGCTACGAGCGTCACGCGCTCGACGTGCTCGGCGCCCGACTTGAGCGTCACCTGGCGCGTGACGCCCTCGTGGCCCGGCGCCTCGACGCGCAGCGAGTGGGGGCCGGCGGCCACCACGCCCGTCCACGGGAGCTTGAGCGCCGCCTGGTCGTCGAGGGAGGCCGTGGCGCCGGCCACCGACGCCTCGATGCGGAGGGACCCCGGCCAGGTGAGGCGCACCGGCGTCTGCTTCTTCGCCTCGACCTTCACGGTGACGGCCACCGGCCCCAGGCCCTCGGCGACGGCCTCGACGAGGCGCTGGCCGGCGGGGACCACCACCGACACCGGGGTGCGACCGACGACCATCTTGTCGACGGAGACGACGAGGCCCGCGGGCTCGCTGGACAGGTCGAGCGTCGCGGGGAGGCTGCGCGGCACCGGCGGCGCGGCGAAGACTGGCTCGCGCGCGCCCCGGCCCTTCCTCGCGAAGTCGGCGGCCCGGGTGCCGTCGGCCGTCACGCCCCACCCCACCTGGTAGAGGTAGCTCAGGAGCGCGCAGCCCGCCGGGTCGCCCTTGTCGCACCCACGCTGGGCGAGCACCGCGCCCCCGACGGGGTCGGCCTTCGTGCCCACGCCCCAGAGGTAGAGGCGGGCCAGCTCACTGCAGCCCTGGGCCACGCCCGCGTCGCAGGCCTTGAAGTAGAGGGGGAGCGCGCGCTCCATGTCCTGGGCGACGCGCTTGCTGTCGACGAGCGACGCGGCGCCGTGCTCGAAGGCGCGCGCCATGGCCAGGCAGCTGGGTCCATGGCGCCGCTCGCACGCGGCGTTCTCGTAGGCGAAGGCCCGCTGGGCGTCGGGCTGCACGCCGCGGCCCGCGCGGTACATGGCCGAGAGGGCCGCGCAGCCCGCGCCGTCACCGCCGTCGCAGCCGCGCTGGTAGAGGCCCATCGCCCGCAGCGGCGTGGCGTCGAGCGCCTTGCCCGCGCGGCTACAGGCCGCCGCGTTGGCCCGCTCGCACTCCTTCTCGCAGGCCTGCGCCCCCTGGCACGTCGAAGTTGGGAGGGGGGGCGCAGGCTGGGCGACGCCGACCGTCGCCCAGAATGTCACGACCACGAGCAGACGCCTCAAGATGCCCCCGACGTGTCGATGGTGGACCACGAAAAAATGGAGGGCAGCAAAGCAGAAGGGCCCGCCGCCGACGAAGCGGAAACTGCCGGCCTGCGCTTCAGCGCTGCAGCGGGGGAATGCGCAGCGACGCCGGGTCGAGGGAGCCCAGGCGCGGGTCGGCCTTGAGCGCCTCGAAGGTCTTCGACACCGCGGCGCCCCGGAGCGAGGGGTCGGGGTGGCGGGAGAGGGCGCCGCCGCGGGGCAGGGCCGCGAGCAGGCGCTGGTACGCCGAGGGGTCGTAGCCCGCGTTGACCAGCAAGCGCGTGGCCTCGCGGTCGGCGCTCAGCTCGTCCTCCTGCGAGTGCCCGCGGGCCAGGAGGTCGTCCGCGAGCGAGTCGGCCAGCGTGACGAGCGCGCCCGTCGAGAAGCGCTGGTCGGAGAAGTCGATGAAGGCCCCGGCCTGGCTCTGGAGCAGCGCGTCGAACTGCCTGGCCGTCGCCTCGGCGCGGGCCCGGACGGCCGAGGCGACCCCCAGCTCCTCGCCGAGGGCGGCGACGAAGGCCGTGGAGCAGGCCTGGGCCTTGCCGCGCTGGTAGGCCTTGAGGGCGTGGCGCTCCGTCACGTGGGCAATCTCGTGCGCGAGCACCCCGGCGAGAGCGGCCTCGTCGCCGACGCGGCTGAGCAGGCCGCGCGAGACGAGCACGATGCCGCCGGGCGCCGCCCAGGCGTTGGGCTCGTCGTTCTTGAGCACACCGAAGACCCACGGCAGCGACGGCCGTGTCGACTGCGCCGCGAGGTTCTTGCCGACGAGGGCCACGCGCGTGGTGAGGGCCTTCTCCTCGGAGTCCGGGAGCGAGGCCGGGTCGAGCGTGCGGAGCTGCTCACCGCGCAGGGCCGCGGGCGGGTGCAGCACGAGGCCGCCGGACTGCTGCACCAGGCGCACCGCCGCCGCGCCGCCGACGGCCCGCTCCTCGTCCCACACGACCTGCGCGGTGGCGATGGCGTCGCAGCTGGCCCGTCGCCGCTCCGACTCCTGCAGCCGCTGGCCGACGGCCTGGCCCTGCCTGGCGAGCGAGAACCAGTCGTCGAGCGTCTGCGGCACCTTTGGCAGGGACGCGCAGCCGGCGACGCCGAGGAGGGCGACGAGCACGGGGCGCTTCACGGGGTGGCTCCCACCGCAGGGGTGAGGCCAGCGTCGGCGGCGTGCGCGGCGAGCGCGGCGTCGGAGAGCCCGCGGCTGACGGCCTCGGCCACGAGGAGCTGGTCGAGGGCGGAGTAGTAGACCTTCTCGCGCGCGTACTCGGTGACGGGCTCCGAGAAGGCGCGCACGGCGGCGCCCGAGCTGACGAAGGCCTCCACGTCGACCGACGGGCCACCGTCGCGGCTGGTCAGCTCGCGCTGGGGCGGGGTCATCGACAGCGTGGCCCGGTGCATCACGCCCGGCCCCGCATCGGTCGAGACGCGGACCCACGGGCCGGCATCAGGGAGCGCCTCGAGGACGGTGACGGTGGCGCCGGGCTGGAGCGTGACGACGAGCGCGGCGCCTGCACCGGGGGCCCGCTGCACGCGCGCGTTCCTCGTGCGCACGAAGGCCTCCGTGGCCGCGGCGGCGCCCGCGGAGCTCCCGAGCAGGAGCGCCGCGGCCCACAGGGCGGACAGGGAGCGGCGCCTCACTTCCCCGCCTTCTCGAAGAGCTGCTTCTTCTCCTGGTCCGTCGCCACGCGGACGCCCAGGAGGTCCACGTGCACCAGGCGGCCGGCGCCCCAGTCCTCGGTGCCGCCGCCGATGGTGATGGTCTCGCCCGCGGCCTCGACCTTCTCCGTCACCTTGGCCACGCGCTTGAGCTTCTTGTCCACCTCCACCTTGCCCAGCGTGAAGCCCACCCGCGCCGAGAGGCCGAAGCGGTTCTGGTCGTTGAAGTTCTTCGCCTCGGTGAGCGACTTGATGGGCAGGGTGAAGGTGACCGGCTGCGCCATCCACACGTTCTGGGTGATCTCCGCGCCGTCCTTCGCCGCGGAGTTGCCGGGGTCGCCCGCCCGCGCCGGCGTCCACGCGATGGCGACGTGGCCGAAGGAGTCGGTGCAGTCCACCGTGCCCAGCACGTCGATGGTGAACTGCCCCTTCGGCGCGTCGTAGGGCGAGAGCGTCACCTGCGTGCCCCCGCGCAGCTTCACCAGGTACTTCTGCGCGCGCAGCTTCTCCACCAGCTCCTTGCGCTTGCCGGCGTTGGCCTTCTTCTCCTCGGGGGTGCCGCCGGGCGCCTCGCCGGGGAAGAGCGCCCAGAAGCCCTCGGGGCACGGCGCGTCGGGGCCGATGACCGTGGCCTGCCGCTCGTCGTACGGCGGGTCGAGCTTCACCGGGTCCTTCGGCTCGGTGGCGACCGGCTTGTCCCCCTTCTCGCGCCGCGCCTGCGCCTCGGCCTCCTGCTTCTTCTTGAGCGCCTCGAGCTGTTCCTGCGCGCGCTTCGCCTTGTTGTCGGAGCAGGCAGGCAGACACAGCGCGAGCACCAGCGCGGGCACGAGTCGTCGCATAGGCCGCGCAGTCTGACGAACTGCCGGCGGCGCCGCACCCGAAACCTGCATGGCGGGCGAGGAACGACCGGGCGCGAAAGCTCTGCCCCCAGCGCACGTGGGTGACGCGCCGCGCGCGGTGGTGTTTGCTGCTCCACTCATCATGCGCTGGGTCTGCCTCGTCGTCGCCTGCCTCTCCGCTGCCTGCGCCACGCCTACCGCGTCCACCGCGAGCGTCGTCTCCATCGGGGAGCCGGCGGCGATGCCCGGCGAGTCGAAGGACCTCGCGCAGGCCTGGGAGCGGCCCGAGCCGGAGGCGGCGCCGAAGGCCGTGCTGCTCCCGCCGTTGCCTCCGGCGGTGGACCGCGCGGCCAGCTTCAAGGAGGCGCTGGCGGCCGGCCAGGCGGCCCTGAAGGGCAAGCGCCTCGACGAGGCCCGCGCCTCGGCCACCACCGCGCGCGCCGAGGCCGAGCGCCTCGACGGCGAGGCGCGGCACCAGGCCGGGTGGCTCGCCCTGCGCGTGGAGGTGGCCGCCCAGGACGGCGCCGCCGCGGTGGAGGCTGCCCTGGCCTGGCACCGGGCCTGCGGCCCCGAGAAGCTCGACGCCTGCCGCCGCGCCGCGACCTCGGCCCTCGCCCAGGCCGCGAAGGTGCCGGGCGCCGACAAGGGGGCGCTCGCCCTCGCGCGGGCGCTCGACGACGCCGACGACTGCGCGAAGGCCGCCGAGAAGAGCGCCACGCCGCCGGCCTGCGTGGGGGCGAGCCAGCGCACCGCGCAGCAGCGCAAAGACGCGCTCCTGCTCCAGCGCATCGCCCTCGCCCAGGCGCTGCACGAGAAGCAGGAGGACCGCCAGGTGGCGCTGCTCGAGAAGGCCGAGGGCAAGTGCGCGGCGCCGACGTGCGCGGGCCTGCGGCGCAAGGCGCTCGGCAGGCTCATGGCCCACGCGAAGGCGAAGGGCGACGCCGAGGCGGTGGTGCGCTACGCGCTGCGAGATCAGGACGTGGCCACCGCCACGCTCCCAGACGCCGAGCGCTTCTACGCGCGCACCAAGGAGCTCGAGGCCGCCTGCCCTGCCTACGACGCCGCCGCCGGGGCCGGCGCCTGCCGCGCGCTCGAGCAGAAGCTGACCGGCCGGTGGACCTTCCGCGACTGGAGCCGTGACTCGGCGGGCGAGGCGCTGTCTGCCGACGTGGTGCGCCGGGTCAACGAGCACTTCGCGCCGCTCGTGCAGCGGTGCCTCGCGGAGCAGGCCAAACGCATGACGCCGCCCGACGCGCAGCGCTTCGAGGTGCGCTGGGTGGTGGTGAACGACGGGCGCGTGGCCGAGGTGCATCTGCGCCGAGACCTCGACGAGGTGCCGCTCGCGCACTGCCTGCGCGAGCAGTTCGTCGACTGGCGCTACCCGCGGTACGAGGGCGAGTACCAGAACGTCGAGCAGAGCTTCACGGTGACGGCCACGGAGCGGCGGCTGCGCTGAAGCGCCCGCCGTCGCCCTTCTCGGCGCGGTGACGGCCCCTTGTGCCCCGGCGGGCGAAGCCTTCCCCCGGCGCGGCCCCGCGTCGCTAGGGTGGGCGCTATGACCAAGCGCTACGTGGTGCGCCCCGAGACCGCCGTGCTGACGCGCGGCTTCGACCCCAGCCTCTCGGTGGGCTCCGCTCGCCCCGCGGTGTTCCGCAGCTCGACCTACGTCTTCTCGAGCCCCGAGTCGGCGGCCCGGGCCTTCGACATCGCCCTGGGCCGCGCGAAGCCGGCGGCCGGCGAGTCGGTGGACCTCATCTACTCGCGGCTCACGCACCCCAACGCGCAGATCTTCGAGGCCCAGGTGGTGCCGCTCGAGCACGAGGCCACCGACGCCGCCGTCTTCAACTCCGGCATGGCGGCCATCTCCACCGTCTTCCTCTCGCTCTGCCCGCCGGGCTCGGCGGTGGTGCACACCACGCCGCTCTACGGCGGCACGCAGCTGCTGCTCGACGCGCTGGTGGGGCCCCTGGGCGTGCGCCGCGTGGCCGCCGACGCGGGCGACAAGGCCGGGCTCGCCGCGGCCATCGCCGCGACGACGGGCCTCAAGCTCGTCTTCCTCGAGACGCCGGCCAACCCCACGCTGAAGCTGACGGACATCGCCGCGGTGGTGGCCGCCGCGCGCGCGCACCCCGACAAGCCGCTGGTGGTGGTCGACAACACCTTCCTCGGGCCCAGCTTCCAGCACCCGCTCGCCCTCGGCGCCGACCTCGTCGTCTACTCGGCCACCAAGTACCTCAACGGCTTCTCGGACCTCCTGGCCGGCGTGGTGCTGGCGAAGGACGCGGAGCTCGTCGCGCAGCTGCGCGGCACGCGCGCGGTGCTGGGCAACATCCTCCAGCCCGACGAGTGCTGGCTGCTCAACACCCGGCTGCCCACGGTGCCGCTGCGCATGAACAAGCAGTCGAAGAACGCCCAGCGCATCGCCGAGGCGCTGCACGGACACCCGGCCCTCGAGCGCGTCATCTACCCCAGCCTCTTCACCGACCCGGAGCAGGTGCGCATCCGCGACGCGCAGTGCGACTACCCCGGCGGCATCGTCACCCTCGAGCTCAAGGGCGGGCGCCCGGCGGCCTTCACCTTCCTCCGGGGGCTGCGCATCGCGCACAACGCCGTGAGCCTCGGCGGCGTGGAGAGCCTCGCGTGCCACCCGCGCACCACCACGCACTCCGAGCTGACGCCCGAGCAGCTCGACCGGGCGGGCATCTCCGAGGGCATGGTGCGCCTCTCGGTGGGCATCGAGAACTGGCACGACCTGCTGGCCGACTACCGCGCGGCCCTCGAGGGGTGCTGAGGCGCGCGGGCGGTGGTAACAGGCGCCGGGCCATGCGCCTGTCCGCCGTCACCTGCCTGCTCCTCCTCTTCGGCTGCAACCGGCCCTGCGTGCGCGAGGAGCCGCTGACGGGCCTCGACGGCGGGGCGGCCAGCTGCGTGCAGAGCCAGGACTGCCCGCGGCCCTCGTCGGTGCTGGTGTGCACGAGCGAGGAGGACCGCGCCTTCGACTGCGTGGGCTGTACCGCCGGCCGCTGCGTGCGCTACCGGCCAGAGGCGTGCCCGTGAGGGCGCTCGCCCTCGCCGCCGCGCTGCTCGTGGCCACCGCGTGCCGTAAGGACGACGCGTCGGCGCATCTCGAGCGGGCGCGCGCGGCGCAGTTCCAGCACCAGCCCGACGTCGCGCTCTCCGAGTACAAGCTGGCGCTGGACCTCCTCGAGCGCGACGCCTCGGCGCAGGCGACGCTGTACCGGGCGCGGGCGCTGCGCGGCGCGGCCGACCTCTACGCCTTCGAGCTCGACGACCCCAAGCGCGCGGTGGAGGTCTACCGCGAGCTCATCAACCTCTGCCCCGAGGCGCCGGAGACCCTCGAGGGGCGGCTGCACCTCGCGCGGCTGCTGCAGCACCGCTTCCTCGACTTGCGCGGCGCCATCGCCGAGCTCACCGCCGCGCTGGCGCGCAACCCGCCGCAGTCCGCGGAGCTCAGCTACGGCGTGGCCCGCATGTACTTCGAGCTGCAGGACTACGAGCAGAGCCAGCTCGAGGCTGGCGCCGTGGCCCGGAAGTACGAGACGAGCCCCTGGGTGGACGACGCGCTCTACCTGCGCGGGCAGGCGCTCTCGATGATGGAGGGCAAGAAGCCCGAGGCGGCGCGCCTCTTCCAGGAGCTGCTCGAGCGCTTCCCCGGCTCGGAGCTCGAGCCGCACGTGCTGGTGGAGCTGGGGCGCCTGCGCGCCGACGCCGGCGAGCCCGAGGCTGCCATCGAGCTGTGGGTGCGCGCGCTCAAGACGCACCCCACGCCCGCGGCCGTGCAGGGGCAGATTGGCCGCGTGCGCGAGCGCCTGCGCGCCACCACGCCGCGCGCGGTGGGCGACGCCTTCCTCGCCTTCGACCGCGACAAGCCGCAGGTGGTGGAGCGCCAGCCCGCGAAGACCTCGGCGGAGGCGGTGGGGGGCACGGCCGCCGAGGCTCTGGCTGAGGAGCGCATGCCCGTCGAGCACGCCGCCCCGGCGCAACCTCCCCCGTAGGGGAGGCGCGAACCGCCGCCCGGGGGGCGCGCCTCTCACGCCGCCAGGACCCTCTGGAGGCAACGCACATGGCGCTCATCGAATCGGCTCACACCCTCGGCCACCACGCGAAGGTGCTCGTCTCGCAGGGGGCGGTGCTGCTCGACGTGCGCACGCCCGGGGAGCACGCGGACGCGACGCTGCCCCTGGCCCAGAACATCCCGCTCCACGAGCTGCCCAACCGGCTGGGCGAGCTGCCCGACAAGACGTGCCCCATCGTCGTGTACTGCCGCAGCGGCGGGCGCAGCGCGCAGGCGACGCAGCTCCTGGCGCGCGCCGGCTACGGCCAGGTGTTCGACCTGGGCGCGATGACCAACTGGTGAGCCCGGCGCGTGTCACGGCGGAGGCCTCCGCTTCACGCTAGAAGGCGAAGGGGCATGCTCTCGCGCGGCTCCCCCTGTCTGGCGTTGGTGCTGGCGCTCCTCGCGACGTCGGCCCGGGCGCAGGTCGACGACGACCCGTGGCTCTCGCCCGACAAGGCGCTGCACTTTGGCTTCAGCGCCGGCATCGCGGGGGCGACCTATGGCCTCGTGGCCCTGGCGACCGACGACGTCGGCGTGCGGCTCGCGGCGAGCGCGGGCGTGGCCCTGGGCGCCGGCATCGCCAAGGAGCTGCTCGACCTCGCGGGCTTCGGCCACCCCTCGTGGAAGGACCTCGCGTGGGACGTCTTCGGCACCGCGGCGGGCGTCGGCCTCTCATTCCTCGTGGATCGCCTCGTCACCGCGCTCACCGCGCGGCCAAAGCCCGCGCCCGAGCCTGCGCTCGCCGCCTGGCTGCCCCGCTTCCGGCTCGTGGTGGTGCTGGGACGCTGAGCGGTCGCGGTTTCGCTGTGAGTGAACGACGCCGGCCCCGCGCTTGGCTTTGTCGGCGCCATCGGCGAAAAGGACACGCGTCATGCTCCGCCACGCCGCCGACTGGAGAACCCTCTTCTTCCTCTTCGTCTTCGCCGCGCTCGCGACCTCGGGCTGGCTCCTCGACCCCTCGGGGCCGCTGCTGGTGGCCTGGGTGGTGGTGACGGCGGTGTCGTCGTGGATCTGCGCCGTCATCGCGCACAACACGGTGCACACGCCGGTGTTCAAGCCGCGGTGGCTCAACCGGCTCTTCCAGGTGTGGGTGAGCCTCTCGTACGGCTTCCCCATCAGCGAGTACGTGCCGGGCCACAACCTCTCGCACCACCGCTTCATGCAGGGGCGCGAAGACGTGATGCGCACCACCAAGGTGAACTTCCGGTGGAACCTGCTCAACTTCCTCTTCTTCTTCTTCGCCGTGGGCCCCGGCGTGACGGTGGGCAACTACCGCTACAAGAAGGTGATGAAGGAGCGGCTCCCGGCGTGGAACCGGCAGCTGTTCATCGAGCTGGTGGCGGTGTGGGGCGTGAAGGTGGCGCTGCTGCTGGTGGACTGGCGCAAGGCCCTCGCCTTCGTCGTCATCCCCCACCTCTTCGCGGTGTGGGGCATCACCACCGTCAACTTCCTCCAGCACGACGGCTGCGACGCGGAGCACCCGGTGAACCACTCCCGCAACTTCGTGGGGCGCGTCTTCAACTGGTTCACCCTCAACAACGGCTACCACGGCATGCACCACATCACGCCGGGCCTGCACTGGAGCCTGACGCCTCAGGCCCACGCGGAGCAGGTGCGGCCCACCCTCGACCCGCGGCTGGAGGAGCCCTCGCTGGCGGCCTACATGTTCCGGGCCTTCATCTGGCCGGGCAAGCGCGTCACCTTCGACGGCAAGCCCGTCGTCATCACCAACGAGGGGCCCGACGCCGACTGGGTGGCGGCCACCCGTGAGACGGCGGCCTCCGAGCTCGGCGCCGTCGGCAGCGGCCACTGAGCCGCGCCGTCAGGGCCCGCAGCCGGGGTTGAGCGGGAAGTCGGGGTTGCCGGCGTTGCCCGCCGTGCGCTGCCACTTGGGCCAGGGCGCGGTGGCCGACAGCCGCGTCGAGTCCACGATGAGGGCGGCGATGGAGCCGTCGGTGGCCGTCACGTAGAGCGTGCCGGGGCGCGTGGGGCCTTCGAGGCGGTTGCAGTCGAGCGTGGGGTGCGCGTGCACGACCCGGGGCGCGCCGAAGACCGACGCGCTCCAGCGCGGTGCCTCGCCCGCGACGCCGCTGCCGGCGGTGGTGGCGTAGACGTAGAGCTGCCCCGCGCCGGTCACCGCGTAGGTGAAGCCGCCGTTGCCGGCGACGGGCGACGTCAGCAGGGCGAGGCTGGAGGGCGAGAGGACTCCGGCGGCGCCGGTGCCGGTGAAGGTCGCCATCCCCGGCGAGAGGCCGGTGGAGCGCAGCCAGGCCGTGCCAGGGCCGCCGCCAGTCATCGTCGCCGCGGCGCTCCCAAGGAGGTTGCTGATGACGACGGGGGCGTGCGCGGTGTCGTAGCCCATGGGCTCATAGCCAAAGCCCGCGGGCGTGGGCAGCGCGAGGACGGTGAGGCCCGCGCCCGTCGGTGCGCCGCTCAGCGCGGAGAGGAGGGCGGCGTCGGAGAGCGCGAGGCCCATCGGCGTGCCCGAGGCGAAGGTGTTGTTCGAGCTGCCGCCGCGCACCAACGTCGTGCCGAGGTCGGCGTAGCCGATGCGCCGGTCGAGCTGCTGGTAGTACAGCCGGGCGCCAGCGATGACGACGTTGACCGGTGAGGAGAGCGGGCCGGTGGCGGAGGACTGAGGCTGCGCGAAGGCCAGGTGCCCCGCGCTCAGGAGACAGCCGGACGTGGGCCGGTACGCGGAGACCGCGCCGGGCTTCGAGCCGCCGCCCGAGAGGATGACGGCCGCCCCCACCTCGAGGGGCCCCTCTTGCGGCATGCCGGCGTCGTAGAGCGCGAGGGCCGACCAGGTCGGCCTGTCACCGGTGCCGTTGCAGGGTGCCGCCAGGCCAGTGGAGTTGCCGCTCGCGGCGCTGAAGGCGCTGACGCGCCCGTCTGTGTCTGCGGCGGCGTTGCTCGAGACGTAGACGGTGTCGTCGGTGCCCCCCCAGAGCGAGGTCGGCGCCACGGCGATGCCATGCACCTCGCCCATCGGCACGGAGTACCGCGAGGTGCCATCCGGCCGGCGCGAGGTGACGAAGCCCGAGCGGAAGCTGGCGTCGTTCTCGGCGACGTAGAGGTTGCCCAGCGCGTCGAGCGCCGGCGCGACGCGGTTGTCTGGCTCGCCGATGGTCAGGTTGGGGAGGTACCGCCAGCGGACTCGGCTCACCTGCAGCGTCGTCGCGGCCTGCGAGGAGTTCCCAGCGAGGTCCGTGGCAGTGACGCTCACCACCATGCCGCCGTCGAGCGCGTCGAAGGCGGGGGCCGCGAAGTCGAGGCGCACGCAGAGGTCGTGGGCGTCGGAGGCCGGCGTGATGGTGCTGCAGGCGATGTTGGCCACGATGTTGAGGTTCGCGGCGGCGCCCGTGCCCTGCAGCGTCGCGACCACGCTGGCGGCCTCGTCGAGGCGCACGAGCATGGGCCGAGCCATGTCGCGGAGGTAGACGGGGCCCGGCGTGGGCAGCGGCGACAGGGCCACCTGCGGGGCTCGCGTGTCGACGTCGAACTCGAGGAAGTCCCCCGGCCCACCGTCCCACCCGACGTACGCGGTGAAGCCGCCCTCGACCGCGTTGAACGGTTGGCTCACGGCGTAGCCGCCATCGACCAGGCGCATCATCGACGTCAGGCTCCCGGCCAGGCCGGGGATGCCGAAGGGGAGGGGCGTCGAGGTGACGGGCGACGGGCCGCCGTCGAGGCCGAGGACGCTGGCCGTGAAGACCGTCGGGTTCGCGCCCGGGCCGTGCAGGTTCGAGCGCTGCGGCGGGCTGGTGAAGACGACCTGGATCGCCGTCACGCAGGCGCCCGCCGTCGCGTCGCAGGTCTGCCACGGCAGGCACGCCGCTGGGTCGCAGGTCGGGCTGCCCGCATCGGTGCCCGCATCGGTACCCGCGTCGGTGCCCGCGTCGGTGCCTGCGTCGATGCCGGCGTCGGTGCCCGCGTCGGCGCCCGCGTCGGTGCCTGCGTCGGTGCCTGCGTCGATGCCGGCGTCGGTGCCTGCGTCGGTGCCTGCGTCGGTGCCTGCGTCGGTGCCCGCGTCGGTGCCTGCGTCGGTGCCTGCGTCGGTGCCTGCGTCGGTGCCTGCGTCGA
>CAYUZK010000004.1:26869-84940 GCA_964449625.1 uncultured Archangium sp.
GCGTCGGTGCCTGCGTCGGTGCCTGCGTCGGTGCCTGCGTCGGTGCCTGCGTCGACGTCACCCCCTCCACCACCGCCGGTGCCCGCATCGGAGTCATTACCTCCGCCGCCCCCGCCCCCGCCCCCGCCGCCCGTGCCTGCGTCAGCGCCGCCGCCCCCGCCGCCTGTCCCTGCATCGGAGCCACCGCCGCCGCCCGTACCGCCGCCCGACGCGCCAGCGTCGGCCCCGAAGACGCAGATCCCCACGGAGGTGTCGCAGGTGCCGGCGCCGCTGCAGTCGGTGTCATCGCGGCACGTCGGCACGTCCAGGCAACTGGCCGCCGCCAGCGAGAGCACGGAGGCGATGACGAGGCGGCGCATCAGAAGGTCCCTCCGACGGAGACGACGGCGCCGTCCGACACGGGGAGCACCGTGACCGCGGCCGGGGCGTCGTTGGCGAAGAGCAACGCCATCACCAGCCCCGCGCCGGCGATCACGCCACCGCCGACGAGCATGCCCAGGCCCAGGCCCTGCTTGGTGCGGATGTCCGTCACCAGCCGAGCGTCTTCGAAGAACACGTTGCCCACCTCGTCGCGGCGCACGCTCCCGGCGGTGCCGTACAGCACCGCGCCGCCGGCCCCGATGGCCGCGCCCGCACCCGCGAGGACGAAGCCGATGGGCCTGAGGTGACTGCCGGGCTTCGAGAGCGGCTCCCCGGCGAGCTCCAGCGGCGGCGGAGGCGGCGGCGCGCTGACGACGGGCTCGGGCCTCGACTCGAGCTGCTTCACCTCGATGACGACGGGCGCGGGCTTCGGCTCCGCCTTCGACGGCGGCCTCGTCGCGGGCAGCTCCTTCGTCCGCAGCTCCACGAAGAGCCGCTCGGTCAGGCTGATCAGGGCGTCAGGGAGCGGCTCCTTGCCGCGGGGCGCCGTGACCTGCGCCGTCGCGACCACCTCACCGTCGTCGCGCACCACGCGGGCCGTCAGCACGAGCTCGTTCTTCGGGCTCAGCAGCAGGCTCGCGTAGCCCGCGTAGAGGACCTTCGCGAGCTGCGCCACGCGCGCCAGCGAGGCGTCGCTGGTCTTGAAGTCCGAAAGGCCAGACGCGCCGATGGCCGTCTCGGTCTCGAGGCGCAGCGCGAGCGAGAGGCCCGAGTTGTCGCGCGCCGCCGAGAAGAAGCGCCGCTGGAGCGCCTCGACGGGCTTGAGCTTCGGGTTCGCTTGCACCTCCAGCGGGCAGAACAGGCCCGTGGCTGGCGCCGCCACGGCGGCGGTCGTCGACAGCAAGGACAGCAGGACAAGACCCCCCATGGCGACCACCTCACGGCTTGAGCTTGAGACGCATCTTCTTCAACGCCGAGAGGGCAGCCTCGCAGTTCCTGGCGGTGATGGCCGCCGAGAGTTCATCTTCGAGGTCCTCGATGGCGTCCTTGCTGGCCCCGGACGATTGCTTTCGCAGGGCGTCGTAGGCGCTCCAGTACTGGGCCCGGGACTGGTCGGTGAAGGTGCACCCCACCGCAGACTTCGGCCTGGGCTTCGACTCGGGCACCGCCTTGGGCTTCGGCTTCGGCCGGGGCGCGATGAGCGGCTCCGGGTCGTCCAGCGCTGGAGCTGGCGTCGGCGTCGCGGCGATGGCCCCGCCGTCGAGGGGCAGCTCCGGCGTGGCGGCACCAGCGTCGAGGCGCGGCTCGGCGATCGCCTCAGGCGTCGTCGGCGGAGGCTCAGGCGTCGTCGGCGGAGGCTCGGGCGTGGTGGTCGGGGCGTCGGAGGCCGCCTGCGTGGTTCGTGCGGGCTCCGGCTCCGACGTCGCCACCTGCACCCCGAGCGCCGTCGCCAGCGCCAGCACCACCACCCCGAGCCCGACCTGGAGCCGCCGCGTGCTGCTCGCGCGCTCGGCCGGCATGGGCGCCGTCGGGTCGGGCGCAGGCTCCGCTGCGGCCTCCGCCTCGAGCTTGGCGCTGGCCTGTCGCGGGAGCTCCGGGGCCGTGTCGCCCGCCGGCGCAGCGGCCGGCACCGGGGGCACGTGGTTGACCTTGCTGCGCCGCGGCTCGAGCGCCGGCCGCTCCTTCGTCACCGCCGAGGCGACGTCAGGCGCCGGCGGCTCCGGCACGCGCTGGCTGACCACCAGGGCCCGGGGCCGCACCTTCTCGAGGCGCTGGTACGAGGCCGTCTCGGCCCGGCCGACGAAGGTGCCCGCGTCGGCGAAGCTGCTCTCGAGGCGGGTCAACTGCCGCGCCACGTCGGCGGCCGTGGGGCGGTCCTCGGCGCGCTTGGCCAGCATGCCCTGCACCAGCTCGTCGAGGTCCTCGAGCAGCACCCGGGTGCGCGGGTCGAAGGCGTCGTCGCCGTGCAGCCCCACCAGCGTGTCGACGAGGCTGGGCACCGGCGCCGTCTGGTGCTGCCGCATCAGCGCCGGCACGTCGCCCTCGTAGGGGAAGCGGCCGGTGATGAGCAGAAAGAGCGTCACGCCCAGCGCGTACACGTCGTTGGCCGGCAAGGCGGCGGTGCCCCGCTGGAACTGCTCCGGCGGGCAGAACTCGGGCGTGCCCAGCGGCGCGGGCGGCGCCTTGCCCACCTTGAGCGCGACCCCGAAGTCGATGAGCTTGAGCCAGTCGACGAGGCTGCCGGCGCCCGTCACCAGCGAGAGCATGACGTTCTCGGGCTTGATGTCGCGGTGCACCAGCCCGCGCTTGTGCACGGCGGCGAGGGCCTCGGCCACGCGCAGCGCCACGCGGATGGCGCTCACCCGGTCGATGCCCTTCTCGAGCAGCGCGCTGAGGCTGATGCCGTCGAGGAACTCCATGACGATGCAGTCGAGCGCCGGGTCGTGCGCGTACACCGTCACCACGTGCGGGTGCTGGATGCTCGCCAGGAGCTGCGCCTCTTCGTGGCCGGCCCCCACCTGGCCACCGCGCAGCACCTTCACCACCACCCGCTGGTTCAGCGTCAGGTTGTCGGCCAGGTACACCGTGCCCATGCCGCCCGCGCCCAGGCGGGTGGTGACGCGGTAGTTGTTGGCGATGACGGTGCCGCTCGCCAGCGTGGCTTCATCCATCGAGAGGGTTCAGCACCCATGAAAGGGAAACGCCCACACCGCCGCCCGCACCGGGGCGAGAAGTCTCGCCCATGCCGCCCGCCCCGTCATGTGTGAATCCGGCTGCGCCGCCGCCAGGCGTCAGCGCGCGTCTACCAGCAGCTCGGCCATGGGGAAGAGGTGCTCCTTGCCGCCCACCACCGCGCGCGCGAAGCCGGCGAGGCCGGGCACCTTCGTGAAGAGCGGGGAGAGGCCCGAGGCCTCCACCGTCTTCTGCAGCGCCGTGGCCGCCAGCGCCGGCGCCAGCCCGCCGCCGCCCTCCTCCTCACCCTCGGGGTCGAGCAGCTCCTCGAACAGCGTGCGCTTCTTGTCGAAGAGCTTGAGGCCCGCCGATTCGTTCGCGGGGAGCCTGGCGTGCTCCTTCGCCAGGGCCACCGCGACGCCGAAGCCGCCGAGCGCGTCGACCAGGCCGTTGTCCTTCGCCTGGCTGCCGAGCCAGGTGCGGCCCTGGGCGAGCTCCTCCATCTTCGCCAGCTCCATCTTGCGGCCCGCCGCGGCGAGCTCGACGAAGCGGGTGTAGGAGGCGAGGAGGTCCGCGTCCCACCGGGCGGCCTCGGCCTCGGTGAAGCCGCGCGCGCCGATGAGCGCGTCGGCGTGCTCGCCCACCTTGAAGGTCTCGTTGTTGAGGCCGAGCTTGTCGTAGAGGCCCGCGAGGTTGGGCACCACGGTGTAGATGCCGATGCTGCCGGTGGCCGTGGAGGGCTGGGCCACGATGGCCGTGGCGTCCATCGACACCCAGTAGCCGCCGCTGGCGGCGACGTCGCTCATGGAGACGATGACGGGCTTCTTCTCCTTCGCCCGGGCCACCTCGCGCCGCACGTAGTCGCAGCCCAGGCCCGCGCCACCCGGCGAGTCCACCCGGAGGATGATGGCCTTGATGTCCTTGTCGTCGGCCGCCCGGCGCAGCGCCTTGATGAGCGGCACGCTGCCCTGGTTGCCGCCGCCGCCGAAGCCGTCGTCGCCCTTGCCCGAGACGATGAGGCCCGACGAGTAGATGAGCGCGAAGGTGTGCTTGGGCGTCTCGAGGCCCGCCTGCGAGGGCGTCACGTTCCGGTACTTGCCCGCGGTGACGAAGGAGAGCTTGGCGGTGTCCTCGAGGCCCAGCTTCTCGCGCAGGAGCGCCTCCACCTCGTCCTGGTAGCCGAGCCGGTCGATGAGCTTGTTCTCGAGCGCCCAGTCGGCCTTGGTGCGGCCCTCCTCGACGAGCGCCTTCACCTGCGCGGGCTCGAGCTTGCGGTGCGTGGCCACGGCGTTCACCAGGTGCTCGAAGGTGACGGCCAGGTTCTCGCGGATCATCTCCTTCACCGGCTCGGTGAAGGCCTTGCGGCCCGTCTGCTCGCCCGACACCGACTTGTACTTGCCGTAGCGGAAGTACTGCACCTCGATGCCCAGCTTCTCGAGGAGCCCCGGGTAGTGGCTGATGTCGGTGGCCAGGCCGTTGAACTCGAACCACGAGTCCTTCGGCATCACGATGGTGTCGGCCGCGAGCGCCAGCGCGTACTCCCGCTCGGCGAGGTACTCCCCGAAGGCGATGACGAACTTGCCGCTCTTCTTGAACTCGAGCAGCGCGTCGCGCAGCTCCTCCACCTTCGCCCAGCCCGTGCCGTCGAGGCCCTCGAGCTCCAGCAGCACGCCCTTGATGCGCTCGTCCTTCGCGGCCTTCTCGAGGTTGAAGACGTGGTTGCGCACCGTCACCGGCTGGCCGCCGAAGAGCTCGTCGAAGCCCGTGGAGCGCACGTACTCGGGCACCGCGCCCGACAGCTTCATGCGCAAGATGGTCTTGTCGCCGACGCGCCCGCTGCTCTCGCCGCCGCCGAGCGCCGCGAGGAGCACGACGCCCACGCCGCCCAGGACGAGGAAGCCGAAGCACCCCAGCGCGAGGATGAGGCCGGGCCCGACGGCGGACTTCTTCGGTGCGGGGGGCGGCTGGGGCGGGGTGTACGGCGTGGGGGGCGGGAGCTGATCCATGGGGCGGGTGCGTAACTGGCCGGGAGGGCAGCGGCAAGCAGCCCGCACGGGCGGGGCGCAGGCGGCCGGCGCCGAGCGGCGCTCCGAGTCACTCCCCCTGCGCGTCACCGAACAGCAGGTGCAGCTCGGCCACGTCTTCCTTCCTGCAGAAGATCGACAGGTAGTCGCCGGGCTCGAGGCGCGTGCCCCCGCGCGGCGCGACCAGGCCCTGCCCGCGCATGACCAGCGTCACCACGGCCGTCTCCGGGAGCCCCAGGTCTGCGAGCGTAGCGCCGGCCACGGCCGACTGCGGCCGCACGAAGAACGACACCACGTCGCCATCGAGCAGCTGGGTGGAGGTCAGCTCCATCACCGCCGGCGGGGGCGGCGGCGCCGACGTCTGGATGCCCAGGCGCTTCGTCATCCACCCCACGGAGGCGCCGGGCACGACCGCGTTCACCAACACGATGAAGAACACCGCGTCGAAGATGCCCTGGGCCCCCGGCGCGCCGGCCAGCACCGGGAAGGTGGCCAGCACGATGGGCACCGCGCCGCGCAGGCCGACCCAGCCGAGGAAGAAGCGCTCGGGCCAGGTGAACTTGAAGGGCAGCAGGCACAGCAGCACCACGAGGGGCCGCGCCACCACGGCGGCGAAGAAGCCCAGCCCCAGCCCCAGGCCCGCGACGGCCGGCAGCCGCGACGGCGTCGCCAGCAGCCCGAGGATGAGGAACATGCCGACCTGTGAGAGCCAGCCCAGCGCGTCGTGCACGCGCAGGAGCCCCGTGCGGTAGCGCACCGCCTCGTTCCCCAGGAACATCGCGGCCAGGTACACGGAGAGGAAGCCGCTCCCGTTGAAGAGCGTCGGCACACCGAAGGCCACCGCCGCCAGCGACAGCGTGAGCACCGGGTAGAGGCCCGCCGCCGGCAGCCGCGCGCGGCGCAGCACGAAGCCGCCCAGGCGCCCGAAGGCCACGCCCGCCACCGCGCCCACCGCGAGCTGCGCGGCGATGTCGAGGGCCAGGCTCCAGGTGGGCGGCTCCCCGGTGACGGCGAGGGAGGTGAGGGCGATGGTGAGGATGACGGCCATCGGGTCGTTGAGGCCCGACTCGAGCTCCAGCGTCACGCCCACGCGCTGCTTGAGGTGCAGCCCGCTCCCCCGCAGCACCGAGAAGACGGCTGCCGCGTCGGTGGACGAGACGATGGCGCCCAGCAGCAGCGCCTGCGGCCAGTCGAGGCCGAGGAAGTGCGCGGTGACGCCTAGCACCCCGGCCATGAGCGCCACGCCCAGCGTCGCCAGCGTCACCGCGGGCTTGATGCCCTGCCGCACCGAGGCGAGCGGCGTGTTGAGGCCACCGTCGAAGAGGATGACCACCAGCGCGACCGTGCCCAGGCGGAAGGACAGGGCGTAGTCGTCGAAGGCGAGGTTCCCCAGGCCGTCGGTGCCCGCCACCATGCCCACCAGCACGAAGAAGAGGGCCACCGGCACGCCCAGGCGCCCGGCCGCGCGGCTGAAGAGCGCGCTGACGCCCAACAGCAGCCCGACGAGCGTCAGGACGACGGCGGTGGCGTTCGGTTCGGTCATGGCGGGGAAGCGGCCCCCACCTACCACGCGAGGGCGCCGCAACGACGGTTGATCAGGTCGCCCGCAACGGCAGCGCGTCGGAGAGGTCGGCCCCGTCCTTGGGTATGGTGTCGGCGCATGTTCGACGCCGTGCTGTTCGACCTCGACGAGACGCTCATCCCCGACGAGCCGGTGAGCCACCACGCCTTCCGCATCACCGCGCTGAGCGTCACGCGCGACGAGGCCCGGGCCGCGGCCCTCGCGCAGGCCGCCGAGCGCCACGCGAAGGCCCTGTGGAAGTCGCTGCCCCCGGCAGCCGCGGCGTACGCCGAGCGCATCGGCCACAGCGCGCTCGAGGGGCTGTGGGCGAGCTACGACGCGAGGGTGCCCGAGGAGGTCGAGCTCGAGCGCGCGATGACGCGTCTGCGCCCGGAGGCGTGGCGGCTCGCGCTGGCGGAGACGGGCCTGTCCGGTGACGCGGCTTTCCTGTCGCGACGTTGGCAGGCGCTGCGCGCGCGCTTCCCTCTCTACCCCGACGCCGACGAGCTCCTCGTGCAGCTCGCCGGGCGCGTGAAGCTGGGCATCGTCACCAACGGCGTGGCGGGGCTCCAGCGGCGAAAGCTGGACGGCTGCGGGCTGCTCCACTGGTTCGACGCGGTGGCCGTCTCGGGCGAGCTGGGCGTCGGCAAGCCGAAAGCCGGCATCTTCGAGTGGACGGCGGCGCAGCTCGGCGTGCCCCTCGCGCGCTGCGTGATGGTGGGCGACAACCCCGAGCGCGACGTGCAGGGCGGCCTCGACGCGGGCCTGGCGACGGTGTGGCTCGACCGGGGCTTCAAGCCGCGCGGCGCACAGGCGAGCTTCGAGTGCCGGGCGCTCGGCGAGGTGCTGCCGTGGCTCCGGGCGCGCGGGGTGGCCGCGTGACGCTCGAGGTGGAGTGGCTCCCGTTCGATCGCCTCACCGGGCGGCAGGTGCACGAGGTGCTGCAGCTGCGGCAGCGCGTCTTCGTGGTGGAGCAGGCCTGCCCGTACCTCGACGCCGACGAGGTGGACCCGAGGTGCTGGCACGGGCTCGCCACGGAGCGCGGCGTGCTGGTGGCCACCGCGCGCATCGTCCCGCCGGGCCTCAAGTACGAGGAGCCCGCCATCGGCCGCGTGGTGACGGCGCCGGAGGTGCGCAGGCAGGGCTGTGGCCGCGAGCTCATGCGCTCGGCCATCACGCAGACGAAGCGCCTGTACCCCGGGCAGGCCATTCGCTTAGGCGCGCAGCGCTACCTCGAGCGGTTCTACGGCTCGCTGGGCTTCGTGGTGGCGAGCGCGCCCTACGACGAAGACGGCATCCCCCACATCGAGATGCGGCGCGAGGCCTGACGCGGGCTAACCTGCCGCGTCGATGCCCCACATCGCCTTCGTCGCGCCGCACTTCCTCGAGAACACCAACCGCTACGTCGCGGCCTTCGCCGGGCTGCCGGGCGTCACGCTCTCGGTCATCAGCGCCGACCCGGCGAAGGCCATGCCCGAGGCGTTGCGCCAGCGGGTGACGGGGCACTACCAGGTCAACGACGTCAGCGACGGCGCGCAGCTCGCGCGGGCGGCGCAGTGGCTCGGCCGCGCCCACGGGCGCCTCGATCGGCTCACCGGCGCGCTCGAGCAGCTCCAGGTGCCCATGGCGCTGGCGCGCGAGGCCGCCGACATCCCCGGCATGACCTCCGAGTTCGCGCGCCGCTTCCGCGACAAGGACCGCATGAAGGCGGTGCTGCGCGAGCACGGCGTGCCGGTGGCCAGAAGCGCCCTCGTCGGCTCCTGGGGTGAGCTGCAGGCCTTCATCGGCACGGTGGGCTTCCCCGTCATCGTCAAGCCGCCGGCGGGCCTGGGCACGCGCGGCACGCACCGCGTGGAGCGCCAGGAGGACGTCGAGGCCCTCAAGCACGCGGGCGCCGCGCCGACGCGCGCGCAGCCGCTACAGGCCGAGCAGTTCGTGCGCGCCCGGGAGTTCACCTGCGAGACGGTCACCATCAACGGCCAGACGGCCTGGCGCTCGGGCACCCGCTACTTCCCCTCTCCGCTCGAGGTCGTCGAGACGCCGTGGGTGCAGTACTGCGTGCTCCTGCCGCGCGAGGTCGAGGCCCCGTGGACCGACTTCGCGAAGGTGAACGAGGCCGCGCTCGCCGCGCTCTTCGGCCCCAACCCCGGCCCCATGGGCACGGCCATCACGCACATGGAGTGGTTCCTCCGCGAGGACGGCGCGATGCTCGTCAACGAGGTGGGCGCGCGGCCGCCGGGCGTGCAGATCATGCCGCTCAACAGCCTCGCCTACGAGACGGACATGGTCCGCGACTGGGCCGAGCTCATCGCCTTCGACCGGTGGACGCCGAAGCCGCGGAAGTGGGCGGCGGGCGCGGCCTTCCTCCGCGGCCAGGGCGGCGGCGGGCGCGTCGTCTCGGTGCAGGGGCTCGAGCGCGCCGTGGAGCTCGCCGGCGACACGCTGGTCGAGCTCAAGGCCCCGAAGGTCGGCCAGCCGCGCAACGCGAGCTACGAGGGTGAAGGCCACGCGCTGGTGAAGTCGGCCACCACCGAGGGCGCGAAGCAGGCGCTGCTGGCCATCATCGAGAGCGTGCAGGTGCGCTACGGCTGAGCGGCGCACGATGGCCTCGAGGCCAGCGCGACGAGGCGAGGCGCCGTGACGGCACCGCGCCTCGTGCTCGTGCGGCCGCGCAACGCCGACAACCTGGTGTCCATCGCCGGCTCGATGCAGGCCTTCGGGTGGGTCGACTGGGTGGCGGTGTCGACGCCCGAGCACCTCGAGGGCATGCGGGACGTGCTGCGGCGGCACCGCGCGCCTGGCGCCGCGAGCGAGCTCGTCTCGACGCTGCGGCGCGCCGACACGCTGGAGGCGGCCGTCGCCGACTGCTCCTTCGTGGTGGGCACCTCGATGCGCGCGCTGCCCGGGTGGCCCCGCTTCACGGCCCGCGAGCTCGCCGCGCACGTGGCGGCGCGAGAGGACCGCGTCTGGGCGCTCGTCTTCGGCGCCGAGTCGAACGGCCTGCTCAAAGACGACCTCCAGCAGTGCCACGCGCTCTCCTTCATCCCCACGTCTCCCGAGCAGCCCTCGCTCAACCTCGCGCAGGCGGTGGTGGTGTACGCGCACGAGCTGACCTCGGGCCCGCGGCCGGCGCCAGCCTCTGGGCCCGCGCTCGCAGGAGATGCGACGCTGCGGAGGCTCCGCGCCGCGCTCGACCACGCCTTGTGGATGAACGGCATCACGCGGCGGCAGGCCGAGGAGCTGATGGCGCCGCTCCGCAGGGCCTCGCTCACCGACGAGGAGGCGACGGCGTGGCTGCGCGCCTGGGCGGCCGCGGGCGAGCGCTGAGCGACGCGCGCCCCGGGGCGCCTCAGCGAGCGGCGAGGTCGAAGCTGCACACCACCTGCTGGACCTCGTCGACGTGCAGCGTGAACTGCCCGGTGACGATCCGCTCCGTGAGCTGGGTGAGGGTGAAGGTGCCCGTGCGTGGCGGGCCGGGCGGGGTCGACCAGCCCGAGCCGCTCCACGTCGCGGTCGAGGCCGACCCCCGCCAGGAGAGGAGCCAGCGGTCCTCCACGAACGTCTGCGCGGAGAGGGGGTTGAACGTCACCTGGACCTCGTGGGGCGTGTCGAACACCGGAGTCGCGCCGGCCCCCAGCTCGAAGTCCGACCCCATCAGATGCGTGTCATCGATGCGGTACGACACCTGGAGCTGTCGCTCGAGCCTTCCGTACCGAGGCGAGGAGGTCTCCTCGTAGAAGGAGAAGTCCGACGCCAGGGGCCAGGTCACCGTGCCGTTCGAGAGCGTCGCCTCGCACTGGCCCTCCTCACGCGGGCCACACGCCGTGGCGACGAGCATGAGCATTGGCCCCAGGGCGAAGCGTGGCGAGCGTGACCGGAGCACGGGGCCGTCGCATAGCACCCCTCGGCCACCTCGACTCGCCCGCGGCGTCTCAGGCGTAGACCCAGCGGCGCACGTCGTAGCGCGCCACCTTCGCGCGCCCGGCGAGCCGCTGCCGCAGCACCGTGGCCTCGGCCTCCGCGTCGACGCCACCGAAGCCGCGCGTGTGGAGCTGCGCCTCGAGCGTGCTGCCCGCCGTCACCACCAGCGGCGACACGTACACCACGTCGCGCTCGTCGAGCTGCAGCCGGGGCACCAGCGCCGCCGAGGCCTCGACGTGCGCGGGCCCCAGCCCGCCGAGGAAGATGACGCCCACCGACGCGCCGCCGGCCTTGAGCGTCGCCACCAGGTCCGTCACGCCTCGCAGCCTCGCCGGCTTGCCGAGGAGCCCGAGCGTGGCCTCGTCACCCGACTCCACGCCGACGAAGACGCGCGTGAGGCCGAGCGCCACCAGCGCCTGCACCTCGGCCACCGTGCGGTACGCGTCGAAGGCGTCGATGAAGCTCGACACGTCACCGGCGAGCGAGGGCAGCTCTTCGCGCACCACCTGCAGCGTCTCGAGCAGCGCCGCCTGCGGCATCGCCAGCGCGTTGGCCTCGCCCAGGAAGACGCCGCGCCGCGTGTCGAGCCAGGAGCCCGCGAAGGCCTTCACCCGGCGGACGTGCTCGCGGAGCTCCGCGGGCGGCACGACGCGGTGCCGCTGGCCCTTGTAGAGGCTGCAGAAGAGGCACCCGTTGTACGCGCAGCCCTGCGTCGCCTGGACGATGAGCGAGCGGTAGCGGTCTGGCGGCACGAGGCCCACGGGCCGGTAGGCCTCGAGGAAGCGCGCAGCCTCCGCGAGCAGCCGCGGCACGGTCCAGTCGGACAGCGGAACCGGGGCGCCCTGGCTTGCCCGTGCCACGAGCGCCGTCACCGCCTCGTGCGCGACCGTCACGTCCACGAGCCGCACGTCTTCCCCGCCACCGCCGCCGAAGCGCTCGAGCACCACGCCGTCGAGCCCGCGCAGGAGCGTGCGGCCGCGCACCGTGGCTCGCGTCCACCGGCCCTCGCGGTCGAAGTGGGCGACCTCGCCTTCGTGCTCGTAGAGGGAGCCGCCCGTCGGCACCTCGCCCCACAGGAAGCGCCCCCAGGTGTGCACCCGGCCGAAGCGCGGCGCGGCGACGAGCTCCTCGAACATGCCCGTCAGGGCACCTTGAAGCGCTTGAAGTCGAGGAAGTGCGGGAAGGCCTTCGGCGGCAGCTTCTCGAGCGCGCTGGCCACGGCGGCGGGCTCCGCGCTCGTCGCCGCGGGGCCGCCGGGCACCAGCGCGAGGCCCTCGCTCGAGAGGTAGGACAGCTTGAGCGCGTCGCCCTTGAGCTCGTAGCGCACGACGATGAAGCCGGGCTTGAGCTCGAACTGGCCGCCGACGTTGTCGGTGAAGTGCTTCTCCTGGAGGCTCAGGTACGTCTTGCCGCCGACGGTGGCGGGCACGCCGCGCCACGACATGTGCGCGACGCCGTCGGTGGTGCCGCGGCCCACCAGCGTCACGTCGACGCGGCCGGGCGGCACGGGCTGCACGAAGAGCACGAACTCGGTGCTCTCGTCGCGGCCGCCCCAGGTGCCCGGCAGCTTCGGGTCGGCCTTCGCCTTCTCGGGCTCGGCCAGCGGGTGCTTGAACACCGCCGGGTCGCACGAGTCGACCGCCGCCAACAGGAGCATCGCGAGGAGGCCGTGGTGCATGGGCTGCTTCTGTCACGCCCGCGCGCCCGGTAGAAGCACCGCAACGACGATGGAGCGAGACGACGACGGACTGCCTGCGCGCGCGAAGGCCGTGCCCACTTCCCGGCTGGGGCGGCTCGTCGCGACGGGGCGCTCCGCGGCCGGCCTCGCCTCGACGATGCTGCGCGGCCACGAGGGCACGGTGGACCTCGCCGCGGTCACGAAGCTGGTGGCGCGGCTGGGCGACCTCCGGGGGTTGGGCATGAAGGTCGGCCAGCTCGCCAGCTACCTCGACCCGACGCTCCCGCCCGAGGCGCGCGCGCTGCTGAGCACGCTGCAGCGCGAGGCCACGCCGAGCGAGGTACCCGCGGTGCGGGCCACGCTCGAAGCCGCCTTCGGGGCGCGCGCTGGCGAGCTGCTGACGGCGCTGTCGCCGCGGCCCGTCGCGGTGGCGAGCATCGGGCAGGTGCACCGCGCGACGCTGCCCGGCGTGGGAGACGTGGCGGTGAAGGTGCGGCACCCTGGCATCGAGCAGGCCCTCGCCGCCGACTTCGCCACCGCGACGAGCGGCGTCGGGTTGGCGAACGCGATGACCTTCGGCCTCGCGAAGGACGCGCGGGCGCTCGTCGGGGAGGCGCGCTCGGCGATGCTGGACGAGTGCGACTTCACGAAGGAGGCCGCGTACCAGCGCGAGTTTTCGGCGTGGCTCGCTGGTGACTCCGTGCTGGTGGTGCCGCGCGTCGTCGGCGCGTGGTCGACCCAGGCTGTCCTCACCACGCAGTGGGAGCCCGGGCTGACGCTGGAGGCCTTCCTCGCCTCGGGGCCGTCGCAGGCGACGCGCGACCAGGCCGGGCAGGCCCTCTTCCGCGCGATGGTGGGTGGCTTTCACGCGCTGGGGTTGCTGCACGCCGACCCGCACCCGGGCAACTACGCCTTCCGCGACGGCAAGGTGGTGCTGTACGACTTCGGCTGTGTGCGCCGCTTCGCGAAGACGCACACGCAGGCCTTCGCGGAGCTGGCCCAGGCGCTCCGCGTGGGGGACCGGCAGCGGCTCCTCGCGGCGGCAGCGCGCTTCGGCTTCCGCGTGGTGGGCGAGGCGCAGGAGGCCACCCTGGAGCGCTTCGCGCGCGCCTTCTTCGCGCCGATGCTGACCCCGGGGCCCTCCGTGATTCCCCCCGATGCCGCCGTCGAGGTGCGCGAGGTGATGAAGGACAAGCTGGCCATGGCGAAGCTGGGGCTGCCGGCGCACCTGCTCTTCCTCTTGCGGCTGCGCTTCGGGCTGTACGCGGTGCTGTCGCGGCTCGGCGCGCGGCTCGACTGGGGCGCGCTCGAGGCCGAGGCGTCGGGGCACGACCGCACGAGCGAGCGGTAGAGCGCCGCGCCGAGAGTGACCTCGCGTCGCTACAGCCCCTTCGCCCGCAGGTACCGCACCAGCGACACGTAGAAGGGCTTGTGCCGCCAGTCGTTGCCGAAGCCCGGCGGTAGCCCGCCGATCTGCCCAATCTCGTCGAGGTGATCCGCCGGCACGCAGCCCAGGAAGGTGCCCCACTTCGCCGACTCCACCGGCACCAGGCCGTCGTTCGGCACCGGAGAGAAGGGGTTGGGGCTGATGACCAGCCCGGTGGTCGAGAGCATCACCGTGAGTGGGTCGAGGGTGTCGTCGAAGTCGCGGACGAAGTGCGGGCGCGCGCCGTTGCTCACCTCGCACTCGTCGCGGCCGTAGCGCAGCGCGGAGCGCCCCGCGGCCGAGAAGTAGCGCACGCCCGCCGCGTCGGGGAACTGCGCGTTGAAGGCGCGCATCGACTCGCTGCTGAACTGCCGCAGCGCCTTCGTGATGGACGTCTTCGCGTCGGCGTCGCTCCACAGCGGCCGCGCCGCCACGCGCACGATGGCGTCCACCACCGCCGCCGCCGTGCTGTCGCCGTCGCCGCGCGCCACCAGGTCGCTCACCGGCGTGCCCCGGTGCGGCGTGGAGAAGGTCGTCACCGAGGCCACCAGCTCCGGGCGCCGGTGCGCCACCATGCGCGAGTCGAGGCCCCCCTGGCTGTGCGCGACGAGGTTCACCTTGGCGTGCCCCGTCTGCGCGAGGATGGCCTCGATGCGCGCCTCGAGCTGCGCGCTCCGCGTGGCCGAGTCGTTGAACGGGTCCACCGTGGGCGTGAAGACCTCCGCCTCGCCGTCGGCCGCCAGCGCCGCCTGCACCTCGTAGAAGTAGGTGAGGAAGTCGAGGCCGGCGAAGGTGTCGAAGCCGAAGAAGCCGTGGGCCAGCACGATGGGGTAGGGCGGGCCCTTCTTCGTGACGGGCGCGCCGCCGTCAGGCTCGCTTCCCGGGCCCGCGTCGACCGCGCCCGCATCGACCGGCGGCACCTCGACCCCCGCGTCGCGCTGCAGCGCCAGGCCGGCGTCCGGCTGCACCGGCGGCTCCGGCGTGGCGACGAGCGGCGCGCTCCCGCACCCGGCGAGCAGCAGGCCGAAGACGAGGAGCGGGGCGAGGCGGCGCATGGCAGGCTGCTGCGTACCGGGTCTGTCGCGCCCTGACAAACCCCCCTGGCCCCGGGGTGACGCCCGGAGGTGTCGCGCAGGGCGAGCCGCGTGCTACCTCGCGGGCCATGCTGAAGCCGCGCTACCCGTACTACCTCGCCAACGCGCCCGTCTTCGCCAACGAGGCCCTCGAGGTCACCGACAAGTTCTCCGGGCAGGTCGCCACGCGCGTGGCCCTCGCCGACGCGCAGGCCATCGACGCGGGCATCGCCGCGGCCCACGACGCCCGCCACGCCATGGCCCGGCTGCCGGCCTACGCGCGGCGCGACGTGCTGCTCCACTGCGCCGCCCGCTTCACCGAGCGCGCCGAGGACCTCGCGCTCGCCCTGTGCGTTGAGGCGGGCAAGCCCATCCGCGACGCGCGCGGCGAGGTGACGCGCCTCATCGACACCTTCCGCGAGGCGGCCTCCGAGGCCACGCGCCTGGGCGGCGAGGTGCTGAACCTGGAGATCGCCCCGCGCGCGAAGGGCTACCGCGGCCTGACGAAGCGCGTACCGGTGGGGCCCTGCAGCTTCATCAGCCCCTTCAACTTCCCGCTCAACCTGGCGGCCCACAAGGTGGCCCCGGCCATCGCCGCCGGCTGCCCCTTCGTGCTCAAGCCCGCGAGCCGCACGCCGGTGGGCGCGCTCCTCATCGGCGAGGTGCTCGCCGAGACCGAGCTGCCGACGGGGGCCTTCAGCATCCTCCCCGCGCACCGCGACGGCGCCGACCTCTTCACCACCGACGCGCGCCTCAAGCTCCTCTCGTTCACCGGCAGCCCGGAGGTGGGCTGGGCCCTCAAGGCGAAGGCCGGCGCGAAGAAGGTGGTGCTGGAGCTCGGCGGCAACGCGGCCTGCGTCATCGACGCGGACCAGGGCGCGCACCTCGCGCACGTCGTGGCGCGCGTGGTGCTCGGCGCCTTCTACCAGTCGGGGCAAAGCTGCATCAGCGTGCAGCGGGTGCTGGTGCACGAGGCGCTCGCCCCAGCGTTCCGCGAGCAGCTGGTGGCGGCCACGAAGGCGCTCCCCATGGGCGACCCGAAGCTGGAGCCCACCGTCATCGGGCCGATGATCTCCGAGGGCGAGGCGCGACGCCTCGAGGGGTGGCTCCGCGCCGCCGAGCGCGCCGGCGCGAGGGTGCTCTGCGGCGGGCGCCGCGAGGGCGCGATGCTCGAGGCCACGGTGGTGGAGCAGGTGCCGCGCGCCGAGCCGCTGGTGGCCGAGGAGGCCTTCGGCCCCGTGGTGGTGCTCTCGACCTTCTCGGACTTCGACGCGGCGCTGGCCGAGGTGAACGACTCGCGCTTCGGGCTCCAGGCCGGCGTCTTCACCAACGACCTGCGCCGGGCCCTGCGCGCGTGGGACGAGCTCGAGGTCGGCGGGGTGCTGATCAACGAGGTGCCCAGCTTCCGCGTCGACACCATGCCCTACGGCGGCGTGAAGGCCTCGGGCCTGGGCCGCGAGGGCGTGCGCTACGCCATCGAGGACATGACCGAGCCGCGGCTGCTCGTCATCAAGGACACCTGAGCCACCTTCAGCGGGCCACCACCGTCGCCGCCAGCGTGCCCGGCGGCACCACGCCCGCGCCGTCGTGCAGGCGGCTCCACGTGTCCGTGCCCGGCTCGTAGCGCCAGAGGTCCGTGAAGGTCTGCTGGCCGCTCGCGCCCGTCGCGCCGCCGCCGAAGAGGTAGAGCGCCTCGTCGCGCGTGGTGTGCGCCGCGTTGAAGCGGCCCGCCGGCCCCAGCGCCGAGCGCAGCGCCCACGGCGTCGCCGCGGTGACGTCGAGGGCCCGGAGGTCGTCGAGCGTCGAGGCCGGGGCCTGGAGCAGCGAGGCCACGCCGCCGAAGAGGTGCGCCGGGTGCCCGTCGAAGAAGGCCGCCCGCGCGCGCGCCGCCGGCCCGCCGCCCAGGGAGGTCAACGGCGGCGTCTTCCAGCGCGCCGCGGCGACGTCGAACTGCCAGAGCTCGTCGAGGTCTGCGCGCGTCGGCGCGAAGTTGCCGCCGAAGAGGAGGAAGGCGCGCGCGACGGGGTCGAAGGCGCCCATGGCGTTGACGCGGCTGCCCGGCGCGTTGGGGGCGCCGCCGGCGTGCACGCGGGCCCAGGCCAGCGTCGCCAGGTCGAGGGTGTGGAGGTCCGAGAGCCCCTCGCCCAGCTCCGTGCTGCCGCCGAAGACGTAGAAGGTCGAGGTGGCCGCGTCGAGGGCCGCCGCCGGCGCGAAGCGGGGCGAGGGCGGCGTGCCGGTGGTGACGAGCTTGCGCCAGGCGGGCGGCGTCACGCTGAAGTCGAGGGCCCAGGTGTCGGTGGGCACGGCCGTGCCGGTGCCGTCGACGCCGCCCCACACCACCATGCGGTTGCGCGGCTGGTCCCACGCGGCGACGTGGCGGCCGCGGCTGGGCACCGGGCCGTCGGGCGTCGCGGGCGCGAGCGCGGTGAAGGCGCGGCTGGCGAGGTCGAAGCGAAAGACCTGCGCCGTGGTGGCGGAGTTGGTGAAGCCCAGGCCGCCCCCGAAGACGATGAGCTCCTCGGCGCGGCAGCGCGAGGCCACGCACGCCTGGCCCGGGCCGCAGCCGAGGCCGCAGCGGCCGCAGTGCTGCGCGTCGCTCGTCACGTCCACCTCGCAGCCGTTCATCGGCGCCCCGTCGCAGTCGGCCCAGGGCGCCTCGCAGCTCGACACCGCGCAGGCGCTCGCCACGCAGGTCGACGCGGCGTGGGGCAGCACGCAGCGGGCCCTGCAGGCGCCGCAGTGCGCGGCGTCGACGCGGGTGTCCACCTCGCAGCCGTCGATGTCGTCGTCGTTGCAGTCGGCGAAGCCGGTCGCGCAGGCGCCCAGGCCGCAGCGCGAGGCGACGCACGCGGGGGCGGCGTTCAGGGCGGTGCACGTGCGGCCGCAGAGCCCGCAGTGGTCCACCGCGTCGGTGAGCGGCTGCTCGCAGCCGTCGGCGCGGTCGCCGTTGCAGTTGCCGAAGCCCGGGGCGCACTGGAACTGGCAGCCGCCGCCGCGGCAGGTGGCGACGGCGTTGGGTGTCTCGCAGGTGCTCTGGCAGGCGCCGCAGTGGCGCGAGTCGTTCTGGAGGTCCGTGCAGCGCCCGTCGCAGCAGCCGTTGCCCCTGGGGCAGTCCTCCGCCGACGCGCAGGGGCCGTTGGTGGTGGCGCAGCCCCCGAGCGCGAGGAGCGCGCCGAGGAGCAGGGCGCCGCGCGTCGCGCGACTCGTCAGGAGAGAGCTGGACGCGGAGGGTCGTCGCACGGGCGCCGCGGAGCGTACCTCACGCGCGCTGGCTTCAGCTCGACGCGGAGAGGTGGCCTCCGCGCGGAAGATGCGCGGCCACCGCGCCCGGCCGCGTGGGCCGCGACATGGCGGCGATGACGGCGAGGGAGTCGGTGGAGATGCGCACGAAGCGGATGCCGAGCTCGTGCTGACCGTGCCGCGAGATGACCCAGCGGACCTCGCCCACGGCCTCCAGGTGCCCTGAAGGGAGCTCGAGCTCCAGGTGGAGCTGCCGCCCGCGCTCCAGCGCCTCGTCCACCACCAGGCACAGGCCCGTCGCCGAGACGTCCATCACCTCGCCGCGCAGCACGGCGGAGGTGGCGCCCAGGAAGCGGGCCCGGCAGGCGACGCGGCGGTTGGTTCGGAGCTCGTCTGGGAACATGGAGCGCGGTGGATCAGATCTCGTGCCACCGCTCAACCACACCAAACCACACCGGTGCTGCGACGATTGGCGCGGCCGCCTGGCGTGGGGTGGAGCCCACAGCAGTGGAGTCCGCGTGCACCACGGCGGGGTGCGCGGCCGGGGCCTCGCGGTTACTCCCCGGGCCTTCCGTGAAGCCTCACAGTCTCGTCATCGGTGCCGGCGCCGGCGGCCTCGTCGCGGCGCTCTCGCTTCAGCGCGCGGGCCACCAGGTGCTGCTGCTCGAGGCGAAGCCCCGCGTCGGCGGCTGCGCGTCGGCCTTCCCCATGAAGGGCTTTCGCTTCCTCGCGGGGGCCACCACCCTCATCGGCCTCGAGCCGCAGATGCCGCTGGGCCGCGTGCTGGAGGAGCTGGGCATCGACTTCACCGCGCCCGTGGCGGCGAAGAACCTCACGGTGCTGCAGGGCGGCCGCGAGCTGACGCTGACGCGCGAGGCGGCGCACAACGAGGCGGTGCTCACCGCGGCCCACGGGCCGGCCCTCGCGCGCTTCTGGAGCGACGCGGCGCACCTGGGCGCCCGCGGGTGGTCGCTCGTCACCGCGCTGCACTTCCCTCCGCGCGGCCCCCGCGACCTGCTGGCCGCGGCGGGGCAGGGCGCGGCGTGGCGGCTCCTCCCGGCGCTCCTGACGTCCACGGCCAGTCGGCTCGACGCGGCCGGCATCACCGCGCCGCACACCCGCGCGATGCTCGACGAGCTGCTCCTCGTCTCTACGCAGGCCCGCGCCGGCGCCACGCCGCACCTCTTCGGCGCGCTGGGCCTCGAGTACCTCCAGCGGCCGCTCTACCTCGCCGACGGCGGTCTCGCGTCGCTGCTGGAGCGGCTGGCCGACGTCTTCGTCGCGCGCGGCGGCGAGCTGCGCCTCGACACCCCCGTCACCCGGCTCGCGCAGGCAGGCCGCGGCTTCACGGCCAGCACCGACGGGGGCGCGGTGGAGGCGGACCGCGTCGTCATGAACCTCACGCACTGGGACGCCCAGCGGCTCGTCGAGCCCGCGTTGGCGCCCGCCTTCGCCGGCACCGCGCGGCGGCACCCCGAGGCGTGGGCGGCCTGCACGCTCTACCTCGGCGTCCGCGACGTCTTCGCGCCCGACGCCGCGCCGTACTTTCAGCTCGTGCTCGACGCGCCGCTGCCGGTGTCGGGCGCGCACGGCCTCTTCGTGACGCTCTCGCGCGTGGACGACCGCGCCATGGCGCCCGAGGGCTTCCGCGCGGTGACGGTGAGCTGCCACGTGCCCGCGCGCGCCTGGGAGGGGCTGACCGACGAGGTGCACGCCGAGCGCAGACAACGCGTCGCCGACGAGCTCCTCACCTGCCTGGCGGCGCACTTCCCCGGCCTCGCCGCCGCGGAGAAGCGCGTGGTGCTGCCCGGCACGCCGCGCACGTGGGAGGCCTTCACGGGGCGCGCAGGCGGGCGCGTCGGCGGGCTGCCCTTCGACTTCCGCACGCTGCGCGCGGGCTACCCCACGGGGCGCACGGGCGTGCCTGGGCTGTGGCGCGTGGGCGACACGGTGTTCCCCGGGCAGAGCGTTCCCGCGTGTGCGTGGGGCGCGCGGCGCGTGGTGGCCGAGCTGCTCGCCTCCACGTAACTGGGGGCTGCACCTCCCCGTTCTTGCGACTACTTCGTGAAGAGGAAAGCGAGCACCATGCTCAGCGAGGTCGTCGCCACGAGGGGGGAGACACCATGGGACACGCCGAGTCATTCTCGAGGGCGCTGCTGGAGAGCGCGCCCGATGCAGTCGTCGTGCTGGACGGCGCGGGCACCATCGATCTCGTCAACGCGAGGGCCGAGGCGCTCCTCGGGCGCGAGCGGGCGGCGCTGGTCGGGCGGCCCCTGGAGCCGCTCGTGCGGCTGGGCGAGGTGGGCGCGCTGGCGCTGCACGAGGAGCGCCGCGCCCGGCGCGCCGCCGAGGGCGCCGTCTCTCGCCCGGTGGAGCTCGACGTCTTGCGCCCCGACGGCGTGGCGGTGCCGGTGGAGGCGACGCTGGCCACCCTGCCCGTCGGCGGCGAGCGCTACACCATCCTCGTGCTGCGAGACCTCACCGAGCGGCGCGCGCTGGAGCAGTCGCTGCGCTACCGCTCGTCGCACGACGCCCTCACCGGCCTCGAGAACCGCGGCGCCTTCGACGAGGCGCTCCACCGCTTCGCCGAGTGCGGGCCGCTGCCGGTGGGCGTGCTCATGGTCGACGTCGACGGCCTCAAGACGGTGAACGACCGCTTCGGCCACGCCGCGGGCGACGAGCTGCTGCTGCGCGCGGCGCGGGTGCTGCGCGAGACCTTTCGCGCCGAAGACGTGGTGGCCCGCATCGGCGGCGACGAGTTCGCGGTGCTGGCCCCCGGCCAGGACGCCAGGGCGCTCGCGCACATGACCTCGCGCCTCGACCAGGCGCTGGGGCGGTTCAACGCCGTCACCCCCGCGCTGCCGCTGCGCGTCTCCGTCGGCTTCTCCATCGCCGCCGAGGGGAGCTCACTCGACGCCGCGGTCCGCGAGGCCGACGCGCAGATGTACCTGACCAAGCGCTCGCACCACGACTGAGGTGCGTCGCGCCGCCGCGGCTCAGCCCAGGTGCCGCCGGTCGGCCTCGGCCGGCGCGCCGGTGAGGGGCACGAAGCGCACCGGCACCAGCTCCTCGGTCTTCACCTCGCCCTTCGCGTCGCGCGTGACGAGCTCGAGCTTCATGTCGTCGCCGCGCCCGATGGGGATGATCAACCGCCCGCCCGGCGCGAGCTGATCGATCAACGGCTGCGGCACCTTCTCGGCCCCGGCGGCGACGATGACGCGGTCGAAGGGCGCCTCCTCGGGCCAGCCCAGGTAGCCGTCGGCGACGCGCACCGTGACGTGGGGCACGCCTTGCGCCGCGAGGCGCGCGCGGGCCTCGGTGGCCAGGGGCTCGACGATGTCCACGCTGAACACCTTCGCGCCGAGCTGCGAGAGGAGCGCCGTCTGGTAGCCGCAGCCGGTGCCGATCTCGAGCACCTTCATGCCGGGCCGCACCTGGAGCTGGTCGAGCATCCACGCGATGAGCGACGGCTGGCTGGTGGTCTGCCCGTGGCCGATGGAGAGCGGCGTGTCGCGCCCGGCCAGGCGCTTGAGGTCGTCGTCGAGGAAGTCCGCGCGATCGACGAGGGTGAGGGCGAAGGCGACGCGCGGGTCAGTCAGCTGGAGGTGAGTCATGGGGGCGAACCTGTGGCGAGGGGGGGGACGTCAAGGAAGCGGGGAGGACGACCTCGAGCTGCACCTCGTTGGTGCGCAGGAACCACGGCGTCCACGGGGGGTCGTAGCGGGCCCAGGTGGGCGCGCCCGTCGCCTCGAGGCCTTCGCGGCGCAGGCCCGCGCGCAGCGTCTCGACGTGCTCGTCGTAGTTTCGCTGAGACCACGTGCCCGAGTAGCGCACCACCGCGACGCGGCGCGCGGGCTGCTGGCGCAGCTGCACGCGGGCGTCCTTCGGGGCGGGCAGGGTGTCGAGGGTGAAGGCCGAGGGCATGGTGAACTGCACTGACCAGCGCTGCTCGCCGGTCTTCGTCTGCGCCACGGGCGCCGTCATCGCGATGCGCGTGCCGTCGCGCGGAGCCTGCGTCACCGGGGCCGTCATGGCGATCTTCTTCGCGCCGTGGTTGTTGCCGAAGATGTACCCCGCAAGCAGCGAGAAGGCCTGGTTGCCCACCTCCGACTGCTCGCCGGTCACCTCGGTCTCGGCCACCACCACCGGCCCATACTCGCGCACCTCGAAGTCGGCGTAGCGCTGAAGGACCTCGTACTTCGGCTGCTCGGTGGCCATGGCGTTCACTCCCAGCAGGGCCAGGACGACGGCCGCCGTCCGCGGTGGTGCGTGCTTCATTCGTCAAACCTAACCGCCTGGAAGAGCGATCACAGGGGAGACCTCCCCGGCCGAGGGAGGTCGACCGCCCCTTGCGCATCGCGCCGGCCCGCGGGGTAGTCTCTCACGGCTTCATTTCCAGCCCCGGAGTTGCCCCGTGACCATTCGTAAAGTCAGCACGCCGAAGCTCCCGACCACGCCCGCCCCGGCGAAGGCCGCGGCCACGCAGCAGCCGGCCCCCACGGCGGCGGCGCTCTCCTACCAGCGGCGCGCCGAGCAAGAGTGGGAGCGGGCTCCCCAGGCCCGAGGCTGGGGCCACCGCAACGCCGAGATGCGGGAGCTCTCGCTCACCCCCGATGACATGACGGGCGACCGCCACGACGTCCGCGCCTTCACCAAGGAGCAGTGGATGGCGTTCCGCGTGCCGGATCTCCACAAGCAGGACCAGAATCGCCCCCTCCCCCACTGGCGGTGAAGGCCCGGCGACCGGCTACTTCTTCTCCTTGAGGTTCGACTCCAGCTTCTTCACCTCGGTGAAGAGCGGGTGGTCCTCCGGGAGCTGCTGCTTGAGCGAGGCCACCAGCTCCAGGGCCTTCTTGTCCTCCTTGAGCCGCACGTGCGCGAGGGCGAGGTTGTAGACGGGCCGCAGCTCGCCCTTCGGCGCGGCGCTGGCCGCCTGCTCGAGGATCTTCTTGCCCTCGGCGTGCTTCTTCGGGTCTGACGTCTGCACGAGGAAGGCGCCGAAGTTGCCCGCGGCCTTCCACTCGCCCTTCGGGGAGAGCTCCACGGCCTTGCGGTAGGCCTTCTCGGCCTCGTCGTCCTTCGAGAGGCCGTCGTTCAAGTCCGCCAGGTGCAGCCACGCCTCCCACTGCTTCGGGTTCTTCTCGAGCAGCTTCTTCGCCGTCAGCTCGCTGCGCGTGACGTCTTTGTTGAGGAGGTAGAGCTGCGCCAGGTTGAGCCAGCCCTGCTCGTGGTCCGGCGCCACCTTGAGCTCGCGCTCCACGTAGTAGATGGCCGTCTCGACGTCGTCGAGCATGAGGCAGCAGGCCAGCCCCTTCTCGAGGAGAATCGGGTTGTCGCCGCAGGCCTTGAGGCCCTGCTCGACGATCTGCCGCGCGACCTTGAACTCCTTCACCTCGTAGAGCACGTCGGCCAGCGTCGCGTAGGCCTCCACCGACTTCGGCGCGAGGTCCTTCGCCTTCTCGAAGGCCTTGATGGCCTTCTCGTACTGCCGCCCCTGCCGGTACGCGAAGCCCAGCACCGTGTGCACGTCGGGCGTGTTCGGCTCCAGCCCTGCGGCCTTCTGGAGGAAGGGCAGCGCCTCATCGCCCTTGCCCACGGAGGCGAGGAAGCGACCCAGGTTGAAGTTGCACAGGAAGCTCTGCGCGCCCAGCTCCGCGCCCTTCTGCAGCAGCGGCAGCGCCTCGGCGGGCTGGTTCGACGCTTCATGCACCAGGCCCAGCAGCGTCCACGTCAGCGGAATGTTCGGCGCCAGCTTGTTGGCCGCCGTGGCGTGCGTCTTCGCGTCGGCCACCTGGCCGGTGAACAGCCCGATGCGCGCCAGCCCCAAATACGCGTCGGGCAGGCCCGGGTTGCTGTCCTGCACCTGCGTGAAGAGGCCGGCGGCGCCGTCCATGTCACCTTTGGCCAGCAGGGCCTCGGCCTGCGCGAGGCGCTCCTGGGTCTGCTTCGTGGTGCCTGCCTGCTCTTCGTTCTCCGCGAAAAGCTTGCGTGCTTCCGCGTAGTTACCTGCCTTGAGCTGGTCGAGACCGCGCTGAAAAAGGGGCGTGTTGGGCATGGGTGGGCGGGAGTGTGTCTCAACTTCGGGCCCCTGACGAGGGCCGAAAAGCGAGTGCAAAGGGACTTGCCTGATCCACCCAGGCAACCCGACACTCCCATCTTCCGAGAATCCCCCCAGACGCCCTACTTGGAACCTGGAGAACGCCCGTGACCACCATCAGCCGCCGCACCTCGAGGCCGAAGCCCTCACTCCCCCGCGAAGTGCAGCAGCTCGAGCGGAACAAGAAGGCGGAGGTCAGCACCTCGAAGGACGGCACCGTCACGCGCCGCCGCAACACGGCGAAGACCCAGAAGGAGCTCACCACGCGTGAGTCGAACCTGGGCGAGCGCACCGTCGAGTACAAGAAGCGCTCGAGCACCAAGCGCGGCGAGTCCGAGACGAACCTGCGCCGGCACACCGACCTCCTCGGGCGCACCAACCAGACCCAGGTGCGCAACTCCACCACCACCCGCGGCGACCAGCTCCAGGCCACGCGCTCGCAGGACGTCTTCGGCATCGACAAGCAGGGCCGCATCGAGACGCGCGCCCGCACCACCGGCAACACCGAGACCACCAGCACGCGGGGCACCACGCGTGACTCCGTGGGCAACCGCCACACCTCGAGCGACGTGACGCGCGTCACCACCGACGGCACCGCGATCCGCACCACGAACGACCGCCGCGCCGCGGGCTCCGAGCTGACCACCCGCTCCAAGGCCACCTACGAGGGCGGCCGCCTCGTGCTGAACGACGGCGCCGACTGGTCGCGCGGCCGCAGCTTCGAGCGCAGCTCCATGCGCGAGTTCGACGCCTCGCAGTCCACCGTGGACCGCGCCAACCGCGCCGCCGACCGCTTCGGCCGCGTCGCCGACTGGACGAGCAAGGCGATGCGCCACCTGGGCATCGAGCAGCAGTGGCAGAGCGAGCTCTCGCCCGACCGCATGCGCACCACGACGCTCGCCGAGGGTCGCTACGGCTCGGTGACGTCGCGCGTCGGCGTCGAGGGCGGCCAGTCTGCCTCCATCGGGCCTGACGGCATCACCGGCCAGTTCAACCGCGCCGCGCGCGCTGGCATCACCGCGGAGTCGACCGGCCGCGTCGACGGTCGCTACGGCACCGCGCAGTACAACGCCCGCGCGCACGCCGAGGCGGTGGCCAGCATCGACGCCCGCGGCTCCATCAACGCCAACGGCATCGACGCCACCATCAACGCCCGCGTCGGCGTGTCCGCCGAGGCGGAGATCAACGCCAGCGCGCGCACCCAGAGCGTGCGCGTCGGCGGCGTCGACCTCTCGGCCGGCATCGAGGGCCGGGGCCGCGTGGCCGCCGAGGCCGTCGCCGAGGCCACCGGCACCGCGCGCATCACCCGCAACCCGCCGACGGCCGTGCTCGAGGGCACCGCGGGCGCGTCGGCCGTGGTCAAGGCCGAGGGCTCCATCCGCGCCGACGCGGGGCCCTTCTCCATCACCGCGTCGGGCTACGCCAGCGCTGGCGCCGAGGCCCGCGCCTCCGGTGTGCTGGGCTACGAGAACGGCCGCCTCCGCATCGGCGGCTCCGTCGGCGCCGCGCTGGGTGTCGGCCTGGGCGGCGGCGTCGCGGTCGAGGTCGACGTCGCGCAGATCGGCCAGATGGCGCACAACGCCGCTGACCGTGACGGCGACGGCCGGCTCGGCCTGGGCGACGTGGTCGCCGGCGCTCGCCAGGCCGCCGGGCTCGCGGACTCGGCCGTTCGCACCGTGGCTCGCGCCGCGGACCGCAACGGCGATGGTCGCCTGGGCCTCGACGACGTCGGCGCTGGCGCCCGCCAGGCCGCGACCGCCGTCACCGGCGCCGCCGCGACGGTCGTGCGCAACGTGGGCGCGACCGCGGCCAACGTGGCTGGTCGCGCCGCGAACGCGGTGGGCAACGCCGCCGCCGCCGCGGGCGACGCCGTCGGCAACGCGGCCCGCAACGTCGGCAACGCGGTGGGCAACGCCGCCTCCAACGCGGGCAACGCCGTCGCCAGCGGCGCGAAGAAGGTCGCGAGCTGGTTCGGCTGGTGAGCTGACGTGGCGCCCTGCGCGCCGATGGGCAAGCAGCTCGCGCTGAGTCGCCTTCGGGCGGGGGCGCTCCCGGTTTCGCTGGGGGCGCCTCACCCTTTTCTGGCCATCGTCGAGCAAGACGGCGTCTTCCGCGTGCGGCACCTCGTGGTGGACGAGGCCGAGTCGCGGCGCGCCTCCGAGGCAGCGCTCGCCGCGGGCGGCTCCTTCATGCCCGAGCACCACTACGCCCTGGGCAAGCCCACCGGGCGCATCGTGCACGAGGCCCCGACGCGCGAGGCGCTGGCGGCGCTGCTCGAGGGCCTCGAGTGGCCCGCCGACTGGTGAGCGCGCCGGCTCGCGACGAGGGCCGTTGCACCGGGCTGACGGCTGCTGCCACAGTCGGACCTCCCGATGCCCCGCCGCCTCGATCGCTCCATCAGCCACGCGCTCCGTGACGAGCAGGTCAGCGTCGACGAGGTGACGAAGCTGGTCGACGAGGCGCTGGCCGACGACGTGCTCAGCCCCACCGAGCGCGCGCGCTTCACCGAGCTGCTCGCCACGCACGGCGACAAGTTCGACGACCGGGCCCGGCGCATGGTCGCCTCGTTCCTCGAGGGCGGCACGCCGCTCTCCGCGGGCCCGCTGCCCGACCCGAAGCTCTCGTGGGACACCCTGGACCCCGTCGAGCTCCGCGCGCGCCCCGGCGGCGTGGTGGCGGTCGACGGCTTCCACTTCGACGACGTCATCCAGAACGAGCTGGGCGACTGCTTCTTGATGGCCTCGCTCTCGGCGCTCGCGGCGGTGAACCCGAAGGCGCTCGAGGACGCCATCACCGACCACGGCGACGGCACGTACACCGTGCGCTTCTTCGAGAAGCAGGGCCGCCGCCTGGCGCCGGTCGAGGTGCGCATCGACGCGGACCTCCCCACGAAGGCCGACGGGCGCCTCGTCTACGGCCAGGGCCGCGACGCCGACGAGCTGTGGCCGGCGTTGATTGAGAAGGCGTACGCGACGTGGAAGGGCGGCTACGGCGAGCTCTCGCTCGGCGGCTACGCGGGTGACGCGCTCACGGCGCTCACCGGCGCGAAGTCAGACTTCTACAACCCCATTCAGGAGCTCGAGAGCCGCGCGCTGTGGGACCTCCTTCGGACCGCGCACGCCGAAGGGCGGGCGCTCGTCACCGGCACCGGGCCCCTCGAGGACGCAGGCAAGCCCGTGAAGGGCCTGGTGGGCATGCACATGTACAGCGTCGTCGCCCTCACCGAGGAGAACGGCGAGCGGCTCGTCACCCTGCGCAACCCCTACGGCAAGGTCGAGCCCGGCGACGACGGGAAGGACGACGGCGTGTTCCGCCTGACGCTGCGCGAGTACCGCCGGCACTTCGAAGACCTCTACGTGCTGGCGGCATGAGCTTCGACCTGCGCCGCGCGCTCGCCGAGGCCGCCGTGGGCGCGGTGCTCGACGTGCCCGCGGGCACCTGGGCCGGGCACCTCGTCCTCGAGCGCGCGCTGACGCTGCGAGGCGGCCCCGGCGTGCGCTTCGACGGCGGCGGCGGCGGGCCCATCGTGCGGGTGGACGCGCCGGGCGCCGACGTCGTGCTCGAGGGCTTCCACTTCTCCCGCGGCGTGGCGCAGTCGGGCGGCGCAGTCTTCTTCGCCGACGGGCGCCTCACGCTGCGCGACTGCGTCTTCGAAGGCAACGCCGCGCCGGCGCACGGCGGCGGGGCCATCTACGCGCGCGGTGAGAAGCTCGTCATCGAGCGCTGCCGCTTCGAGCGCAACGAGGCGCGGCAGGGCGGGGCGGTGCTGCTCGACGAGCTGGTGGAGGCGGCGGTGCTCGACTCGCTCTTCGTGGCGAACCGGGCGGTGCGCGGCGCGGCGCTGCGGCTCAAGGAGGGCGCGGCGGCCACGGTGAGCGGCTGCACCTTCGTGGGCCACACGACGCCAGGGCCCGCGCACGAAGGCGTCACCCTCGACCTCGCGGGCACCACGACGCGCACGCCGACGCTGGTGGTGGAGGACTCGGTGTGGGCCGAGGCGGTGACGCCGCCGAAGAAGGTGCCGCCGCTCACGCTGCGCCGGTGCCTCGCGCCGCCGGCCTTCGTGGAGCTCGGTGGCGACTCGCTCTTCGTGGCGCCGCGCTTCGCCGAAGGCACCTGGGCGCTCGAGGCGGGCAGCCCGGGCGCGTCGTTGGCCCAACCGCACCCCGGGCGGCGCACGCTCGACGGTGAGGCGCGGGGCACGTGCCCCGGGGCCCTGGCTTGCCACGCCGGGGAGGCTCCCGACGCCAGCCGCGACCTGCTGCGGTGTCGGTTCTAGTGTCTTATAAAATTCTGAAAACAGGTTCACCGACCATGAAATTCCGCCAATGAATGGTGGAATTTCATGGTAGTTTGCCTTGGTGCTGACCCGCTCGGGAGTCCACCAGCAGGTGGTCGAAGCGCTGCGTCGCAGCCGGGTGGTGGTGCTGTCTGGTCCCCGCCAGTGCGGCAAGACGACGCTGGCGCGCACGCTGGTGAGCGAAGACTCGCCGAACTACTTCGACCTGGAGGACCCGGCGAGCCTGGCGCGGCTCGAGGAGCCGATGACGGCGCTCCGACCGCTCGAGGGCCTCGTGGTCATCGACGAGGTCCAGCGACGGCCAGACCTCTTCCCGATGCTCCGCGTGCTGGCTGACCGCGCCGAGGCTCCGGCGCGATTCCTCGTGCTCGGGAGCGCGTCGGGCGAGCTGTTGCGACAGAGCTCCGAGAGCCTGGCCGGTCGCGTGGAGCGCGTGTCCATCGGCGGCTTCACGCTCGTCGAGGTCGGCGCCCAGCACGAGGAGCGGCTGTGGCGGCGCGGGGGCTTGCCCCTGGCCTTCCTGCCAGACGCCGAGGCGGACAGCGTCGCGTGGCGAGCCAGCTTCGTGCAGACGTTGCTCGAGCGCGACCTCCCCCAGTGGGGCGTGCGCGTGGCGGCGACGTCGCTCCATCGCTTCTGGTCGATGCTCGCGCACTACCACGGGCAGACGTGGAACGCGGCCGAGCCGGCGCGCGCCCTCGGCGTCGGCGAGGCCACCACGCGGCGCTACCTCGACCTGCTCACCGATGCGCTGATGGTGCGCCAGCTGCGGCCGTGGCACGCGAACCTCTCGAAGCGGCAGGTGAAGTCGCCGAAGGTCTACGTGCGCGACAGCGGCCTGCTCCACACGCTGCTGGGCATCTCTTCGGAGAAGGGCCTGCTCACCCACCCGAAGGTCGGCGCGTCCTGGGAGGGCTTCGTCATCGAGCAGGTCTTGATGACGGAGCCGCACGACGAGGCCTTCTTCTGGGCCACGCACCAGGGCGCGGAGATCGACCTCATCCTGCGCCGCGGCGAGCAGCTCCTCGGCGTGGAGTGCAAGCGCACGGATGCGCCGCGGCTGACGCCGTCGATCCGCACCGCGCTCGCGGACGTCGGGCTGGCGCGCATCGCGGTGATCTACCCGGGCCCGAAGCGGTTCTCGCTCGCGGAGCAGGTCGAGGCCGTGCCCCTGGGTCACCCCGGCCCGCTGTTTCCGCGCGAGGCGTGAGGCGGTGGGGGGGGCTCGAGGCCATCGTTCACGACGCGGACTCCATGCGCTCCGACGCGCCACTGGAGGACGAGCACGCTGGCGCGCGTCCAGCCCAGAAGGTGCCTCCACAGCGGCGATGAGATCCTGGCGGAGCGCGCCGGCGTCGCTGCCACGGGCAGGTGACTTCGTGGCGGGAGCGGTCCCGCCGCCTCCGTCAGAGTGACGAGGCGCCGCGTCAGTTTGACCACGCGCGCGGGTGCGCTCCTGCCCGGGCCGCGCTGGCTCGCGGTGCTGGCGGGCCGCTTGCAGTCGCAGCCCCCGGGAGGCGTTCATGCTGACGAAGCTGCTGCGGGCTGCGCGAGGCGTGCGTGAGGTGGGGCCCGTCGACGCGGTCCGCTGGGCGTTGGTGCGCGCCGAGGCGGCGGGCTGGAACCGCTTCTTCGGCGACGAGACCGACGAGACGTCGACGCTGCAGGCCGCGCACGCGGAGTCCGTCGCCTACGAGCCGCTGCCCTGGCAGCTCATTCGCCGCGGCCTCGACGGGCTGGCCCTGACCCCGCGCGACGTCTTCCTCGACTACGGCGCCGGCAAGGGGCGGGCGCTGTTGATGGCCGCGCGCCGCGGGCCGAGGCGGGTGGTGGGCGTCGAGCTGCTCGAGCCGCTCGCCGCCGCCGCGGAGCGGAACGCCCGGACCGCGGCGCGGTGGCTCCGCTGCCCCGTCGAGGTGCACGTGGCCGACGCCACGACCTGGGCGGTGCCCGACGACGTGACGGTGGTGTACCTCTTCAACCCCTTCTTCGGGAGCGTGATGGCCGGGAGCCAGGCGCGCCTGCGCGAGTCGCTGGGCCGCCGCCGGCGCGGCCTGCGCGTGCTGTACGCGCGCGTGAAGTCTCAGCCCGACCTCTTCGCGCCGTGCGCGTGGCTCACCCGCACGGCCACCCTCGACGCCGGCGTGTTCCGCGACCTGTCGCTCGAGGTCTATTCGACGAAGGGGGCCGCGCGCGCCTGAAGCCCTGGCCCTACGGGGCCTCGATGGTCGGCAGCTCCTCTTCCTTGAGGAGGGCCAGCACCTCGAGGGCCAGGCGCACCAGCAGCGGGCCGAGCACCACGCCCCACGGCCCCACCGTGGCGAGGCCGCCGAAGATGGCCACGTACAGCGTGAACATCGAGAGCTGCAGCTTGCCCAGGCGCGAGAAGAAGGGCCGCAGCAGGTTGTCGATGGTGCTGATGACGGCCACGCCGAGGACCCCGAGGAGCACGGCCCGCACGGGGTGCTCGTTGACCCACAGGCCGAGGGCCACGGGCCCCCACACCAGCGCGGAGCCGACCAGCGGCATCATGGAGGCCAGGCCGGTGAGCGGCCCGAGCACCAGCGCCCGCGGCACGCCGAGCGCGAGGTAGATGATGGTCGCCACCACGCCCTGGGTCAGCGTGGTGAGGCCCACCCCAGAGAGCAGCCCCCGCCCCGTCTCGTGAAAGGCGGCGCTCAGGCGCTCCGCGTGCGCTGGCTTCAAGGGGCTGGTGCGGCGCACCCAGTCCCAGGCCGCGGGGCCCTCGGTCAGGAAGGTGTAGGTGCCGACGAAGTAGAGGAAGACCGCGATGATGCCGCGCGCGGAGGCGCCCGCCAGCCCCGAGAGCACCCCCCAGCCCGAGGCGCTCACGCGCTCCGCCAGCGCGATGGCCTCGCTCAGGTCCCGAGGCACGTGCCAGAGGGTAGGGTCGGGCGAGACGATGGTGTCGAGCGCGGCCCGCGCCGAGTCCTGGCGGGCGAGCGCCGCGGCGAGCTCCGTGCCCAGCTCCAGCGCGCCGGAGACGACGCCGGCCAGCGCCAGGCCCAGCGGCGCGCCGAGGCCCAGCACCAGCCCGACGGTGATGACCGAGGCCGCGCTGCGGCGCCCGCGCAGCTTGCGCTCGAGCCACCCCATCACGGGCCGCGCCAGGCCCGCGGTCCACGCGGCCAGCACCAGCGGCGGCCACATCGGCCACACCGCGAGGAGGGCGCCCAGCACCAGCGCGGCCGCCGCCCACCGCAGCGCCGACGCCTGGGTGGGGTCCCCGGCGCGCACGCTAGCTTCGCTCTCCACACCAGAGGCCCAGGGCCACTCCGGCCGACGCGCCTCGGCCGCTGCCCACGGCAAGGTGACGCGAGGTGCGCTCGCTCCGTCGAGGGTGGCTCACGGCGCTGCACCGCTCGTCGGCGCGGGCAGCTCGAGGAGCGCGCCCGCCTCCGACGCCTCCAGCGTCACCGCGAGGTTGCCCAGCTCGAGCAGCCCGCCCCAGCTCCACAGCACGCCAGGCTGCGCGGCCTTCGCCGTCAGCAAGAGCACCTCGCCAGCGCTGCGCTCCACCACCAGCTCCACCGGCAGCGCGTCGAGGTGACCGACCTCGAGCGGGCTCACCTCCCCCGTCGACAGGAGGAGCGACAGGTGGACCTCCACCGGCACCGCGCCCGCGGCCAGGCCGACCGCGCCGTCGCCGAGCCAGCGCACGGGCAGCGCGACCCCGCGCGACAGCTTGAAGGATCCGTTCGTCAGCGTGAGGCCCGAGGGCGGCAGCTGCGCCTGCGACAGGTGCACGTCCGCCAGCGCGCCCTCGAAGCGCGTCACCGAGAGGAGCGGACCGACCGAGTGCCACCCGGCGAGCAGCTCGACGCGGCCGGAGGTGAGGCGCAGCGGGGTCGGCAGCGGCGGGCCGACGTCACGCGCGCGGTGCGTGGTGAAGGAGCCCAGCGACGTGCCGGGGTGGAACTCGAAGATGACCGGCTTCGTCTCGAGCCGCTCCCAGGCGCTCGGGCCTGGCACGGCGCAGGGCTGCGTCGCGCGCTGTTGCCCCGAAAAGGTGCCCTCGCCACACCCCACGGACAGCACCAGCACGGCAGAGATGAGCGTGCGCATGGCGGACCTCCTTGGTCACGCCCATGCCCAGCATCAGCCGTGCCCTCAGGCGAACGCCCCCCCTTTCTTCGGGAGGCGGACGTGCCATGCTCCGCCGGCTGTCGTTGCTTCCTTCCCTCCAAGGACCGCGGCCATGCCCACCATCACTCGCCCCGGCGTCACGACGACGCCGACCGTCACGCCCACTACGCCCACCACGCCCACCACGCCCACCACGCCGGCGGTGCCCACCACGCCGACGACGCCCGGCCCAGCCCGCGCGAAGGACCTCTACAACCGCGCGCCGAGGGAGCTGAAGTCGGCCCCGACGCTCAACGGCAACGTGGACCTCGGCGCCTTCGGCGGCGCCAACCTTCAGATCGGCCGCGACGGCACGCTGGGCTTCGGCGGCGTCGCGCCCACCAGCCTCTCGGAGCAGATCCGCGCGGTGAAGGTGGCCGTCACCCAGGCGCCCGACAACCAGCCGCTCTCCGCCGTCACCGACCCCGCCGTGCTCAAGTCGGTCGCGGTCAGCGCCGCGAAGCTGCACGACTCGCTCCTTCGGGCGCCGCGCAACGACGCCGAGGCCCTCGAGTTCCGCGCCGGCCGCGCCGCCGCGCTCACGCTGCTCGAGGCCGCCGCCCGTCAGGCGAACACGCTGGGCGACACCGACACGCGCGACGCGCTGACGCTCGGCCTCATGTTCTCGGTGCAGAAGGAGCCGTACCGCCCGCTCAAGGACTTTGCCTTCGAGAGCTCGCTCTCGCGCGCCGAGAAGGGCGAGCTGGCGAAGACGAAGACGGCCGAGGCGCACCTCTACCCGCCGAAGCCGCCGTACGACAAGTGGCTGCGCGACGGGAAGATCTCCGTCATGCACTACACCGACAACGACGGCAGCCCGCGCGCCGACAACGTGCAGTTCTGGGTCGATCGCGGCTTCAAGAAGAAGGACAACCCCGACGGCAGCACCACGCTCACGCGCCGCGCGAAGAACGGCGAGCCCGCCATGGAGGTCGTCATGACCCCCGCGCCCTCGCACGACGCGCCGCCGTCGCTCTTCGAGAAGATGGGCGACGAGTCCGTCGACCTGATCATCTACTCGGGCCACGCGGGCTACGGCCGCCGCGTCGAGGACGCGCTGAGCAAGGGCGTCAGCGGCACCGGCGAGGGCAAGATGGTGATGCTGCTGCAGTGCTACGGCGAGGGCAGCATCGAGTCGGTGAAGCGCTCCTTCCCCGACGCGCACCTCTTCAGCACGCGCGAGGCGTCTGACGACAACTACGACTTCACGCTGCTGTGGAACATGATGAACGGCATCGACGCCGGCAAGGGCTACGACGCCGTCGAGAAGGCGAACAACAAGGAGTTCGGTGACTGGGTGAAGTCGCTCGAGCCCTCGCCCGACGGCATGGGGGAGTCCGACATCAAGTGGTACAAGGACCACCCGGTCGAGACGCACTACTTCTACCCGAACCAGCGGGAGGTCATCCTCCAGAAGCTGGACCGCGACCGCGACGGCGTCACCGACGCCAACGACTCGCTCTTCAACGTCGTGTACCCCAAGCGCGTCGACGCCTCGGGCGGCTTCGACCCGCTCGACCCCGGCGCGCCGCTCGACGGCCTCGAGGGCACGGCGGCCAACGCCGCGGTCAACCAGCTCAACCTCTTCGCGCGCTACACCGAGCTGCCGCCCGGCCTCATCGGCAACGGCGTGCCGTGGAACCCCGACGTCTTCCAGTCGGCCGGCTTCCACGAGGCGGGCTCCAGCGACCTGCGCGCCTTCAAGTTCGAGCTCGACCCGGCCAACGGGAAGATCAAGGTCTCCACCAGCGCCAACTTCGCCCACGCCCCGGCCGACGCGCTCGCGCGCATGCTGGCCATCGAGGCCGGCCAGTTCGTCGGCGCGCAGGCAGGCCTGGGCGCAGACAAGACGGCGGCCCTCTCGCTGTCCTTCCTCGAGCGCATCGTGCACCAGGGCGGCAGCGGCTCGTCGTGGAGCTCGTCGCCCGTCGAGAGCAAGGAAGTGAAGGACAAGCTGCTGCAGGCCCGCTACGGCCTCGGCCTCTCGGTGGCGGAGCTGATGACCACCTCCGGCGACCCCGACGACTTCGTGGCCGCGACCTACGAGACCATCCTCGCGAAGGTGGCCTCGACGCCCGCGCTCCAGGGCCTCGCCACCGCCGAGCCGAAGCGCGCGACCGAGGCGCTCACCGTGCCCGACAACATGCTCGTCAGCGGCAGCCTCGACACCACCGCGCTGCAGGCGATGCTCACGCGCCTCGGCGTGCAGGGCACGGTGGACCCCGACGCCCACCGCTACAGCACCTGGACCTCGCCGGGCTCGCGCCTCGTCATCTCGGTGCGCGACCAGGCCAACGCGCTCTCGTACGTGTCGCTGGGCATCGACTCCGAGGGCATCGTGCGGGCGGGGTCGCGCATCACGCCGTAAGTGGCTGAAACAACGGCCGCGCCTCGGTCAGAAGGCTGGGCTCGGGGGGGGCGGTCTGTCGACCAGTGGTTCATCTGCCGTAGACTTGAACCACGCCATGAACTCCTTCACGATTCACAACCTCGACAAGCCGCTCGCCACCCTCCTCAAGGCGCGTGCTCGCGAACGGGGCCTCAGCGTGAACCAGTTCGTCAAGGAACTGCTCGAGCAGGCGCTCGGCGTGAAGAGCGCCCCCTCGAAGAACCGGAAGCACTTCGAGCAGTTCCTGGGGATGTGGTCGAAGGCCGAGCGCGCCGCGTTCGACCGGGCCACCGCCGACTTCGAGCGCGTCGAGGCGTCGGAATGGCGCTGAAGCGCGTCCTCCTCGACACCAACGCCTACGCCCGCCTGGCCAGTGGCGACGAGCAGGTGCTCGAGTTGCTGGGCGACGCAGACACCGTCTACCTCTCGGTCTTCGTGCTGGGCGAGCTGCTCGCGGGCTTCAAGGGTGGGCAGCGGGAGCGAAAGAACCGGGAGTTCCTCCAGGCCTTCCTGGGGGGCGAGACGGTGAAGCTGCTCTTCGCGACCGACACCACGGCGGAGATCTTCGCGGGCGTCAAGGACGCGCTGCGGCGCAAGGGAAAGCCCCTGCCGATGAACGACGTGTGGATCGCGGCGCACGCCCTCGAGGCCGCCGCCACGCTGCTCACCTTCGACGCGCACTTCGACCACGTCCAAGGACTCCAGCGCTGGCCAGCGGGCTGAGGTCAGCCAGAGCGTCGAGGGCAGGGCCGCACGCGTCGCGCCCGGGCCTCGGCGCCTCGCGGGCGCGCCTGTGCAAGACTCCGCCGCCATGAGCGACCAGCCCGCCGTCATTCTCGGACTTGCGGGGAGCCTGCGCACCGGCTCCTTGAACGGCACCCTCCTCCGCGCGGCGGGGGAGGTGGCGCCCGCCTCCGTGCGGCTCGCGCAAGGCACCCTGCGCGGCATCCCGCTCTATGACGGCGACCTCGAGGCAGAGCGCGGGCTCCCGGAGCCGGTGCGGGAGCTCAAGGAGCAGGTGGCGAGCGCGGCGGGGCTCTTGCTGGTGACGCCCGAGTACAACAACTCGATTCCCGGGGTCTTCAAGAACGCCATCGACTGGGCGTCGCGACCCGCGTCGGACGTCGCGCGGGTCTTCGGCAACCGCCCGGTGGCGGTGATGGGCGCCAGCCCTGGCCGCTTCGGCACCGTGCAGGCGCAGGACGCGTGGCTGCCGGTGCTGCGCGCGCTGGGCATGCGGGTGTGGCCTGGGCGGCTGGCGGTCGCCGGCGCCGGCAAGGTGTTCGACGCGTCGGGCCAGCTCATCGACGAGCGCGTGCGCACCCAGCTCGTGGACTTCATGGCCGGCTTCGCGGCCTTCGTGGTGGAGCACGCCTCGCGGGCCGCGAGGTGAGCGCCGTGGTAGGCGGAGCGCCGCGGGCACACTCCTTTCCGAGACGAGGCAGAGCGATGAAGACGACGTGGCTGGCGATTTCCGTGACCGTGGTGCTCGCGTTGGGCGCGGCGGCGTGCGGAAACCCCGCGGACCGGGCGGGCATCGGCGCGCAGTGCGCGGTCGAGGCGGACTGCCCGCGGCTGGGCGACACGCAGCTCAAGTGCCTGACGGGCTTCAAGGGCGGGTACTGTGGCCTCGAGGGGTGCGCGACCGACACCGACTGCGTGCCGGGCTCGGCGTGCGTGAAGAGCTCGGGCGCGAACTACTGCTTCCGCGAGTGCGCGGACAAGCCGGAGTGCAACGTCAACCGCGCGGTGGAGCACGAGTCGAACTGCGTGGGCAACGCCGAGCACGTGGGCGCGAGCACCGCGAAGGTGTGCGTGCCGCCGTCGGCGTAGGCCCCCGGCGTCGGTGACGCGGTACACGGAGCTTGCCTGTCGCCGCCCGCGGCCTGCCGGGTCGCCGGCGGGACGGGCTGCTCAGGGCCCGCTGCGCTCGAGCAGCTCGAGGAACTGACGCGTCGCGGGTTCAGGGGCCGCCAGGCGCGCGGCGATGGCCCGGGCCTCGACGACGCACGCGTCGGCGCTCGTGCCGAAGTGGGTCGGGTCGATGAAGTCTCCGGCGCGCATCGCCTGCGGCGCGTGCTGCCCGGCCACCGCGGCGACGCTCGAGGCCCCGAGCTTCCGGGTCGAGAGAAATCGAGCGGGCACCGCGCGATCGTCGAGCAGCCCGACGGTGAGGGGCGTGCCCTCGGGAATGTCCGTGGCGGCGACGATGACGCGGCTCTCGGGCTCGGCGCCGAGCGCCCACCCGAGGGCGACGGTCGCGAGCAGCGAGGCGCAGCTGCCGCCGACGAGGCCTCGTGCGAAGCCGCTCATCGAGCGCCTCCATGCCGCTCGAGGAGCGCGCTCCCCAGCGCGCGGGTCTCGGGGGTGCCTCCGTCGAGCTGGGCGAGGGCCAGCGAGACGCGCGCGGCGCAGGCGGCGTCTGCGTCGATGAGGTCGGTGTCTCGCAGCACGGCGCCGGCGTTCACGCGCCAGCGCACGGGCTTGCCGACGAACTGAGCGCGGGTCGAAGGCGTCGCGCAGCTCGGCGTCACCAGCGGTGCCGGGAACGTCGTCTCGATGACGTCGGCGTCGGTCAAGGGGACGCCGGCGGCCACCTCTCGCGCGGCGGCCAGGACGGGAACCGGCGTGAAGACCTGGCTCGTTCGAGCCCTCGCCTCCTGCACCACCGCTATCGAGAGCGGGACGCCCAGGAGGGCTCCGACCACCGCGCCCAGCACCCCACCGGAAACCGTCGTTCGCGCCATCACGCAGGGAATACGGACGGCTCGTGGCGCGCGCCAGTCGACGCGCTGTCCTCCAGGCCCTGGCTCCGTGCTAGCCAGCCAGGCCCCATGCGCTTCTTCATCGAAGGCCCCTTCGACACCGACCGCGCCGACCTCGACCGTGCGGGTCTCGCCCGGGTGGCGCAGGCCCAGGGGCACCACGTCACCGAGCTGCTGCCGGAGCAGGCGCTGGAGCCCGGCGCGCCCCGCCTGCCTGACTTCGAGTCGGTCGGCTTCGAGTGGGGCGTGCTGGTGGGCGACACGCCGACCCCCGCGCGCTACGCGGCCATCGTCGCGGAGGCCGCCGCGAAGAAGGTGGTGCTCCTCAACGACCTCGAGCAGCACCTCACCGCCCTCGAGTTCCACCGCACGGTGCAGCAGCTCGACGGCCTCACCGCGCGCACCGAGCTCGTCTCGTCGGTGGACGAGGTCGACGCCGCCCTCACGCGCCTGCCGCCCCCCGTCTTCGTGAAGGGCAGCCTGGGGAGCCGCAAGTGGTACGGCTGGGACGCCTGCGTCGCCGCCGACGCGGCCTCCGCGAAGGCCCGCGTGGCGAAGCTGCTCGCGCTCCAGGGGCTCTCTCGCGGGCACGTGCTCCTGCGCGAGCTGCTGCCGCTGCGCCGGCTCGACCGCGTGGTGGAGGGCTTCCCTCAGTCGCGCGAGTACCGCCTCTTCGTGCTCGACGCGGAGATCATCACCCAGGGCGCCTACTGGCCCCTGGGCGACCCCTTCGGCGAGCTCCTGCCGCGCGAGCAGCGCGAGGTGCAGGCCCTCGGCCGGGAGGTCGCCATTCGCACGCGGGTGCCGTGGCTCTGCGTGGACGTCGCGCAGCTCGAGACCGGCGAGTGGCGCGTCATCGAGACGGGCGACCCGGCGAGCTGCGCGCTCGGCGGCGTCTCGCCTTCGAACCTCGTGGCCGCGCTCGCGGCGGGCCTCGAGTCACGCGCCGGCTGCTGAGCCGGTCACCCGCACAGGTCGCCGCGGCAGAAGAGGCCGCCGCCGCAGTCGAGGGTGCTGGCGCACGGCGCCCCGCGGCCGCCCCGGTTCATGCAGACCTGGCTGCCCCGCCACGCCCGGCACCAGCCGCCCGCGCAGTCATTCGTCGAGCGGCAGGGCTGACCGCTGACCGGCGCCGCCTGCTGCGGCTGCGTGCTCCAGGAGCCCTGGAAGCCCTGCTGCTGCGGGCCCTGGGGCTGCTGCGCCATGGGCTGCTGGGGCTGCGTGGGGTTCACCAGCACCGCCGCGCCGACGTTGTTCTTCTGCCGCAGCTCGATGGCCAGCTCCCACACCTCGTCGGCCTTCACCTTGAGCTCGCGGAACTGCGCGTCGAGCGCCTCGGGCGAAGGCTCGGGAGCGTCCTTGGCGCGCCTGGGCTCGTAGATGACGAGGCCGAAGTTCTGGGTGTTGTTCGTCCACGAGAAGCGCGCGCCGTCGGGCAGCGCCACGTTCAACATCTGGAACTGCGAGCTGTGCTGCGTCGAGGTCTTGTACCCGAGCTTCTCCGCGGCGGCGCCCAGGGCCGGGAAGACGAGGGGCGCCTCGGCGGCGGACAGCGGCATGCGGTAGGTGCGCGCGCGCGCCAGGCTGCAGGCGCACAGCGAGAGGACGAGCACGGAGAGGGCGAAGGCGAGCGGGCGGCGCATGGGGCTCGTGAGCATGTCCGGGGCGCGGCGGCGCGACAACCTCTGCGGCGCATCAGGCCCCGCGCGGGGGCAGCACCTTCACGGTCGTCCGGAGGACGAGGTCGGGCCAGCCCTGCACGCCGACGGTGACGACGAAGGTCGACTGGAGGGACTCCGAGACGATCGATGCCAGCACGCCGACGGGCAGCCGGACCTCGACCCGGTGCGCCACCCGGTGGATGAGGTGGTCGGGGAGCATCAGGGGCTGTCGGTGGACGGCGACGACCTCGGGCCCGTCGCTGCCGGCCTGCGTGCAGGTGAAGGTGATGGTGGACTCCTCAGGGACGAGGGTCAGGGGCCGCTTCGGGTCGAGCACCAGCATCAGCTCCGCGACGCCGTCGGCGGGCACCGGGCGCAGCACCTCGAGGTGCGCCTCGCGAAACGCCGACCGCGCGAGCTTCGCCCAGGTGAAGGAGGCACCGAGGAAGCCGACCATCAGCACGGTGCAGCCGAGCGCGTTGACCGCGTCGCTGCTCCAGCCCGTCACGGCGTCGAGGCCGGCGGTCAAGGCGAAGAAGCCCACCACGCAGAGGAGGGCGATGGCGAGGCCCATCACGATTCGTCCGAGGGACGCCATGGTCAGGGGCGCTCCATGAAGCAGGTGCTGAAGTTGGACGCGGCCTCGTTGGCACCCGCCGCGTCAACCCGCGCCCAGGCCGTGAGGAGGCGATCGAACCACGCGCAGTCGCCCAGGGTGTCGGCGTAGCCCAGGGCCAGGCGCCACGCCGCCGGCGCCGCCGCCGGGCAGCCCGTCGCCACCTCCTGCACGACGGGCTTGAGGCCCCAGCTGCCAGCCTCCCGCGCCTGACGCTCGAGCACCGGCGCCAGCGCCGCCGCCACCGCCGCGGCCCCCTCGCAGCGCGACACCGCCTTCGTGAGCGCCCGCCGCTGCCTCCCCTCGGTGAGGCCCTCGGTGGAGAGCTCGAGGGCGCGCTGCACCTTCGCCTCGATGGCCGGGTAGGCCTCGGCCTTCGGGTATTGCTCGAGGGCTTGCTGCCAGCGCTGCGTGGCGAGCTCCGTGAGGCCCAGCAGCGCCAGGCCCGCGGCCTCGAGGTCCAGCGTCTCGAGCTGCAGCGCCTCGGGCTTGTACTTCGCCGGCGCCTTCGCGAAGCCGTCGAGGGCGAGGGCGTAGGCGTGGCGCCCGGGCTCGAGGTACGCGCGGTCGAGCTCCGCGAGCGAGGGGCGCATGGAGAAGGCGAGGGCCGGCGTGGGCGACAGGCGGCCGTTGAGCAGCAGCTCGCCTTCCCACCGGCGCACCACCGCGGCGAGGCCCCCGGTGAGGAGCTCGGAGGGCGCGACGAGGCCGAGCTGCTCGAGGGCCGCCTTGTCGGCCGGGTCCGGCAGCCACTTGAAGGGGCCGCGCCAGTCGGCGAGCTCGGCGGCGAGCAGCGAGAGGTTCGCGCCGTAGGCTTCGAGCCACAGCGTGAGCTCGGCCTCGCGGCCGTCGGGGATGGTGGGGACTCCGTGCGGCGTCAGCCTCGCGCGGACGGCGAGCGCCAGGCACTGCCCGCGGATGACGCGGTAGGTGAGGTGCCGCGCGGCCTGGTACTCGGCGAGCTGCACCACGCGCTTGCCGTGGGCGAGCGTCGCGTCGGCGCGCTCGAAGAGCTGCTGGCGCGTGGCCTCGAGCATCGCCGCGCGGTTGCCGCTCGCCAGGCGCAGCCGCCGGGCCAGGGCGGCCTTCGCGTCGTGGCCGAGCGTGAAGCCGGGGGCGAGGCGCAGCACCTGCGCCAGGCGCGCGGCCGCCGCGGTGAGCTGCCCCTGGTCGGCGAGGTCCACCGCGCGCGAATAGGCGAGCAGCGTGTCGGCGGAGGTGGCCGTGACCGGGCGCGCCGGCGCCTTGCCCTGCACCGCGAGGCCCGCGAGGAGCAGCCGCACCAGCGCTTCTTCCAGCTCGAAGAGGTCGTCTTTGGGGCCGACGACGTCCTGCGCCACCAGCACCTTCGAGGTCTGCTGGTCGATGAGCTGCACTGAGAGGCGCACGCGGGCCTTGAGCTCCTGCATGGCGCCGGTGACGACGTGCGTGGCGCCGACGAACTTGCCCAGGCGCAGGACGGTGGCCGGGTCGAAGGCCCGGGTGCGCTGCAGCCTGAGCTCGTCGATGAGGGCCTGCAGGCGGGCGCGCTCGACCACCTCCACGGCGCCGGAGTTGACCAGGTCCACCACCAGCATGTCGGCCAGGCCCTTCTGGAAGACGTCGAGGCTGGCGTCGCCGGTCTGGTTGTCGAAGGGCAGCACGGCCACCACGGGCAGCTTCGCCACCTTCGGCGCGCGCGGGGCTCCGGCGTCGGGCCGCGGGGCGGCGAGGGCGAGGAGGACCAGGAGCGACGGCAGCACGCCGACACTCTAGCGGCGAACGCGGGGAGATCCGGGAAGAGAGACTTTGCCGGCCGATCAGCGGCAGCGGCTCAGCTTCACCTGTCCCACGCCGGCGGAGAGCATGCCCAGCTCGCCCGCCGCCGCCTCGGAGAGGTCGATCAGCCGGTTGCCCACGAAGGGACCGCGGTCGTTGATCCGCACCTTCACTGAGCGCCCGGTCTGCAGGGAGACCACGTGTACGCAGGTCCCGAAGGGCAGGGTGCGGTGCGCGGCGGTGAGCTGGTGCTTGTCGAACGTCTCGCCGTTGGCGGTGGGCCGGCCGTGCAGCCCGGCTCCGTAATAAGAGGCCAGCCCCTCACCCAGTCCGTCGCCCCGGCCCGCGCTCCCCGAGGTGACGCAACCCGCGAGCAGGTGCGCCAGAATGATCAGCACTGGGGAGGTGGGGAAGTTCATGAAGAGCGGGGGAGGCTAGCCCATCGCCGAGCGCCCCCCGCGAACTGCGCGCTGAGCTCCCACCGTGCGCGCGCCGCGCCGATGAACGTGAGGTGGCCGGAGCTCAGCCCGCGGGCGCGACCGCCCGGGCGGCGTTGACCACCAGCACGCCGCGCGAGAGCAACTGCTCCCGCTGCTCCGCCCACAGGGTGCCGTAGCGGTAGAAGGGCACCGCCGGGTTGAGGTGGTGCAGCAGGTGGAGGTTCTGGTTGAGCAGCACCACCTGCCACCCCAGGCCGAGCCGCACCGAGGTCGCGCGGTAGCGGTCCTCCTTGTTGGTGACGACGTGGGGGCGGTGGGGCAGGTAGTCGAAGCCGCACGCGAGCAGCGCCATGGCCACCCGCGAGGCGACCACCCAGGCCACCACCACGCTGGCCCACCCCATGGCGATCAGCCAGGCCGAGGCGCCGCCGTAGAGCGCGAAGGTCGCCACGGTCTCCGCCAGCTCCCGCCGGGGGCGGCCGGCGCGCAGGTAGGTGACGTAGTAGTGGAGGTCCTGGGTCGCCCACCGCAGCGGCAGGGCCCAGGCCGGCGAGCGGCCGCTCCAGAAGTCCGGGTCTCTCGCGGGGTCGTTGGTGTGCTTGTGGTGCTCGAGGTGCACGAAGCGGAACGCCGGGAAGGGCCCGAACAGCGTCACCGCGGCGAGCCGCCCCACCACCTCGTTGACCCACGACCGGCGCGCCACCGAGCGGTGCGCGGCGTCGTGCATGGGGGTGAAGGCGAGGTAGCCGCCCAGGGCCATCGCCGCTCCGCCGGCCCACGGGAGCCCCGACGCCACGCCCAGCGCCCCGCCGAGCCAGCACGTGACCGCCGCGACCCAGAGCGCGAGCGTGGGCCAGGCCCAGGTGGGGACGATGAGCGCTTCGCGCAGGGCCGGCGAGGGGGCGGGGGCGGTCACTGCGACAATGTGCCACCACCGCCAGGTCGCCGTCGCGCCTGCCAGACATCGGCCCCCGCGGGTCGAAGCGGAGACGCTCTTGTCACGACGTCCCCCAGCGGTCCCGCCGTGCCCGGCATGAGGAGCGGCGACCCGATGAACCAGAGCGCGACGAAGGCCTCCTGGTCTTCGGTGAGGGTCTCTTCCATGCGTCGTGCTCAGCGAGCCCTGGCGGCCTCGTCGTCCCAGGTTCCGTGAAAGGCGTAGGGCAGCAGCGGCATCGGCACGCGCGCCACGGGCCCGGCGTCGAGCTTCGACGCGTCGAGGATGACGAGCTGCGAGCGGCCCGCCAGCCCGTCGGAGACGAGCGCCACGACGTGGCCGGCGTCCTCGCGCTCGACGGAGGGCACGAAGATGGGCTCACCGACGAAGACGTCCTCGCCGGCGCACCACACCTGCGGCGGGCGAGCCGGGTCGCGCAGGTCGACGCGCAGCAGGGAGTCGAAGGGGTCGCTGTGGCGGGTGTCGGCCCTGGTGGCGCCGAAGAGCAGCGCCGTCTCGCGCCCTTCGTGCGCCGGGTGCACGCGCGGAAAGTCGACGCCGTGAGGCGCCAGCTGCTGCCAGGTGCCGGCCGCGGCGCCGTCGGGAATGCGGACGCGGAAGAGGCGCTGGGGCGCGCGCACGTCAGGCAGGCGCGGGTCGAGGGGCGCATGGGGGCCGCGGAAGCCGAACTCGCCGCCGAACTCGAAGTCGTGAAAGAGGCAGGCGTCGAGGTGCACGGCGCCGTCACGCTCGAAGGCGTTGCCGTAGTGCACCACGAAGGCCCGGCCCGGCAGGGTCACGGTGCGGGTCGGCCCGGGCCCTCGCCGGGGCACGAGGGTGATGGCGCCCGGCGCGCTCGGGTCGCTGGCGATGGCGTTCATCAGCGTCGAGGCGCCCAGCACCGAGCGGAGGAGCTCGCCCCACTTCAGCTGCAGCGGGTTGCTGGCCAGCACGTACCAATTCGGGGTGATGACGAAGTCGTGCGCGAAGAGCGCGGCCGGCATGGGGGCGACGCGCGTCTCGAGCAGGCGCCCGGCGGGGTCGAACTCCCGGAAGGTGAGCGTCGTGGCGCGGCCCAGCTTGAGGCTGCACGTCACCAGCCGGTCGAGGGCCGCGTCGTGCTTCATGTGCGCCAGCGTCGCCTGGCCGGCGAGCGCGCCGTCGAAGGTCTCCTCGCCGCGCGTCTCGAGCGTGTCCGGGTCGAGGGCGTACGGCGCCCCACCCTCCCAGCCCGCCAGGAGCTGGCCCTTCCACCGGACGATGGTGGTGTTGGCGACGTTGCGAAGGGCGCTGCCCGGCCGGAGGTTCTGCCAGAAGTGGTCGCCGAGGTTCGTGCCCAGCCCTCGGTGCGTGAGGCGCTGCGCCGCGGCTTCGCTCCGGTACACGGGCGTCTGCACGAAGCGGGCGCGCAGCGTCATCGAGCCGTCTGGCTGGAACGCGAAGGCCCGCACGTAGCCGTGGCCGTCGAAGGGGTGCGCGAGGCGCCCGCCGATGTGCGTCCACCCCGGGCCGTTCGAGAGCAGCCGGCCGCCGCGCAGCGCCTCGGGAATGACGCCGTCGATGCGCGAGGGCTCGATGGTCAGGTCGAGCGGGCCCGGCGTCGCGGACATCGCCGAGTTCCACGCGCGGGTTCGGGGGTCGAGGGGGGCGTTCAAGGGGGAGCCAGAGCGAATCGGTAGCACGGCCTCGCGCGTCACCCCACGTCGAAGAAGGAGGCGAGAAGCCGCCAGAAGAGCGGGTGCGCCGAAACCTGGCGAGTCTTCCCAGCGTTCGCTCCGCGGAGCCCGCGCCCCAACAGCCACCACCGGTCGAACCCGTCGCATCGGTCGAGCTGATCCCATCACCGCTCGAGGCGCGCCTGATCCGCGCAAAGCGCAGCCTCCTTGGTCGCTTCCGGCGGGCTCTCGACAAAGCGCGGTAGCGGAACGTGAGGCGGATGGCCTCTGACCCGCTTGGGATCAGGGCTCGATGACCTCGGCGAAGAAGGCTCGCGGCAAGGCCGAAGGGGTCGTCTGCGGAATCGCCGTGGGGCTGTTGCTCGTCACCGTACGCCAGAGCGGTCGAGGGACCGCCTGGCCACCAGCGCTGATCATGACACCCGGGGCGTGCCCTCCCTCGGCGGCCTGAGCTATGTGGCGGCGATGCGCCTCGCTCCCTGGCTGAGCCTCTGCGTCCTCGCTGCGTCGTGTGGCCGTGAGCCTCTCACCGCGGACCCCGACGCCGGCGCTGCTCTCGACGAACGCGATGCTGGCGTCGTGGACGCGGGCCTGGAAGACGCCGACGCGGGACTCGACGCGGGAATCGACGCGGGAGTCGGCGCCGCACTCGACGCGGGCCCGACGATGTCCGCAGACGCTGGCCTGGGAATCGACGGCATCGTCTTCGTCCACGGGATCAATGGCTCGCTCAACGACTGGAACACCATGGTCGATCGCTTCAAGAGCGACGGCTGGCCCGCCGACCGGCTGATCGCGCGCACTTATTCCGATCCGAGCTGGGGCTGTAACGGCACCAACGCGACCCAGCTGTCGGTGTGGATTCAGGACCTCGCCGGCCGCGGGGCCACGCGCATCGCCATCGTCGCCCACAGCATGGGAGGACTGAGCTCGCGCCACTACCTGCAGCGCCTCGGAGGCACGTCTTCCGTGGAGGTGTTCATCACCCTGGGCACGATGCACCACGGGCTGAGCAACCCGTGTCTTTCGCCCCTGCCGGTGTGCGTGTGGCAGGAACTCTGCCAATCCGGCCCGTTCATCACCGGTCTGAACAGCCCTCCAGCCACGCCGGGGCCGACGAAGTGGGTGTCGATCTTCAGCACCGGCGACACGACCGTGCCCGTGACCAGCGCTCAGCTCACCGGCGCTCAGAACATACAACTCACGGGGTTGACCCACGACGGAGTCAATGGCCTGCAGAACTCCCCGCTGGTGTACCAGCACGTGAAGGACTCGATGTAAGCCGCTCGTGCGGGAGCGCGGCGCGCAGCGCCAGGCACCTGCTGGGGTATCGCCACTGCCGGCCGACGGGTTGCGTGCCCCCGCTCCTCCGTGAGCCACCAGCAGCTGGTAGGCTCGAGCGCCAAGGTGCAGCGGTCGCCACCCCCTGGAGGTGCAGCGTGCGTGGAGCTCCGACTCGAGGCTGGTTGATGGACGTCTCGCCCGCTGTGTCCCTCGCGCTCGTCGTGGCGGCAGGGGCGGCGGTGGCCCGCGCTCCCGAGGCGAGCGCCGACGAGCTGGCGCGCGCGGGAGACGAGGCGCGCCGGGGCAAGAGCCTCGAGCGGGCCATCCTCCACTACGAGCGGTGCCTGAAGCTGGCCCCCGACCACCTCGACTGCACGCTGGGGCTGGCGGCCACCGCCGCGTCTCTCGCCGCTCGCGACGGGCGGGTCGAGGCGAATGATAAGGCCCGGCGCCACTACCGCCGGTTCCTCGAGCTGGCGCCGGCCGACCACCCGCATGTGGCGAAGGTGCGCGCCATTCTCGAGCAGGACGAGAGCCAGACGCGGGCCAGGCCAGCGGCGTCGCCGACGCGCGCCCCCGCCCCTCCGCCTGGGCCCGACGAGCTGGCGCGGGAGGGAGGCTGGGCGCTGAGGGGCAGAGACTTCGAAAGGGCCATCTCCCTCAACGAGCAGTGCTTGAAGCTGGAGCCGACGCACCTGACCTGCACCCGGGGCCTCGCGGCGGCCTGGGCCTCGCTCAGCGCCCGCGATGCGCGGAGCGACGCGAGGGACAAGGCGCGCGCGCTGTACCAGCGCTACCTCGAGCTGGCTCCCCCCGACGACGCCTACGTGCCGAAGGTGCGCGCCATCCTCGCGCAGGACGGGGCCGAGGCGAGCGCGCCGTCGTCGCAGCAGGAGCGGCTGAGCCTGAAGAAGGGCACCAGCCTCGAGCTGGAGCTCCCGGCAGAGGTCCAGCGGGTCGCGGTCGGGAGCGAGCACACCGTCGGGGTGTCCCAGGCTGGCCCGCAGCGGCTCACCGTCACGGCCCGGCAGCGGGGGCGGACGACGGTGCTCGCGTGGCTCGCCGGCGGAGAGCGCCGCGCGTGGATCGTCGAGGTGCGCTGAGAGGCAATCCCCTCCGGTCAGACGGCACGCCGAGCTCCGTCGCCCAGGCGAGGCGCGGGCGCTTCGGCGGCTGCCCGGGAGCCGCGCCTGGCCCGGGGCTGGTGGACGGCGCCGCGGGTGGAGGCAGCATCACGGTGGCGCGCAGGCTGACCCGCTCAAACCGCGGCGAGCTGGCAGCCAGGAATGGTGGCGGCGACAGGCGGAGACGAGCCCGCTCACGGGGGCGACAGGATCGCGCCTCCTCACCGGCGACTCGATCGGCGCTACGAGGAGGGCGGCATGTGCGGCCACGGACGCGCGCGCTCGAGTTCGAGTGCGAGCTCTAGCAACAGCCCGTCGCGGCCGCGCGACGACGCGAGCTGCACGCCGATTGGCAAGCCGCCCTTGCTGCGCGCCAGCGGCAACGAAATCGCGGGTGCACCTGAGCTGTTGAAGGGGCCCGTGAACGGGCAGAACGCGTACAAGCGCGCGAGGGCCTGGTCGAATGGCACGTCTGTCGCGAGGTAGCCGTGCCGGGGCGGGAGCATTGCGAGGGTGGGAAGCAGGAGGACGTCGACGTCCAGCTCGGCGAGCGCACGCTCGTAGTCGCGTGTCCAGCTGCGCAGCCGCTTCATCTCGCGGAACGATCCCCAGACGCGCGAGCGGAACCTGGTCGCGAAGCTCTGCGTGAGCGGCTCGAGCTTTGTCGCGTCCATCGCGCCGCCGGTCATCATTCTGTGCGTCGCGCCTTGCATATACGCGAGGAATCCCCACAGCGCGACGAAGTCGTCCACGACGACGCGCGGAATCGGACATGCGACATCTTTCACCGTGTGGCCGAGCTCGCGCAGCGCGTTCGCAGTGTCGTGCACGGCCAAAACGATCTCGTCGTCAACGAGGCCGCCCGCCGGCGATGTGGTGAACATGCCAATTTTCACAGTCCCCGGAGCATGGTCGGTGGTGACGTTCATAGAACGCCAGAAGGCAACGGTGTCGCGCACTGTGCGCGTGACGCAGCCATGCACCGCGACGTTTACGGGGAGAAGATTCGAGCCCGTCATGTCGAAGCGCCCACGCGTGGGCTTGAGACCGACGAGCCCACAACACGCAGCCGGAATCCGGATCGATCCGCCGCCGTCGCTCGCGTGAGCGAGGGGCACGACCCCGGATGCGACCAACGCAGCGGCCCCGCCCGACGATCCGCCCGTCGAGTGACCCATGGCCCACGGGTTGTGACACGGGCCGAAAGCCAGCGGCTCCGTCGTGGCCGTGAGCCCGTACTCGGGCGTTGCACTCTTGCCGAGGCTCACGAGGCCGACGCGTTGCAGGCGTGCGATCTCGGGCCCGCTCTTCTTCGCGATGAAGGTTCCCGTCGCGCCGCTGCCCCACGCCGTGCGTACACCTGCGACGGGGAAGAGGTCCTTGATGAAGAAGGGCACGCCCGCAAGCGGCCCCGTCGCGGTACTTGCGCGCGCGCGCGCGTCGTCGAACGTCGGCGTCACGATCGCGTTGAGTGCGCCCCTCTCTTCGGCGCGCGCGATCGCCGCCTCAACCACCTCACGCGCGGTGACGTCTCTACGCGCGATGCGCTCAGCCGTCTCGACGGCGTCCCACTTCGCGAGGTCCCATGCACTTGCCGCGTCGGTTGCTGCGTGGACTGTCATTGCATCCCCCGATTCCACACCCTGCGCGCACAAGCTCCCGACCTCGGCCCGTCACCCGCTCTCGAACCTCACCATTCTCGTCGCCTTTGCCTGCCCGTCCAACCTGGGCATCAGACGCCCGGGCGGGTGCTCAGATGAGAGGGATCCGCTTGCGCGGCTTGGAGCCACGTGCGGTCACGGCCTGGAACGACGCAGGCTGGCCGGCGTCATCGACGACGAGGCGTCCGCCGATGACCCGAGCCGACGCCTCATCGATCGTGGCCTCATCGGGGTCAGCTCCCTCCGCGACGACCCATATCTCACCACCACCAAAGTACATGAACGCAGTGAGGAGCGCCGGAGCGTCAGGCCGCAGGGCCGACAGCGGCAAGGTCAGGCCCTCTGCGGCCAACGCCTGCAAGCGCGCGGCAGTCTGCTCGGGGCTCTTCATGTAGCTCGGTGAGGGAAGGCTCATGGCGGGATGCTCGCAAGGAACGACGCTGACCAGCAAGGGGTCGCGCAGTCTGCGTGCTTGCAGGTTCGGCGATTGGCTAACGCTTCCTTCGGCGTCGTGTTGTCGGAGAAGAGGCCAGGGCCGCAGCGCGCCCACGCGAACTCCGGGAGCGACTCCACGGACGCGGTCACGCGCTGGACGAACTCGTCGACGCCGACCTTCGCCACGCTCGCGGCGTAGGACAAGCGGTAACCGACCGCCGCGCGCCCGAAGAAGCGAGCGCGCAGCGGCGTGGTGCTCTTACTTCCCGGCCTTCTTCATCGCGAAGAAGCGCCCGGCGGCCTGGCCAATCTGACGGCCGACGTGGCTGATGTGGTTGAACACGGACGGCTGGGTGACGGACGCGGGGTAGCTGCGCACCAGCTGAATCTCGTCGGTGCTCTCGCCTTCACCGGCGCGCGCGGCGATGACCACGTCCATCGTGGTGGGCCACGCCGTGACGACGATGTACTTGCCCAGGCCGAACTTCTTCGGGCGAATGGTGACCGTCACGTCGCCGGGGCCCTGCGACGCCAGGTGCGCGCTCGGCACCTCGTTGCGCATGCCCTCGATGACCGCGGCCTCGTACTTACCCATGAGGTCCGCCCAGGTGTCCGCGTACTTCGCGTCTTCGGCGATCTTCGACGCCTTCCAGTCTTCAACGGACTTCCCCTCGACGAGCATGCCGCTGTAGTCGAAGTCGACGGCGACGTTGTTCGCCGCGGCGAGCGCGGTGGGGTTGGACGCCTTCAAGACCTTCCAGCCCGGACCACAGCCGGAAAGCACACCGAGGACCAGCGCTGCACCAAGAGCCGAAACACGAGAATTGAGCATCATTGTGGGGGAGACCTCGTCATGGGTGGACCTGCGGCGCGCAGACTCTCACTCCGGTGGCGCGTTTCAAGGTCAAGGTGCTGGCGTGGCGATGGAAGTGCCCAGCACGTCGCGCTGGGCTGGCGCCGCCAGCCGGAAAAGCCGTTCGCACCGGAGGCTCGCGAGAGGTTCATGCCCACCAGCCAGTCGGCGAAGACGCGCAGCGACGCGCACCCCACCACGCCCTCGCCGCCGGCCACTCCGCCGTGCTTCACTTTGTCTCGAGCCGCGCTTCGCGCCTCACCCGGCCCGGCGGTTTCCCGGTTTGTTCTTCCTTCTGGGTCCACGGGGCATGGTGGAGGGGCGAATGAAGGTACTCATCACGGGCGCAACGCACGGCATCGGAAAGGGCGTCGCGCGGGCTCTGGCGGCGCGTCCCGGGGTCGACGTCGTGATCCACGGGCGCTCCGAGGCGCACCTGAGAGAGACCGTGGCCGAGCTGTCTGCCATCGCGTCGCCGAGTCGCATCTCCGCCGTCCGCAGTGATCTCACGAGCCTGGGCGAAGTCCGTGCCTGCATCGACGAGCTGCGCGGGCGCCACGCGAGCCTCGACGGTCTGTTCGTCAATGCCGGGCTCGGGTATGCGCGGCGTCGAGAGGAGACCGAGGACGGCCTCGATCAGCACTTCCAGGTCAACTACCTCTCCCAGTTCATGCTCACGCTTGAGCTCCTCGAGCTGCTGGAGAGGTCGCCCCACGGCGGACGGGTGGTGTTCAATGCAACACAGATGGGCGAGATCGGGTGGGACGACCTGCAGATGAAGCGCAAGTGGGGCTTCGAAGCGGCGCTCGGGCAGGCCATGGTCGCCAAGCACCTCTTCTATCGCCGGTTGCACGCGCTCTACGCCGCGCGAGGCGGCGCGACCGTGTCTTGCTTCGGTTACCAGATTCCCAAGACCGTGTGGTCGAACCAGGTCGAGCTCATCCCTGCAGGGATGAAGGCGATGGCCACCGTCGCGAAGTGGCTCGGGCAGTTCATCTCGATCGACGAATGCGGCGCGCTCATGGCCCCGCTCTTCGTGGAGAGCGCCGAGCAGACACGGGCACGATCCGGGCGCTTCCTCACGAGCACAAGGGGGCGGTTCTGCGATGTGGAGAAGAAGCTCCCTGTCGTCGACGATCCCGGGCAACAGCAGCGCTTGTGGGAGGTCAGCCTCCAGCTGTGCGGTGACGAGCGGACCCGCCGCGCCGCGGACCGCCTGACGCGAGCGTGAGCCGCGCTCACGGGCCTCAGGCTACTGCCTGTCGAGGGAGCGTCAGCCGGCGCGCTCCTCGAACGCCCGCCCTGCCGCTTGCATCGCCACCACTCGCGTGGAGAGACGGAGTTCAGGCTCGCATCAGTGAGCTCGACGACCCCGAAGGGGCGGCGGGTCGAAAGGCCCTCGCTGCATGTGATGCCGCCGAAGGTGAAGTCGTTTGACTTCAAGGACCGGGGACGAGGCGGTGCCCGGCGGCTGGCCGGGGCATTTTTTCGTTGGCAGAGTCCTCACTGAGCCGACGCCCGGGCCAACTGGAACGTCACCAGCACGAGAATCCACGCGTCGTCTTCCGGGGTCCGCTCGGCCAGCAGGTGGGTGACCAAGGGCGTGGGCGACGAGGGGCGCGCGGAGGCGCCAGCGCCCGGGGTGCCGAGGGTGGCCACGGGCCGGCCGCGAATGACGAGCTGGCCTGCGGGACCGAAGGTCCCCACCTGCGCGCCGTCAGGAGCGAGGAGCGCGGGCTCTGTCGCGCGGAAGGTGCCCAGCACCTTGCCGTTGAGGGTGGCCCGAGAGACTCCGCTGGAGATCGCCAGCTCCAGCCGATGCGCCGACGTCATCGCGAGCACCTTGCCGTCCGCGCCGCTGTGCTTCGTCTCCACGCCGAACGCGAGCAGCCAGCCCGCCGGCGCGCGGCTCGAGGGCACGTAGCCCGCGCCCTGATCATCGCGGCCGAACATGCTCTTGGTGAACGTCGAGGAGCCGACCCACTCGCACGTCAGCTCGAGGGGTGACGTGCTCTCCCACGGGAGGAGGTCGGTGACCTTTCCCGACTTCAGGGCTGCGATCAGCTGGTGCATCACCGCGCTCCCACCGCGGTGCTTGACGAAGAGCAACAGGAGGAAGACCGGCAGGAGCCCGCCGAAGACGAAGCCCACCGCGAGCACGCCAAGCACTTCGATGATCGCCCTGCCATCCATCGCGAGCCTCTTATCTCGGATCGATCGAGAGCACGTCAGCCGCGTTCGGATGATGAGCAGCAAGGGGAAGCGGAGCCCTGTGGGGTGACGTGGGCCGCCGCGACGTACGATCAGCGCAGAAGACGGTGACCGACGTGTACGGCGGCGGGGTGTTCTGACGGGCGGCCGGGCCCTGGATTTGGTTGATGCTCTCCATGGGGGGGCGAGCGGCTCGACGGGTGCTGCGGTTTCTGTTCGCGGTCGTCCTCGTCGCGGCGCCAGCGTGAGCCGTCGCCCCGGAGACGCTCAGGCGGGGTGCTCCTCGGCGATGAGCCTGGCGACGACCTGCCCGCTGATGATGGCTGGCGGCACGCCCGGCCCCGGCACCGTCAGCTGGCCCGCGTAGTAGAGCCCGCGCACCTCGCGGCTCTTCATGCGCGGGCGCAGGGGCCCCGTCTGCAGCAGCGTGTTGGCGAGGCCGTACGCGTTCCCGCGGAACGCGTGGTAGTCGGCCTCGAGGTCCTTGAGGCAGAAGCTCCGCTCGAGCACCACGTGGGGGCGCGGGTCGAAGCCCAGGTGCCGCGCGAGGCGCCCCATCACCACCTCGCGATACCGCTCGCGCGTCTCGGGCGTGTCCTCGAGGCCCGGCGCGATGGGGATCAAGACGACCAGGTTCTCGCCGCCCGCGGGCGCCACCGAGGGGTCCGTCTTGCTCGAGCAGCTCATGTAGCAGAGCGGCGCCGTCGGCCAGCGGGGCTGCGCGTAGATCTCTTCAGAGTGCCGGTCGAGAGACTCGTCGAAGAAGAGCGTGTGGTGATCGAGCCCCGGCAGCTTGCGGTCGAGGCCCAGGTAGAAGAGGAGACCCGACGGCGCGAGCGTACGCTTCGCCCACCAGGCCGGGCTGTAGCCGCGCGCCCCGGGCGGCAGCAGCTGCTGGTCGACGTGGTGGTAGTCGGCGCCGGCCACGACGAGGTCCGCGGGGAGGACGCCAGCGCTCGTCTCCACGCCCACCACGCGATCGGCGTCGAGCACCACCCGCGACACCGGCTCGCCCAGGCGCAGCGTCACGCCTTGCTTCGTCGCCACGCGGAGGAACGCGTCGACGACGCGCCCCATGCCGCCCATCGGGTACCAGGTGCCGAGCTCCATGTCGGCGTAGTTCATCAGGCTGTAGAGCGCCGGCGTGTCTTGCGGCGTGGCGCCGAGGAACAGCACCGGGAACTCCATGAGCTGCCGGAGCCGGTCGTGGTGGAAGTACGCGCGCACGTGGCGCCGCAGCGAGCGGAAGACGCTCGTCTTGAGCAGCCCGGCGAGGAGCCCCGGGTGCACGTACTCGCTCCAGGACAGCGAGGGCCGGTACACCAGCTCGCCCATGCCGATGTCGTACTTGGGCTTCGCCTCCGCGAGGAAGGCCTCGAGGCGCACGCCGGCGCCGGGCTCCTTCGACTCGAAGAAGTCTCGCAGGGCCTGCCTGCCGGCGGGAATCGGCCAGCGCTCGCCCAGCTCGAACACCACGCTGTACGAGGGGTCGAGGCGCACCAGCTCGTAGTGGTCTGCGGCGCGCTCGCCGAACTCCGCGAAGAAGCGCTCGAAGACGCCGGGCATCCAGTAGAAGCTCGGGCCGAGGTCGAAGCTGAAGCCGCGGTCTCGCCAGACGCGCGCGCGGCCGCCGGCCTCGTGGTTCTTCTCGACCAGGGTGACGGCGAAGCCCCGTCGGGCGAGCGACGCCGCGGCCGTGAGCCCCGCGAAGCCTGCTCCGATGACGATGACGCGCTTCATGCGCGGGCACCGTACGCCATCTGAAGTCAGGCGGGCTGGAACAGGTCGGGCTGGCCGCAGGCGTCCGTCGCCCAGCTCATTCACCGAGCGAAGGACCGCCGCGACGAGCAACATGCGGACGGAGGGGTGCCAGGCGCGGTGGGCTCGGGCCTCGCCCCCGGTGAGGAGACTCGCCTCGCGGCCCGCGTGCTGTACGCTGGGCTCCCACCGTGCGCGCCACCATCTCACTCCAGGGTATCGCCGCCAGCCCCGGCGTCTCCATCGGCCATGCCTTCGTCATGGACGCGCGGCGGGTGCGCACCCCGAAGGTGAAGCTGACCAGGGACGAGGTGGACGGCGAGGTGCTCCGCTTCAAGACGGCCATCGAGCTGTCCGACCGGCAGCTCGAGGAGATCAAGACGAAGCTGTCGGGCAGCGGCGACGGCCAGGAGCACGGGCTCATCCTCGAGGCGCACCGCCTCATGCTCCACGACCCGATGTTCATCGTGGAGGTCACGCGCCTCATCAAGGAGGACACCGTCAACGCCGAGTGGGCGGTGCGGCGCGTGTGCCGGCGCCTGCGGCACCAGTTCGACAACCTCGAAGACGAGTACTTCCGCGAGCGCAAGAGCGACATCGAGTTCGTCGCCGACCGCCTGGTGCGCAACCTCATGGGCGAGGTGGTGGATGAGGAGCTGGAGGTGCCGCCCAACGCCATCATCGTCGCCCACGACATCTCGCCGGCCGACGCGGCGCTGCTGGTGCGCAACACCACGGTGGGCGCCTTCGTCACGGACATGGGGGGTCACACCAGCCACACCGCCATCGTCGCGCGCGCGCGCGAGGTGCCGGCGGTGGTGGGCCTGGGCCGGGCGACGGAGGCGATCCGCAACGGAGACATGGTGGCGGTGGACGGGCGCCGCGGCCTGGTGCTCGTCAACCCCACCGACGAGCAGCTCGCGCTCTTCCGCGAGACGATGCGCCGGCAGCTCCAGAGCGAGCAGCTCGCGCTCAAGACGGCCGTGCTGCCGGCGCTCACGCCCGACGGCGTGCGGGTGCGGCTCAACGGCAACATGGAGTTCCCCGAGGAGATCCCCTCGCTGCTGGCCCACGGCGCCGAGGGCATCGGGCTGTACCGCACCGAGTTCCTCTTCCTGAACCGGGGCGAGGCCCCGACCGAGGAGGAGCACTTCGAGTCGTACAAGCAGGTGCTGCAGGCCATGGGCGACCGGCCCGTCACCATTCGCACGCTGGACCTCGGCGGCGACAAGGTGCCCGGCAAGAAGCCCGACAAGGAGAACAACCCGGCCATGGGCCTGCGGGCCATCCGCTACTGCCTGGCGCACCGCGAGCTGTTCCGCGTGCAGCTCCGGGCGCTCCTGAGGGCGTCGGCGTACGGCAACCTGCGCGTGATGTTCCCGCTGGTGTCGAGCATCTCGGAGCTGCGCGAGGCGCGCAGCGAGCTCGAGGCGTGCCGCAGCGAGCTCTCGCGCGTGGGCGTGCCCATGGGCAAGCGCTTCCCCATCGGCATCATGGTCGAGACGCCCTCGGCAGCGTGGATCGCCGACCGCCTGGCGAGCGAGGCCGACTTCTTCAGCATCGGCACCAACGACCTCATTCAGTACTCGCTGGCCATCGACCGGCAGAACCGCGACGTGGCGTACCTCTACCGGCCGCTGCACCTGGCCATCCTCCGCAGCCTGGAGCACATCATCACCGCGGCGAAGAAGGCCGGCATCCCCGTGGCGATGTGCGGCGAGATGGCCGGCGACCCGGCGCTGACGATGGTGCTGCTGGCCCTGGGCCTCGAGGAGTTCTCGATGACCGCGGGGCAGATCCCCATGGTGAAGGACATCATCCGCCAGCTCTCGCGGGCCGACGCGGTGACGGTGCTGGAGCAGGCCATGGCCTTCTCGTCGGCCGAGGAGATCGAGCGCTTCATCAAGGTGGAGGTGGACCGCCGCTTCTCGAACGGCGAGGTGAACGTCACCATCGTTCCGGACACCGCGAAGGCGCGCTGAGCGGCCCGGCGACCGCGTGACACCTGCGTGACCCGCGCTGCGCGGCAGGCGGCTACCTTCACCTCACGAGCTCCCCATTGGTGGTGGTCACCGATTCGCCTCGTCGAGGTGTCGCCATGACGAGCCGGTACCTGCCCCAGGGCCCCTTCACCGAGGCGCTGCGGCGCCGCGTCGACGGGTACTTCGAGGCGACGCACCGCTCGCCGCGGGCGCCGGCGAGCATGTGGCTCAAGACGGCCTTCATCCTGGGGTGGTTCGTCGCCTCGTGGGTGCTGCTCGTCTTCGTCGCCGCGACGTGGTGGCAGGCGCTGCTGGCGGGCGGCTCGCTGGCCCTGGCCACGGCGGGCATCGGCTTCAACGTGCAGCACGACGGCGGGCACCGCGCTTCGTCCGACCGGCCGGGCGTCAACCGGGCCATGGCGCTGACGCTCGACCTCCTCGGCGCGAGCTCCTACGTGTGGCACTGGAAGCACAACGTGCACCACCACGCGAACCCGAACGTGGCGGGCCTCGACGTGGACATCGACATTCAGCCCTTCGTGCGGCTGGCCCCGGCGCAGCGCTGGCGGCCCTGGCACCGCTTCCAGCACCTCTACACCTGGGCGCTCTACGCGCTGCTCCTGGTGAAGTGGCACTTCGTGGACGACTTCAAGGACGTAGCCACCGGCCGCATCGGCACGCAGCGCTTCCCGCGGCCGCGCGGCGCGGACCTCGTGGCCTTCGTGCTGGGCAAGGTCGTCTTCTTCAGCTGGGCCTTCGTGGTGCCGCTGCTGGTGCACCCGTGGTGGGTGGTGGGCCTCGCGTACCTCGGCGTCTCGGGGCTGGTGAGCCTGATGCTCGCGCTCACCTTCCAGTCGGCCCACTGCGTGGAGGGCGCCGCCTTCCCCTCGCTCACCGCGCAGCGGCGCGAGTGGACCGCGCACCAGGTGCAGACCTCCTTCGACTTCGCGCCCGGCCACCCGGGGTGGACGTGGTTCCTCGGCGGCCTCAACTACCAGCTCGAGCACCACCTCTTTCCCCGCGTGTGCCACGTGCACTACCCGGCGCTGGCGCCGCTGGTGCGGGAGGTGTGTGAGGCCCACGGCGTCACCTACCGGGTGATGCCCTCGGTGCGCGCGGCGCTCGCGTCACACGCGCGCTGGCTCAAGGCGATGGGGCGCGCGCCGGCCCCTGCGCCGGCCTGACCGCGCTCACCGGGCGAGGTCGAGAGACTCGAAGAGCTCCAGATCGCGCAGGCCCTCGAGGTGCTCGAGGAGCTCGAGCTCGGCGATGACCTCAGCGTCGGTGAGCGGCACTCCTGCGTCGCGCCCCGGGGCCCCGCCGTCGAGCGCGAGGAGCAGCGCCCAGGCGAGCCACGTCGTCATCGGCGCCGCTCCCGCAGGCGCTCGCGGAGCCGCTCGCGCTGGGTCTCGTTGAGGCCCCGCCAGCGCTGGAGGTTGTCGCGCAGTTGCTCGCGGCGCTCGGGGTTCTCCCGCATCCACTGCCTGAGGTGCTGCCGCGCCTGCTCGCGGCGCTCGGGGTCGAGGCGCTTCCAGTCGCCGAAGCGCTCGCGCAGCGCCTCGCGCTCGTCGCCCGAGAGCGCCTGGAAGGCGCGCAGGTTCTCCCGCACGCGGGCTTGCTCCTCGGCCGGCAGGCGCTTGAAGCGCGAGAGGTTGTCGCGCAGGCGCTGCTGCTCGTCGGGGGGGAGCTTCTTGAAGGCCGCCAGCTTCTCGCGGAGCGCCTGCTTCTCGGCCTCGGGCAGCGCCTGGAAGCGCTCGGCGGCGGTGCCCTCGGCGAAAGCAGGGAAGGCCAGCAGCAGCGTCAGCAGCAGGGCACGGGTCATCACGGCGTCACCTCCAGCTCGTCGAGCGCGGCCACCACCTCGAGGTCCTCGGGGCGCTCGAGCCCCAGCACCTCGTAGTCCTCGAGGAGCTCGAGGTGCTGCGCCAGCACCAGCGCCTCGGCGTCGCCGCCGAAGCTCGCCGTCGGGCGCGCGCCCCACCAGACGACCACGCCCGCCAGCGACGCGGCGAGGGCGAGGCC
>CAYUZK010000005.1:0-32903 GCA_964449625.1 uncultured Archangium sp.
TCTTCATGGCCTACCGCGGCGCCATCGGCGTCGACGACGTGGAGCTGGTGCAGGTGCTCGACACGGCGCACGACCTGGGCGCCCTCGTCACCTCGCACTGCGAGCACGGCGACGCGGTGGTGGCGCTGCAGAACCGCCTCGCCTCGCGGGGGCTGCTCGAGCCCAAGTGGCACGCGGCGAGCCGGCCGTCGTACCTCGAGGGCGAGGCCACCAACCGCGTCATCCAGCTCGCGCGCGCGGCGAGCGACGGGCGCAACGGCCACCGCGCCACGGCGGCCGAGACGCAGCCCGTCTACATCGTGCACCTGACCTGCAAGGAGTCGATGGACGCGGTGTACCGCGCGCGCCAGGAGGGCCAGAAGGTGCTCGTCGAGACCTGCCCGCAGTACCTGCTGCTCGACGACAGCGTGTACGAGAAGCCCGACTTCGAGGGCGCGGCCTACGTGATGAGCCCGCCGATTCGCCCCAGGGGCCACCAGGAGTACCTCTGGAACGCGCTCGCCTCGGGCGCCATCCAGCACGTGGCCACCGACCACTGCCCCTTCCGCCAGGCCGACCAGAAGACGATGGGCAAGGACGACTTCCGGAAGATCCCCAACGGGGCGGCGGGCATCGAGAACCGCATGGCGCTGCTGTACTCGTACGGCGTGGCGAAGAAGCGCATCACGCTCCAGCAGTTCGTCGACGTGACGAGCACGCAGGCGGCGAAGATCTTCGGGCTCTACCCGCGCAAGGGCGCCATCCAGGTGGGCTCCGACGCCGACCTGGTGCTCTTCGACCCCAGGGGCAGCTCCACCATCTCGGCGAAGACGCACTTCCACCGGGTCGACCGCAACATCTTCGAGGGCTTCGCGCTCGAGGGGAAGGTCGCCTCGACCGTCGTCAACGGCCGCGTGCAGTTCGCCGACGGGAAGCTCGAGGTCGAGCGCGGGGCGGGGCGGTACCTGAAGCGCTGCTAAAGCCGCTCAGCTCCCCTGCATCGTGAAGCTGCCCACCTTGCGCACCGGCGGGCCGGGGTCGCGCGCCGACGGCGGCAGGGCGCGCAGGTACTGGTAGATCGAGCGCAGGTCGACCTCGGTCATGTTCGAGAAGTTCACCCACGGCATCGTCGTGTCCTTCGACGTGAAGGCGCCGCTCTTCATGCGGGCGACGAAGACGTCCTCGCTCCAGCCGGTGATGTGACCGGCGGTCGGGTGCGGGGTGAGGTTCGGCGGGCACAGCTCGATGGTCGTGTCCTCGTGGCCGGGCTCGGCCGCGAAGCAGCCCGAGAACGCGTCCCCCTTGAGCGCCATGCCGTCGAGGAAGTCATAGGGCGAGTGGCACAGGGCGCACATCGCGGGCCCGTTGGCCAGGTAGCTCCCGCGCTCGACCGTGGGCTCCTCGGGGGCGGCGACCCAGGCCGCCGGCGGCATCGCCTTGGGGGCGATCTTCCCGAGCGCGATCATCAGCTCGCCCATCACGCCCCACCGCTCCTCCTCGACCTGGTGCACCTTCGGCGGCAGCGTGCGCAGGTACGAGAGCAGCGCGACGACCTCGCGATCCGTCACGGACGGGACGGCGATCGCCATGAAGACGCGCAGCTTTCCGTCCTCGCCGACGCCGTGCTTGATCACCCGCGCGAGGTGCTCGTCGGACTTGCCGCCTACGCCGGTCGCCACGTCCGACGTCAGGTTCGCCGACACTGGCCTCCCGAGCGGGCCCATGTCCCACGTCATGCCGCCGATGGGCTCGACCTTGTCGCCGGGCTTGCGCGAGAAGGCGACCTCCTTGGAGGTGTCGTGGCACGCCGTGCAGTGCATCGGCCCATGGAAGAGGTACTCGCCCTCGGCGATGAGGGCCGGGTCGCTGCTGGCCTTGAGCCCCGTGTTCGGCAGGTCGAACACCGGGTCGCCCTGGAGCTTCGCGAAGGCGACGGCCCCGGCGCTCGAGCAGGCGAGCAGGCCGACGACGCTCCCCGCGACGATGAGAAGTTTGCGGCGGTACATGTGGGCCCCCTGGAGAAGGTTTGACTTCTATCATTTCAGGCGGCCTCAAGCGTGTGGTGCAAGGTAGGCAAGTGTGCTACCGGCCGCGCCATGAGGCATGCGCGCTCGAGTTCCTGGGTTGTGGTGGCGGTGGCGGTGGTCGTCTCGGCGTGCGGCCCCGACGCCGTGGCCGAGGTCGAGGGTGAGCTGCCGGAGGGCCTCGCGGAGGCTGGCGAGGCGCTCACCACCGTCAGCTACACGGTGAAGGTGACGGCCCTCGGGCAGCCGGTGGCCCGCGCGTACGTGCTGGGCATCGACGGCGCGGGGCGGGCGGTGGAGCGCCGGTTGACGGACAGCGCTGGCGTCGCGCGCCTGGGTCAGGCCCGGGCCACGCGCATCAAGGTGGTCGCGGTGGATCGCCCGGTGGCCGTGGCGCGGCGCGAGGGGCGCAGCAGCGTGAGCCTCGACCTGGGGCCCGGCTACGCCGCGGCGAGTGAGCTGACGGTGTGGCGCCCGCGCGAGGTTGGCTTCGAGGTCTCCGCGGTGCCCGAGGTGGCCTGGACGACGGCCACGGCCCTCGATGGCGCCGAGGCCGCCGCCTGGCTGGTGGTGCAGCCGCCGCGCGCCAGCACGCTGCTCGACCTGGTGCCTGCGGGCACCGCGCCGGCCGTGCCCGAAGACACCGTCATCGAGCGCTGGAGCGCCGGCAAGCGCCTCCTCGAGGCGCGCTACACGGCGCCGCTCCAGCGGCGGAACCTGGGCGGCGCCTACGACGCGGCGCTCCTCACCTCCCTCGTCGCCTCCATCTCCCGCGCCGATGGCCGCAACCTGCCGGTGCGCCTGCTGGGCGGCGGCACGGTGCTCGTCGACGGCGTCCTGGGCGCGACGGGCCCGGGCGGCGCCTACGTCAACGGGCTCCCGGCGACGGACCTCGCCTTCTCCGACGTGCGCGGCCACCGGCACGCGGGGCGCTTCGCCATGGCGAAGGCCCTGGGCTTCGCGAAGCCCTCGTCGCAGGGCGCGCTGCGGCCCGAGGCCCTCGCCACGCGCGCCGACGTCGCCGTCTTCGTGGTGGAGGCCCTGGGCTTCCCGCTCGCGCCGGCCTCGCTGCGGCCATCCTTCTTCGACGTGCCGGCGTCGCACCCGGCCTTCCGCCACGTCGAGACGGCGCGGGCCCTCGGGCTGATGAAGGCCTACCCCGACGGCGGCTTCAAGCCGGGCGCCCGCGTGACGCGCACCGAGTTCGCGGCGCTCCTCACCGGCGCCGCGGGGTGGACGCCGTTGCCGCACGACGGCCGCTTCAGCGACGCGCCCACGCAGAGCTGGGCCTCGTCGGGCCTCACCACCGCGCACGCGTACTGCCGCGCCGTGGAGGCGACGGGCCGCAGCGTGAGCCCGGGCGTCGCCGTGACGCGCGGTGAGGTGGTGGTGGCCCTCGCCCGCGCGGCGGAGTGCCGCATTCGCCTCGACTGACGGGCTCGTCGACGACCCAGCCCGCGAGTCACGCCACGCTGGCGCGGCCCGGTTGTTGGCTATGGTCCGCCCCGCGTGGCGACGGCAGTGAGCACCTGGCTGGGCGTGCAGGCGGGCGAGGGCCCCCGCACCACGCGCCTGTTCGGCTTCATCTTCCTGCTCACCTCCGCGGCCGTGGCGGCCCGCTCCGCGCAGCGCGAGCTCTTCCTCGCGGCCTTCACGCGCGATGCCATCGCCGACGCCTTCTTCTTCGGCTCCGGCGCGCTCGTGGTGGCCTCGCTGGGCGTGAGCGCCTGGGCTGAGCGCGCCTCGCCGGTGCAGCTCATGCGCTGGCTGCTGCTCGTCGGCGTCGTGGGGCTCGCCGGCGCCTTCGGCCTCGCGCTGGCCTGGCCCGCGCAGGGGCCGATGCTCATCTTCGTGCTCGTCGAGGTCCTCTTCTCCATCCTCCTGGGCCAGGCCTGGGCGGTGGTGGGCGAGGCCGTCGACGTGCGCGCGGCGAAGCGGCTGCTCCCGGTGGTGGGCCTCGGAGCGGGCCTCGCGTGGACCGTGGGCGGCTTCGCGGTCGGCGGCCTGGCGAAGCTGGTGGGGCCCGCGAGCCTGCTGCTCCTCGCCGCCGCGGGGCTGGTGGGCGCGCTCACCGCGCTCGAGGTGGTGGCCCGACGCGACGTGACCACGGCGCCCCTCGTGCCCCGGACGCAACAGCGCTTCTTGCCGGGGCTCTGGTCGGGCCTCGTCTACCTCGCGAAGGAGCCGCTCACGCGCGTGCTGGCCGTCCTCATCACCGTCGAGCTGATGGTGGAGAAGGTGACCGACTACCAGCTCTTCGCCCTCGCGCAGCAGCGCTTCGCGGGCCAGCCCGGCGAGCTCGCGTCCTTCATGGGCCTCTTCTTCGGCGTCACCGGCGCGCTCTCGCTGCTGGCGCCGCTGGTGGCCGGCCGGGTGCTCGCGGCCTTCGGCAGCACCCGGGCGCTCCTCGCCGGGCAGGCGTGGCTGCTGCTGGGCTCGCTCGCGTTCCTCCTCTTCCCCGGCTTCGGCGTGGTGGTGGCGCTGACCGGCGGCGACCGCGTGCTCAAGCAGGCCCTCACCGCGCCCGCGCGCTCGCAGGTCTTCGGCGCGCTGCCGACGGCGAGGCGCTCCCAGGCCGGGGCGCTCCTGCGCGGAGTGCTGGCGGCGTGCTTCGGCGCGCTCGCGGCGCTCGGGCTCAAGGCCGTGCCCGCCTCGCTCCCGGTGCACTGGCTCTCGGCCGTCGTCGCGGCGCTGCTGGTGGGCCTGCTCGTCGCGACCGCCTCGGGGCTGCGCAAGGCCTACCTCTCGGCGCTGCAGAGCTCGGTGGACAAGAGCCGCCTCGACCTCGACACCTCCGACGCGCGCCGGGCGCTCCCGCGGGAGCAGCTCTCGCTGCTGGAGGCGGAGCTGGCCACCGGCGATGAGGGCCGCGGGCTTTTGGCCGTCTCGGTGCTGGCCACCGGCGAGCAGCTCGCCGCCCGCGACGCGCTGGTGAAGGCCCTCGCGCACGCCTCGCCGGCGGTCCGCTCCCTCGCGGCCCTGACGCTGGGGCGTGCGGGCGACGCGCGGAACGCCGCGGTGCTCGAGGTCGCGCTCGAGGCCGCGCCGGAGCCCGAGGTGCAGGTCGCCTGCCTCGAGGCCCTGGCGGAGCTGGGCGCGCGCAGCTCCCTGCCGGCCATCGCGGCCCGCTGCGAGGCCACCTCGGTGCAGGTGCGCGCGCTGGCGCGGGTGGCGCGGGTGCGGGTGCAGGAGCACCTGGGCGAGGCGCCGGCGCTGGAGGCGGTCGAGGCGCTGTTCGAGTCGGCGGACCCGGCGGAGCGCGAGGCGGTGGCCTGGGCCATCGGGCGCGTCTCGCTGCGCATCGGCACGCTGGAGACGCACTTCGCGCCCTTGATGGTCGACGCGGACCCGGCCGTGCGCCGCGCCGCGCTGAGCGCCGCCGCGCACTTCGCCGACGAGGGCATCTTGCGGCAGCTCGTCTCGGCCCTCGACGAGCCGGGCTCGGCGCTGGTGGCCTTCGAGGCGCTCACCCGGCTCGAGGACCACGGCGTCAGCGGCGTGGAGCGGGTGCTCGACGGCGCGGCGCCGGAGCTGCTCTCGCGCGCGGCCGGCGCCCTGGCGCAGCAGCGCGGCGGCGCGGCCACCGACGTGTTGCAGCGCTGGCTCGAGCACGACGCGCCGCAGGTGCGCTACCGGGCGACCCGCGCGCTGGTGCAGCGGCGGCGCTCTCCAGGCTGGCGGCCGCCCGGCGAGGCGGTGCTGCTGCGCTTCATCGAGACCGAGCTCGCCCTGGGCTACCGCTACCACGCAGCGCTGGCGGGGCTGGCGGCGGAGCTGCGGGCCGGCGACGCCGAGCTTCGCTTCCTCGCCGGGGAGCTCGAGTCGCGCGCGCAGGAGACGGAGCGGCGGTTGCTCGCGCTGGTGGGCCTCGTGGCAGACCCGCGCATCGCCCGGCTCTCGCACCACCTGCGCGACGCGAGCCCGCAGGTGACGGCGCGCGTGCTCGAGCTCATCGATCAGTCGCTCGACCCGCGGCTGGCCGAGCTGCTGGTGCCCTTCCTCGAGCGGCGGAGCGCGGGCGAGAAGGCGCTCCTGGGGCAGGCGCGGTTCCGCGTGCCGGCCACCTTCTCGGAGGCCCCGCTCGACGCGCTCCTGTCGCTGGGTGACGAGCACTTGAAGCTGGTGGCCCACGTGGCCTACCGGAACCGCGCGGGCGCGCGGCTGCCGGCGCTGTCGAACGACGAGGAGGCCCAGGTGCAGCTGGTCGAGCGAGTGCGGTTCTTGCGGAGCGTGCCGGTGTTCAAGGACCTGAGCCCGGAGGACCTGATGAAGCTGGCGGAGATCGCCTCCGCGTCGGAGCACGGGCAGGGCAAGGTGGTGTTCCGCCAGGGCGACCCGGGCGACGTGCTGTGCGTGGTGGTGAGCGGCTGCGTGGAGATCCGCAACGGCGCGCAGCGCATCGCCACCCAGCGGCCCAACGACTTCTTCGGCGAGCTGGCCCTCTTCGACCAGGAGCCGCGCTCGGCCGACGCAGTGTGCGTGGAGGACACGGTGCTCCTGGAGATCGGCGGCGCGGACCTCGAGGCCCTCATGGAGCGGCGGCCGGAGATCGCCCGGGAGATCATCCGCGTGCTGGCGCGCCGGCTGCGGCAGACCACGAAGGAGCTGGTCGGCCGCCCGCTCCCCGCGGGGCCGCCCGCCGCCGAGCCGCCCTCACCGGTGCGCACGTGAGCTTGCGTGCACCACCCCTGAGCTGCCGGAAGGTGCTCGACTCGGAGATCGCCGTCCTCGCGGTGACGCACGTGACTGCGTGAGCCGCGCCCTGCGCATTTTCTGCGCGCGCACGTCGCTGAATCACCGCAGCGCATGACGGAAACGAAGGGTGAAGCGCGCTACCCTGCGCCGCATGCCGACCCTTCACCTGACTGTGAACGGCATCCCGCGGACGCTCGAGGTCGCGCCCGGCGAGACCTTGCTTGAGACGCTGCGGGAGCGCTGTGGGATCCACTCGCTGAAGGACGGCTGCGCGCCGCAAGGGCAGTGCGGCTGCTGCCTGGCGCTCATCGACGGCCAGGCGAAGACGACGTGCGCCATCGCCGCCGAGAAGTGCGAGGGCAAGCGCATCGTGACGCTGGAGGGCGTCGCGCCGACGGAGCGTGAGCTGCTCGCGCACGCCTTCGTCGCGGCGGCGGGGCTGCAGTGCGGCTTCTGCACGCCGGGCATCGCGCTCAAGACCAAGCACCTGGTGGACCAGAAGCCGCAGCCGACGCGCGCGGAGATCGCCACGGCCCTCGACGCGCACCTGTGCCGCTGCACCGGCTACACGAAGGTGGTGGACGCGGTGGAGCTCTACGCGCGGGCCAAGCGCGGCGAGCCGCTGCCGGAGCTGCCGGAGACGGGCGGCGTGGGCGACTCGTTGCCGCGCTACCAGGGCCTCGCGCTGGCGCTGGGGGATCGCCCCTTCGTGGCCGACCTCGTGCGGCCGGGGCTGTTGCACGGCGCCGTCGTCTACTCGCCGCACGCGCGGGCGCGGGTGAGGGCCATCGACACCACGGCGGCGCGGGCGCTGCCCGGCGTGCGCTGCGTGGCCACCGCCGCCGACGTGCCGGGCCAGCGCTGGTACGGGTTGCTCTACGCCGACTGGCCGGGCTTCGTGGCCGTGGGCGAGGAGGTCCGCTACGTGGGCGACGTGCTCGCGGCCATCGCCGCCGACGACGAGGCCACCGCGCGTCAGGCCGCCGCGCTGGTGCAGGTCGAGTACGAGGTGCTCGAGCCGGTGCTGTCACCCGAGGCGTCCCTCGCGCCGGGCGCGCCGCGCGTCAACCCGGTGCACGACAACGTGCTCAGCCGCTCCGTCATCCAGCGCGGCGACCCGGTGGACGAGGCCCTGGCGAAGAGCGCGCACCGGGTCGAGGCCACCTTCCAGACGCAGCGCATCGAGCACCTCTTCCTCGAGCCGGAGTGCGCGCTCGCCGAGCCGACCGAGGCGGGCCTCAAGCTCTACACCCAGGGGCAGGGCATCTTCGACGACCAGCGCCAGGTGGCCAGCTTCCTCGGCCTCACCGTCGAGCAGGTGGCCGTGGAGCTGGTGCCCAACGGCGGCGCCTTCGGCGGCAAGGAGGACATGTCGATCCAGGCGCACGCGGCGCTGCTGTGCCACCTCACGCGCAAGCCAGTGCGGGTGCGGCTCTCGCGCGAGGAGTCGGTGCGCATGCACCCCAAGCGCCACCCCATTCGCCTCGAGTACCAGGTGGGCTGCGACGCCGAGGGCCGCCTCACGGCGGTGAAGGCGAGGCTGTGGGGCGACTCCGGGGCCTACGCCTCGGTGGGCGGCAAGGTGCTCGAGCGCGCGGCCGGCCACGCCTGCGGGCCGTACCGGGTGCCGCATGTCGACCTCGAGGCTGTCGCCGCCTACACCAACAACCCGCCCTGCGGCGCCATGCGCGGCTTCGGCGCCAACCAGGCGGCCTTCGCGATGGAGGGCTGCCTCGAGCTGCTCGCGCGGAAGGTGGGCCTCGACCCGTACGAGATCCGCGAGCGCAACCTGCTGGGCGTGGGCGACGTCTTCTCCACCGGCCAGGTGCTGGAGAAGTCGGTGGGCATCCGCCGCACGCTCGAGGCGGTGAAGGACGCGTTCTACGCGGCGAAGGCGGCGGGCAAGGCGGTGGGGCTCGCGTGCGGCGTGAAGAACTCGGGCATCGGCAACGGCGTCGCGGAGTGGGGGCGCTGCCGGCTGGTGGTCGAGCCCGATGGCTTCGTGTCGCTCTACAACGGCTACACGGAGATGGGGCAGGGGCTGCTCACCATCTGCCAGCAGTTCGCCGCGGAGGTGACGGGCCTCAAGGCGCGCCTGTTCCGCCCGAAGGTCGACAGCACCTTCGCGCTCGGGTGCGGGCAGACGACGGGCTCGCGCGCGACGCTCTTCGCGGGCAACGCGGTGGTGGCGGCGGCGAAGAAGCTGCGCGCCGACCTCGACCTCGGCTTCGGCCTCGAGCAGCTCGTGGGCCGCACCTACGAGGGTGACGTCGTCATCACCGACACCACGCCGCTGGGCGCGAAGGTGCCGAAGGTGAAGACGCACACCACCTTCGGCTGGGCCACGCAGGTGGTGGTGCTCGACGCCGCCGGTCGGCTGGAGCGCGTCATCGCCGCCCACGACGTCGGCCGCGCGGTGAACCCCAAGCTGTGCGAGGGGCAGATCGAAGGCGCCGTGCACATGGGCCTGGGCTACGCGCTCACCGAGGAGCTCCCCTGCGAGAACGGCATGCCCGTCACCGCGAAGCTGCGCGACCTGGGCGTGCTGCGCGCCCGCGACATGCCGCCCGTGGAGGTGCTGCTCATCGAGGACCCGGAGCCCGAGGGGCCCTTCGGCGCGAAGGGCGTGGGAGAGATTGGCCTGGTGCCTACGGCCGCCGCGGTGGCGAGCGCGCTAGAGGCCTTCGACGGGCTGCGGCGCACCACGCTGCCGATGAAGGACTCGCCGGCTGCGAAGGCCATGAGCGTCGGCAAGCTCAAGGGCGACCGGAGCCGGTGGCGCTGATGCGGCTCGAGCGCGGGGCCCTGGGGCCTTCGTGGGGCGTGGCCGGTGGCCTCCTCGTGAGCGAGGGTGAGGCTGCGGCCGGCCAGGGGCTCGATTGCGCGTGGGATGCGCGCGCGGTGCTGCAGCCGGGCGCCGTCAACGCGCACACCCACCTCTACTCGGGCCTCGCGCCGCTGGGGCTGCCCGCCGCCGTGCCGCCGCCAGAGAACTTCCTGCAGATCCTCGAGCGCGTGTGGTGGCGGCTCGATCGCGCGCTCGACGAGGCCTCGCTCCGCGCCTCGGCCCGGTACGCGCTCGCCGACGCGCTGCTCAAGGGCACCACGACGCTCATCGACCACCACGAGTCGCCGGCCTTCATCGAGGGCTCGCTCGAGGTGCTGGCCGACGCGGCGCAGGAGCTCGGCGTGCGGCTCGCGGTCGGCTACGGCGCCACGGAGCGCAACGGCGGGCGCGAGGAGGGGAAGCTTGGCCTGGCCGAGTGCGCGCGCTTCCTCGCGGAGAACCGGCGGCCGCTCGTGCGCGGGCTCGTGGCGCTCCACGCGTCCTTCACCGTGTCCGACGACACCGCGCGCGAGGCTGGTGAGCTCGCGCGCCACGCCCACGCGCCGATGCACGTGCACGTGGCGGAGGACCTCGCGGACGTGGCCGACGCGCGCCGCCGGGGCTTCCTCGGGCCGCTCGAGCGCCTGGCCTCCTTAGGCGCGCTGCCGCCGGGCTCCATCGCCGCGCACGGCGTGCACCTCTCGGAGGCGCAGGTGCGGCGCGCCGACGCGCTCGGGGTGTGGCTGGTGCAGAACCCGCGCTCGAATGAAGGCAACCGCGTGGGCTACCCGGCGGCGCTGCACGCCAGCGCCGAGGTCGCGCTCGGCACCGACGGCTGGCCGGCGGACATGGAGCTCGAGGCCGCGGCGCTCCTGCGGTTGGGGCTGGCGCATGGCGAGGCGCCCGAGGTGCTGCAGGCGCGCGTCGCCGGGAGCCAGCGGCTCGCCTCCCGGCTCTTCGGCCTGCCCTTCGGGGCGCTCGCCGCGGGTGCGCCGGCTGACGTCGTGGCGCGCGTGCCGGGTGAGCCGCCGCGGCACGTGGTGGTGGCCGGCCGGTGCGTGGTGCGCGACGGTCGGCTCCAGACGGCCGACTTCGAGGAGCTGTCCGCGAAGGCGCGCGAGGCCGCGGTGGGGCTGTGGCGACGCATGGAGGCGCTCGGTGGCGCCGGGAGCTGAGACGATGACGCTGCACATCAACGCGGAGCGGCTGGCGGCGAGCCTCGAGGCGCTCGGGCGCATCGGGGCCTACCGCGACGAGGCCACGGGGCTCATGGGCGTCCGTCGCCTCGCCTTCTCGAAGGAGGACGGTGAGGGGCGCCGACACGTCGTCGAGGAGCTCAAGGCTGCGGGCCTCGAGGTGACGGTGGACGCCATCGGCAACGTCTTCGGGCGCCGCCGCGGCCGCGAGGACGGCGCGAAGCCGGTGATGGCCGGCTCGCACATCGACTCCGTCGCGACGGCCGGCCGCTTCGACGGCTGCCTGGGCGTGCTGGGCGCGCTCGAGGTGGTGCGGACGCTCGACGACGCGAAGGTCACGACGCGGCGGCCGCTGGTGGTGGCCTTCTTCAGCGAAGAAGAGGGCGCCCGCTTCGGCACCGACATGCTGGGGAGCGCCGTGGCCGTCGGCCGCATTCCGTTGGAGCGCGCCTGGGCCCTCGTCGATCGCGACGGCAAGACGGTGAAGGCCGAGCTCGAGGCCATCGGCTTCCTGGGGCCGGCGCCCGTGGCCTTGCCGCCGCTGCACGCCTACGTCGAGTGCCACGTCGAGCAGGGGCCGCTGTTGCGCGGGGCGAACGTGGACGTGGGCGTGGTGACGGGCGTGCAGGGCATCTGCTGGCACGAGCTGGCCATCACCGGCCGCAGCGCGCACGCGGGCACCACGCCCATGCACCTGCGGGCGGACCCCGGCGTGGCGGCCTCGCGCGTGCAGCTCGCGCTGCGGGAGTTGGTGCGCGGCGGGCGCTTCGGAGACCAGCTCCGCGCGACGATGGGGGTGACGCAGTTCTTCCCCGGGCTGGTGAACGTGGTGCCCAACCGCGTGGTGGCGACGGTGGACATTCGGCACCCCGACGACGAGGTGCTGCAGCGGGCCGAGGCGGAGCTGGTGACGCGCTACGCGGTCATCGCCGCCGAAGAGAAGGTGACGCTCACGCACCGGCGCACGGCGCGCACGCCCGACGTGGCCTTCTCGCCGAAGGTAGTGGAGCTGGTGTCGCGCTCGGCGGCCGCGCGTGGGCTCTCGTCGCAGCCCATCGTCTCGGGCGCGGGCCACGACTGTCAGGAGCTGGTGCGCCACTGCCCGGCGGGCATGGTCTTCGTGCCCGGCGAGCACGACGGCATCAGCCACAACCCGCGCGAGTTCTCGACGCCGAAGCAGTGCGCCGACGGCGTCAACGTGCTGCTCGACGTGCTGACGGCGCTGGCCGAGGAGGAGGGCCCATGACGACGCCCCGCATCGTGCGCGCCGCGCTGACCGAGACCTGCAACGCCTACCCGGCGATGCCCGCGGCGATGGAGGACCTGAAGGGCCTCGCGGACCGGCTGCCGGAGCTGCGCTCGGCGAACGTGGAGCACCACGTGGGCCTGGTCGCCGCGGCCAAAGCGCAGGGCGTGCAGGTCATCTGCTTCGGCGAGCTCTTCCCCGGGCCGTACTTCGCCCTGCGGCGCGACGACTTCTGGCTGGGCCTCGCGGAGGACGCGCTCACCGGGCCGACGGTGACGAGGCTCAAGGCCGTCGCGCGGCAGCACGCGATGGTCATCATCGCGCCGCTCTACGAGCTGGCCCCCAACGGCAAGCGCTTCAACACCGCGGTGCTCATCGACGACGCCGGCGAGGTGCTGGGCACGTACCGCAAGACGCACATCCCGCACGGGCAGAACGAGCAGGGCTCGTTCCTCGAGGGGCACTACTACGAGCGCTCCGACGGGCAGAACGTGCTGGGCCCCGCGAACGTGTCGAAGAACCCCGCGTTCCCGGTGTGGCAGACGCGGCTGGGTCGCCTCGGCGTGTCCATCTGCTACGACCGCCACTTCGAGGGCGTCATGTACTCGCTGGCCTCCGAGGGCGCGGAGCTCATCTTCAACCCCGCCGTCACCTTCGGCGCGAAGAGCCAGCGCATGTGGCACCTGGAGTTCCCCGTCGATGCGGCGCGGCACAACGTCTTCATCGGGGGCTCGAACCGCAAGGGCTCCGAGCCGCCGTGGAACCAGCCGTACTTCGGCGAGAGCTACTTCTGCGGGCCCAACGGGGTGCTGAAGAACCTGAGCACCCACCCGGAGTTGGTCATCGCCGACGTGGACCTCGGCGAGCTGGCGAAGGGCGACCCGAGCGGGTGGAACCTGCCGCGCGACATCCGCCACGAGCTGTACTCGCCGCGCCCGCCGCGGAGGTGAGGCCGGGCCGTCAGTCCCAGCGGGGAAGATCGCCGGCGGCTGCGCGCCGCTGTACGCTCGGCCCTGTGACCGACTACGTCGAGCAGCTCCGCGCGTACTTCGCCGCCCACCCAGGCGGCGTTTCGGCGGCGTACGTCTTCGGGAGCGTCGCGCGGGGCACGGCAGGCGCCGACAGCGACGTGGACGTGGCGGTGCTCTTCGCGCAGACCCCGGAGGCGAGCCTGATGGGTCAGCCCTTCGCGCTGGCCGACGAGCTGCGCGGGCTCCTCGGGCGCCCGGTGGACCTGGTCGTGCTCAACACGGCGCCGGCCGACCTCGTGCACCGGGTGTTGCGCGATGGCGTGCGCGTCTTCGAGGGCGACGAGGTCGCCCGGGTGCGCTTCGAGGTGAAGCGCCGAAACGAGTACTTCGACCTCCTCCCCTACCTCCAGCAGTACCGTCGCCGGGCTCGCTCATGACCGACGAAGAGCTGCTGTGGAAGAAGCTCGCCTTCATCGACACCTGCGTGCACGAGCTTCGGACGCTCGCGAGGCCCGAGGCGTTGCCGGGCGACGTGCGGGAGCGGCGCTTCGTCGAGCACACGCTGCAGCTCGCCATCCAGGCGGCGCTCGACGTGGCGGCGCACATCGTGTCAGCCGAGAGCCTCGGTGAGCCGGCCACCAACAAGGAGCTCTTCGACCGGCTCGCGGGCGCGGGTTGGGTCGACGCGTCGCTCGCTGCACCGCTGCGCAACATGGCGGGGTTTCGCAACGTGTTGGTGCATGGGTACGCGGAGGTCGACGTGGGCATCGTGCGCGACGTGCTGGCCAACCACCTCGGCGACCTGACGAACTACGCCGCGGCGCTGCGAGCGAAGCTGCGACCCGGCGCCTGAGGCGTGTCACACGTTCGTGACCCGGGCACTGAACACTTGTCCATTCGTATCTCTTGCGGGTGCCGCGGGCCTCGGTTCCACCCCCACTGAAGGCGGCGTAGCCTCGCGGCATGTGCTCGCTGGGCCTCGCGCCCCTGCTCCTCGTGCTCTCGGCGCCGCCCGTCGCAGCCGTCGCCGCAGCGGACGCCGGCTCCCCGCGCGCCCTGAAGCAGTGGACCGATGGGGCCGACGCCTTCGTCCAGGTGGCTTCGGAGGAGCTCGACCTCCCGGGAGACGAGCACTGTCGCGCCTGGGTCGAGGTCACCGCGGCGCGAGCGAGTGCAGGCAAGGCCACGAAGGTTCAGCTCGCCGCCGTTCGTTGGACGATGGACACCGAGCGGTGGAGGTTCCAACGACCGCGCCTGGTGCTCGACGGCAAGCGCGTGCCGGCCCGGGTGCTCCCGCGCGAGGCCCGAGGCCTCGAGACCTTCGACTGCGCGGGGCTCGCCGAGTCCGTCGGGCTGGAGCTCCCCGCCAGCACCGTGGCCCTCATTCCCTCTTCGGCCTCGGCCCTGCTGATCATCGGGAAGGACCGCATCGACCTGAAGGCGACCCTCGGGCGGGACCTCGCGGCGTTCCTCGCGGCCGTGGCGCTCACTTCCCCCGCGACAGCTCCGCCGTGAGCCACTCCCGGGCGGCTCGGGGTTCACCACGTTGCACCACCGCCGGGCAGCAGGAGGAAGCCGTCACCGCCCGGCGCCGCCGGCGGCTTCCACCGGCGGTCGTTCCCGGGTGAACGAGAACTGGCCGAGGAGGCGCATCGGCTTGCCGTCGACCTCGAGCATCGGGTGCGCGAGGAAGTTGATGGGGCCCGAGGCAGGGCCAGGCTCGAGGACGAGGTCTCGCCCGCGGCTCAGCTCGATGCGATTGGCCGGGTGGTGCCCGAAGTAATACGTCGCGAGGTTCGAGTACTTGTCTGCCTCGCTGACGTCGACGGGCCACCACTTGCCGTCGGCGTAGAACTCGGCCCAGCAGTGGTACGAGCTGATGCCGCCCGCGTCCCGCGCAGCGGGGATGGTGGCCCCCACGGCGAAGCGCGCGGGGATGCCGGCCGCGCGCATGAGCGCGATGAAGTAGGTGTGGTAGTCGCTGCAGTTCCCCGAGCGGGTGTCGCAGGCGTACACGAGGTCGCCCTTGCCCCACCCGTCGCCGACGCGCTTGTAGCTCATGCGGTCCATGACGTGGTCGTAGAGGGCGCGCGCCTTGATGAGGTCGGTCGCCTTCCCCGCCACGACCTCGCGCGCGGTGCGCTGGATTTCGGAGGTGAGGGGCGTGAGCCGGTCGGGCTGGAGGTACCGCGAGGGGTCAGGCAGCGGCTCGGCCCACGCCGGCTTCTCGAGCCGCTCGACGCCGAAGCGCAGCTCGACGACCGCCTCGCCGTCCGCGGGCTCGAGCTCGAGCAGCAGCACCTGGTTCGCGTTGAGGCGGTCATCGAGCAGCCGCCGTCGGCCTGGCGCGGTGATGGCGCGGGTGACGACGCGCTGGGAGCGGTCCGAGGTGGGGACCGGCACCCACAGGCGCGCGCGTGTACTCAGCTTCGGCAGGTCGACGCGGTAGACGAACTCGAAGGTGTCGCGGCCCTCGATGACGTCCTTGAGCTTCGCCGAGGCCTGGTCCATCGGCACCCGGTGCCACGTCGCGTCTTCGGCCTGCTCCCAGGCATAGAGCGGCTTGCCGTTGATCTTGTGGACGGTCGTCTCGGTGACGACCATGTCATCCGGCGGGCCGTCCATGAAGAAGTCGACGTCGTAGACCTCTCCGTCGGTATCGACGAGGTCGACGCAGGCGAAGTTCTTCCCCGGGCCGAGGCTGGCCAGGTACTCGAGGTGGACGCGCACGAGCTTGAGGCGCAGCTCCCGGCTGTCGAAGGAAAGGCGGAAGAAGCCCTGCTGCGCCGCGCTCTCCTGGGCGATGTGCCGCTCGATGCCTCGCGCGATGTCGGCGGTGACGGCGCGCGCTCTCTCGACGGGGGCCGGGGAGGGCGCTGCGGCCGACGCGGGCGGTGGGGTGGGGCGATGCGCGCAGCCACCGAGGAGCAGCAGCCCCAGGGGGGCGCAGAGGCGCAGGGCCTGCAGGTGCATGACGGTCATTCGAGGCGCCTCCGCGGCAGACGCGAAGCCCGGCCGCGTCCCCAGGGGCGCGCCGGGCCTCAAGCGACTGCAGCGTGTCTTACTTGGGCATGATCACGGTATCGATGACGTGAATCACGCCGTTCGACGCCGCGATGTCGGTCTTCACGACGTTGGCGCCGTCGACCTTCACCTTGCCGTCCTTCAGGCTGAGGACGAACTCACGGCCCTCGACGGTCTTCACCTTGGCGCCGTCCTTCATCTTCATGACGTCGGCGGCCATCACCGAGCCGGCGACGACGTGGTACGTCAACACGGCGGTCAGCTTCTTCTTGTCCTTGAGCAGCGCGTCGAGGTCCTTCTTGGCGATCTTCGCGAAGGCCTCGTCGCTGGGCGCGAACACCGTGAACGGGCCCTTGCCCTTGAGCGTCTCGATCAACCCGGCCTCGGTGAGGGCGGTGGCCAGCGTCTTGAACGAGCCCGCCGCGACGGCGGTGTCGATGATGTCCTTCGGGGCCTCGGCCGGCTTCGCGGCCGCCTTCGGGTGCTCGGCCGGCTTCGCGGTCGCCTTGGGGTGCTCGGTGGGGTGCTCGGCCAGCGCCAGGGTGGCGGTGATGAGGGACAGGAGGGTCAGCGACTTCTTCATGAGGGGAAGCTCCGGTGGAGGGAATGAATGTAGGGCGCTGTTCTAACGAACTCGCGACCGCGCGCCACACTGCTGAGGCAGCTTCGCCGCGCTGGGCGGAGCGAGGCCGCTCAGGCGTTGACGTCGTTGCGCGGCGGCGCTCGCCCGCCGAAGCGACTCCGCGCCGTGCCGTCGGGCCGCACCAGGAAACCGCCGGTCGTTCCCGGGTGAACGAGAACTGGCCGAGGAGGAACCTGACCCGCTGGAGCGCCCCCTGCCTCGCAACAGGGTAGGCGGCCTACGCCCGCGCGCCCGTGCTGCGCAGGAGCAGGACCCCGAGGAGCACGTTGAGACCTCCTCTCAGGCCATCCACGACGATGGCGCTCGCCTGGCCGAACATGAAGAAGGCGAGCAGGCCAAAGGAGGTCAGGAAGAGTCCCACGGCGATTCCGCAGATGGCGCCTTCCGCCTTCCCGCGCACGGTCCAGACCATGCCGAGGACAGAGATCCCAGCGACGAAGAAGAGGGCGTTGCCCATGACGAGCCCGAGGATGTCGAGCGTGCTGCTGTGCTCGATCCCGAACATCGCCAGGGCGGCCGGCAGGTTGAAGAACATGAAGGCACCAGCGAGCAGCTCGAACAGTCCGTTGAAGCCCAACAGGGCGAGGAAGGCGTTTCGCAGGAGCGGACTCGGGGAAGGCTGAGGCTGGGTCATCGAACTCAGATACCGCGGGGGTGGCGCTGGCTCATTCGCCAACGGCGCCAGAATGCTCGCCGGAGGCGCCAACCTGACGACGCGGCCCGCTCCGCCTCGCGCGCGTCATCACCGCACCCTGCGATCAGTCTGCGCCCTGACGGAGCGCGTGTGGGGTGGTGCCCGTCCACGTCTTGAAGGCGCGAAAGAAGGAGCTCGCCTCGTCGAAACCCAGAAGGAACGCGATCTCTGCGTAGGGCAGCACCGTGTGCCCCAGGTAGTGCCGGGCGAGCTGCTCCCGGGTCGCCTGCACCACCTGTCGGAAGGTCACCCCCTCCTCGTCCAGGCGGCGCTGAAGCGTGCGGGCGCTCATGCCCAGCCGTCGGGCGATGCGATCCACTTCGGTCTCTCCGCCAGGCAGGCTCTCGAGGAGGATCGCCCGAGTTCGCTCGGTCACCGAGGCCCGTGCGTCGAGCTCGGCTCGGCGCCGCCGCAGCTCTGGCTCGAAGCTCCGCCACAGGGCGTCGCTCGCGGTGAGGAACGGCCGGCCGGCATCGTCATGGGCAAACACCAGGCCCGGCAGGGGGCCCAGCTCGGGCGCGACGCCGAAGTACGTCAGGTACGCCTGCGCCGGTTCGAGGGGGAACGGCGAGGTCACGCGAACAGGACGCACACGCTCTCGGGTCCCGATGCGCATGAGCTGGGTCATGAAGACCAGCTCGAACGCCACCAACAGGCGCGGAGGGCGGAGGGTGGCGTCGTCCCAGGCCCACTCGACCGCCAGCCCTTCCGCGGCGAGCCGGTGCACGACGGACATGGGGGCGACCAACGGCTTGTGGGTAGCGATGCGTTGGACGGCGACCGACAGTGTCGAGCTGCAAAGCGCGGCGAAGATCGGCGGCGAGAAGCCCTCAGGGCTCGCGCTCTGGCCAGCGCGGAGGGGCAGCTCCGGGTCCGTCGCCTCCGCATCGATGGCCTCGATGAGCCTGAAGAAGTCGGGCACCGCGAGGCGGGAGGACTCCCGACCGAGCAGGTCCGCGGGGAGCCCGGCCCGCCGCGCCACGGTGCGTGGGTCGATCTCAAGATCGCGCAACATCAGACCCCAGCCGCGGTCCATCGTCACCGTGGCCGACATGGCAGCTCCCATCGGGTCAATCTGCACAGCCTCTCCGACGCACTCAAGCGCAGACCCGTCGTACCACTCACATCAGGCGTGGGAGGCGCCGCTCAGGCGTTGACGTAGTTGAGCGGCTGCGCGCGCACGCCGTCGCGCAGCCAGCGCAAGATGTGGAGGTAGGTCAGGTCCACCTCCACGCCCTCGCCGACGAAGCCCGAGGGCTCGGCGCCGTCGCGCACCTCGAGGTCGAAGCCCTCGCCGGTGAAGCGGTGCCCCTTGAGCTCGAACTCGCGCCCGCGGAAGCGCCCGCGCGTGGTGCCGTCGGGCAGCACCAGGAAGCCGTCACCGCGGGGCTCGCGGGCCCAGGTGGCCTCGCTCCCGAAGAAGCGCGGCTTGAGCACGTACGGCCCGCCGTCTTCCGGGCAGAACACGTCGCAGTTGCCGCACTCGTTGCAGAAGTCGGCGTAGTTCGCGAGCTGGTGCTTCTTCTCGATGACCAGCGGCGGGGCGCTCGTCTTCGTCCACGCGCCGTCTTGCCCGCGGCGGAGCTTCTCGACCGGCAGCGTCGCCGGCGGCAGCGCGTAGGTGAAGTTGGCGTGGTTGGGGCAGACCGGCACGCACTTGTCGCAGGTGAGGCAGTCGAAGAGCACCAGCATGGTGCCGACCTTCTTCGGCGCCTTCGCGTTCTGCGCCGCGGCGTAGCGCGGGTTCGCCGTCAGCGTGCCCACGTACTGCTTCGTGTTGTGGAGCCGGGCCTCGCTGACGCTGGTGCCCTCATAGCCGTGCGAGTGCAGCACGAACTCGTCGAGGGTCTTCGCGCCCACCGCGTCCATGCGCGCCCCGAGCTCCTGGAAGTACGTCGCGAGCCGCCCGTAGCCGCCGGGCCGCAGCAGGTCGGTGCACACGGTGACGGGCCCCAGGCCCATGGCCACCGCGTCGGGGAAGTTCTGCTTGTCGATGCCCGCCGAGAAGGACACCGGCAACCGGTCGCCGAACACCTCGCGGAAGCGCGCCACGAGCGACATCGCCAGCACGTGCAGCGGCTGCCCCGAGAGGTACGCCGACTGCTCGCTCTTCGGCAGAAAGTCGCCCTCGTTCTCCACCACCAGCGTGTTGGAGAACTTGACCCCGAGCCCGCGGCCAGCGCGCTTCGAGACCTCCTCGAGGCGGCCCACCAGCTCCACCGCCTGCTCGAAGGTGGGGTCGTTGGCGAAGGCGGCGTCGGGGATGCGGTAGCGGTAGCCCAGCACGTCGTGAAAGAGCCGCCGCGCCTCGGCCGGCCCGTTGAGCGTGGGGTTCAACTTCACCACGCAGTGCAGGCCCACCGCCTCCATGAGGTAGCGCGTGATGCCCTCGATCTCCCCCGGCGGACAGCCGTGGAAGGTGGACAGCGTCAGCGTGTCGGACAGCCGCGTGCGGAAGGGCAGGTCGCGGTAGGGCCTGGGCAGCTCCGCGCGGAGCCGGTCCACCACCGCCGTGGCGTCGAGCATGCCGTGGAGGAAGGCCTGCACCCGCTCGTGCTGGATGCCCTCCAGGTCGTAGCCGACGCTCAGGTCGAAGGCGAAGCGCTCGAAGCCCGGCTCGAGCCCCCACTTCCCCGAGGCCGCCAGCACCTCGAGCAGCATCGAGGCCTTCACGTACTCCTCGAGCGACTGCTCGAGCTTGAGCTCCTGGCTCCACTCGACGTTGAAGCCCACCGTGCGCACGTCGATGCACGGCCGGGGAATGACGAGCTCGTCGAGCAGCTGCACCGTCTTGAGCTCGAAGACGCGGCAGCCGCCGAGGTACGCGAGCACGATGTTCTGCGAAAGCTGCGTGTGCGGGCCAGCCGCCGGGCCCAGCGGCGTCGCCACCGGGTGTCCGTGCAGCGTGGTGGACCAGTCTCGCCCGCCCGGGCCGCGCACCACCTTCGCCCGCGGGAGGTCGAGCACGGGGCCTGGGCCGTCCAGCTCGCGGAGGAGCCGGGAGGCGAGGCGGCCGAGTGGGTAGGGCACGAGGTGCGCCATCGTCGGGCCCTGGGGTTACATCGCGGCGAGCACGCCGGTGCGCGCGTTGAAGGCGTCGATGAGCGCGTCCCACTCCAGCGCCGCCGCCCACTGCGCCTCCCAGAAGGCCGGGTCCCACAGCTGGCGCAGCTCCTCGCTCGTGCGCTGCTGCTGCTCGACCCAGGTGAAGTACTTCAAGTTGTGGAGCGCCTTGCGGTCGCGGTAGCCGAGCTCCTTGAGGAAGTCCGTCTGCTGGCCGTGCAGCCGTCGGTCGAGGTCGCGCGCCGCGTCGAGCTCGGTGTACGGCCCGCGCTGGCGGTTCAGGTCTTCGAGGCGCGAGGTGTAGAGCGCCTCCGAGTCGGTGAACACGGTCAGCACCACGTCATCGGGCCCCAGCTCGTAGTACTTCGCGAACTTGATGGCCGAGAGCAGGTTGCAGCTCCCGGAGATGCCCAGCAGCGGGAGCTGCTCGATGACCTCGGCCGCCACGCCCTGCTTCGCGAGCCACGCCTTGCCCGCGGGCTCGTTGAAGAGCCGCAGCAGACGAATGGAGTCTTCGTCGTCGATGGCCACCACGGCGTCGGTGTTCCGCACGTTGTGGATCCACGGCACGTGCTTGTCGCCGATGCCCTCGATGCGGTGCTCGCCGAAGCCGTTGCCGTAGAGCGTCGGGCACTGCAGCGCCTCCACCGCCCCGATGAGCGCGCCGGGGTACTGCTTCTTGAGGAAGTCGCCGGCGGCGATGGTGCCCGCGGAGCCCGTGGCCGACATGAAGCCCGCGAGCCGGCTCCTGGTGGTCTTCACCTTGTCGTACACCTCGGCCAGCGCGGGCCCGGTGACGTGGTAGGGCCACGACGGGTTCCCGAACTCTTCGAACTGGTTGAAGATGACGTCGGTGGGCCGCGTGCGGCGGATCTCCCAGCACTTGTCGTAGATCTCCTTGACGTTGCTCTCGGTGCCCGGCGTGGCGATGACCTCGGCGCCGATCTCCTTGAGCCACTCGAAGCGCTCGCGGCTCATGCCCTCGGGGAGAATGGCCACCGCCGTCGTGCCCAGCAGCGCGCAGTCGAAGGCGCCGCCGCGGCAGTAGTTGCCCGTCGACGGCCACACCGCCTTCTGCGTCGTCGGGTCGAACTGGCCCGTCACCAGCCGCGGCACCAGGCACCCGAAGGCCGCGCCGACCTTGTGCGCGCCCGTGGGGAAGTACTTGCCCACCATGCCGATGATGCGCGCGTCGACGCCGGTGAGGGCCTTGGGCAGCTCGAAGGCGTTGACCTCGCCGTACAGGCCCGTGCGCACGTCGTTCTTCCACGAGATGCGGAAGAGGTTGAGGGGGTTGACGTCCCACAGGCCGATGCTCGGCAGCATCGCCTTCACCTTCTGCGGCACCTTCAGCGGGTCGCGCATCTGCGCCAGCGTGGGGATGATGACGCCGCGCTCTCGACACAGCTTCGCGGCGCGCTCCAGGACGGCCTCGTTCAGCTTCGTCATGGCGTCGGACCTTAGCGCCCACGCATGCCGGGGGAACGCGAAGGAATTGCGCGCTAAAGGGCGGCTGATGGCCCCATGGACCCACAGGCTCACCGGGAGACGCACCCTCATCGCCTTCGGGGTGTGGCTCGGCTTCCAGGGGCTCTTCGCCGCCGTCAGCGTCGCCCTCGGAGGCAAGCCGCCGCCCGACCTGTTGCTCTTCGCCGACGCCGAGGCCCTGCGCGCCTGCCTCGAGGCCCTCGGGCCTGAAGGACGGGCCGCGTACAAGTATGGGTTCGCCGTCGATACGTTCTACCCGCTCGTGTACGGCACGCTGCTCGCGGGCTGCATCGCGCTCGGAGCGCGGGCGCTCGGCCGTGAGGCGCTCGGGGCTCGCGTGGCGCTGCTGCCCTTCTTCGCCGCCGGCTTCGACTGGAGCGAGAACGTGGGCGTGATGGCGCTGCTCGCCCAGTGGCCTGAGCCGTCGCCGGGGTTGCTCGCTGCCGTCGCGCTCTTCAACTCGGCGAAGTGGGGCCTCGCCTTCGCCTCGATGGCCCTGGGGCTGGCGGGCGTCGCCGTCGCGCTCGTGCGGCGGCGCCAGGCGGCGGCGTGACGACGACGCGACCGTCGGCCTCGGCGCGGGTGTAGGGTCCACGCCATGCGCGGAGCCGCGACCGCCTTCGTCTACCGCTGCACTGACTGCCGCCGCGAGTTCGCCCGCGATCAGGTCCGCTACCTCTGCCCCACCTGCGGCGCGTCGTACCGCCCCGGCGTGCCCCTCACCGGCGTGCTGGAGGTGGTGTTCGACGCGGCCCAGGTGCGCAGAGGGTTCGACCCCGCACGCCCCGACTGGTCGGTGCTCTCGGCCGTCGACCCCGTGCACTACCCGCCGCTCACGGTGGGCAGAACGCCGCTCGTCGCCGCGCGTCGCCTCGGTGAGGCGCTCGGGCTGCCGGCCCTCTACGTCAAGAACGACGGGCAGAACCCCAGCGGCTCCCTCAAGGACCGCGCGTCGTTCCTCGTCACCGCGGAGGCGAAGCGGCTGGGCGAGGCGCGCGTGGTGTGCGCGTCGACCGGTAACGCCGCCTCGGCGCTGGCCGCCGTCTGCGCCTCGGCCGGCGTGGAGGCGCTCATCTTCGTGCCCGAGAAGGCGCCGCGCGCGAAGTTGGTGCAGATGCTGCTGTGCGGGGCCCGCGTCATCCCCGTGCGCGGCACCTACGACGACGCCTTCCGCCTCTCGCTCGAGTTCACCGAGAAGCGCGGCGGGCTCAACCGCAACACTGCGTACCACCCGCTCACCATCGAGGGGAAGAAGACGGTCTCGCTCGAGGTGTTCGAGCAGCTCGGCCTGCGCGCGCCCGACGCCGTCTTCGTCTCGGTGGGTGACGGCGTCATCCTCGGCGGCGTGCACAAGGGCTTCGTCGACCTGCAGCGCGCTGGGCTCATCGAGCGGCTTCCGAAGTTGGTGGGCGTCCAGGCTGAGCGCAGCGACGCCATTCACCGGTACGTGCAGAGCGGCGTGTACGCCGACGCGGAGGATCCTCGCACCGTCGCCGACTCCATCTCGGTGTCGTGCCCCAGCAACGCCCACGGCGCGCGCCGGGCCATCCTCGAGACGCAGGGCACGACGCTGACCGTCACCGACGAGGAGATCCTCTCGGCCCAGGCCCGCCTCGCCGCGGCGAGCGGCGTCTTCACTGAGCCCGCTGGCGCGGCCGCCTTCGCTGGGCTCGTCAAGCTCCAGGCGAGCGCCGACGCGCTGCCCCGAGACGCGACGGTCGTGGTGCTCGCCACCGGCCACGGCCTCAAGGACATCGACGCGCCGCTCTCGCGCGTGGCCATTCCCCCGGCCATCGAGCCGGTGCTCGACGCGGTGCCGGTGTCGTGAACGAGCACGCGGCCATCCTCGCGGCCGCCCGCCGCGCCTGGGCCGAGGGCGAGACGCCGCTGCTGGCCACCGTCATCGCCGCGCGCGGCTCTTCGTATCGCAAGCCCGGCGCGCGCATGCTCGTGACGCGGGCGGGCTGGCAGGCGGGCAGCGTCAGCGGTGGCTGCCTCGAGGCCGACGTCGTGCGGCAGGCGGCGTGGCTGGTGGAGCAAGGCGTCGCCACCATGAAGACGTGGGACACCTCGGCCGACGGTGAGGCGGCCCTGGGCTGCGGTGGCGAGCTCGACGTGCTGCTCGAGCCGTTCCGCGCCGACTCGGCGACGGCCCGCGCCCTCGCCGCCGTCGTCGAGCAGCGCGTGGTCGTCGAGCTCGAGGTTGCTCTGCCCGGTGGGAGCGCGTGGCGGCAGCAGCTCCGCCCATCGCCGCGGCTGGTGGTGGCCGGCGCGGGGCACGACGCCCGGCCGGTCGTCGCGATGGCTGGCTCCCTCGGGTGGGACGTGCACGTCGTCGACTGGCGGCCGGGGCACGCCGCCGCCGAGAAGTTTCCAGGCGCCGCCACGCACGTGCTCTCGCCCGACCGCCTCGGCGCGCTGCCGCTCGAGGTCGGGTGCGCCGTCGTGGTGATGTCGCACCACCTCGTCTACGACGCGCGGGTGCTGGAGGCGGTGCTCGTCTCGCCCCTGCCGAGCTTCATCGGCGTGCTGGGGCCGCCCAAGCGCACGGCATCCCTGCTGGAGCAGCTGCCGCGGAGCCTCGCCCTCGAGCGACTCCGCGCCCCGGTGGGCCTCGCCCTCGGCGGTGAGGGGCCCGCGGCCGTCGCCCTCTCGGTGCTGGCGGAGATCCACGCGGTGCTGCACGGCACCAGCGCGGCGCCGCTCAGCGGCCCGGCGTCGCCCTGGCGGCGGGAGCCGACGTGACGGCTACGCCGGGCCTGCGCCGCGGGAGAGGTGACGCTCGCGGAGCCAGAGCGACGGACGAACGTCCAGACCGAGGTCGCTTTTTCGGGCGCTCGGCGCCTGCGTGCCGCGCGCGCGTCAGGGGCGCGGCTCTTCGCCTGGCGCGCTCGGACCGTGCGGGACGACTGCGCGAGCTCGCCCTCGTGGCCCGCCTCGCCGGGGCGGGACGTGCGCGCGCCAGGGGCGAGGTTCTTCGCGGGGCGCGGCGAGACGACTGCGCCTCAGGGGCGAGCTCGTCCTCGTGGCCCGCCTGGTCGGGATGTGATGTGCGCGCGTCATGGGCGAGCTGCTCCCTTCGTGGCCCGCTCAGCCCGGGCGTGGCGCGCCCGCGTCGTGGGCGAACTCACGGTCGCGGCACGCTCAGTCCGACCATGTCGGGCGCAGCCTCGAGGCGCGCTCGCTGTTTCGGGCTCGGAGTGACGCGGCGATGACCGGCGCCCTCGTGCTCGCCGCGGGCGCGTCATCGCGGCTGGGCCAGCCCAAGCAGCTGCTCGAGGTGGAGGGCGAGGCCCTCGTGCGGCGGGCCGCGCGCGTCGCGCTCGAGGCCGGGTGTTCGCCGGTGGTGGTGGTCGAGGGCGCCGTGCCGCTCGCTCAGGCCCTGGCGGGGCTCGAGGTGACGCTCGTCCGCTGCGCCGAGTGGGCCCTGGGCCCCGGCGCGTCGCTCTCGCGCGGCCTCGTCGCCCTGCAGGGTCGCGCGGACGGCGCCGTCGTGCTCCTGGTCGATCAGCACCGCGTCACCCGCGCCGACGTCGCCGAGCTGGTGCGCGCGCCGGGCAGCGTCGCCGCTGCCTTCTACGCCGGCACCCTCGGCGTGCCCGCGCGCTTTGGCGCCGAGCACTTCGACGCACTCCGGGCGCTCCCGCCGGGGCAGGGCGCGAAGCCGTGGCTCGCTGCGCACCGAGAGCTCGTCACCGCCGTGCCCATGCCGCACGCGGAGGTCGATCTCGACGTGCCTGCCGACGTCGCCGGGCTCGGGCAGGACTCGCCCCGACGAGGCTCAGCGTGAGTGGCGTTCGCGGGGCTCGCGGGTCGATGCGCTGCCGTGGCGGGCAAGAGGAACACCGCTGAACGAACTGAAGGACGCGCCTTCTCGAGGCCAGGCCAACGAGGGAGCCGCCGCGCTCGAGGGACGGGCGGGCCCAGCGCGTCGGCGCGAAGCGGAGCTGGGACGCCGCCGCTTCAGGCGCTGGCGCGCGGGAACTCGACCCGGAACCGGTTACCGCGCCCCTCGCAGACGGGCTCGACGGAGATGCTCGCGTCGTGCAGCGTCGCGACCCGCTTGCAGAGACGCAGGCCGAGCCCGTGGCTGCCACGCGCAGGACTGACGGTGCGCGTGTCGCCCTCGAAGATGCCGGTCCGCAGCGCGGCGTCGATGGCGGGCCCCTCGTCCTCCACGTCGAGGAGCACGCGGTCACCCCGGGCGTGCACGCTGATGGTGATGGTGGAGTCGGCAGGCGCGTACTTGAGCGCGTTGTCGACGAGGTTGCGCAGGAGCCGCTCCAGGAGGAAGGCGTCACCGTCGATCAACGGGCCGGCCTCGCCCGCGACCTCGAGGCGGTGGCCGCGCAGCCCCGCGAGCGACCCGAGGCGCGCCGTCAGCGTCGTCGCGAGCCCGAAGAGGTCGATGGGCTGCCGCTCGAAGGCGAGCGCCGCCTCGCTCGACTCGCTCACGTCCAGCACGTCGTTCACCAGCCGCGTCGCGATGGACGCCGCCTGCAGGATGTCGACGAGCGCGTCCCGAAGGTCCGCAGGTGCGTCCCTCCGGACGCTGTCGGCGGTGAGGGCGATGACCTGCAGCGGGTTCTTCAGGTCGTGCACAAGCAGCCGCACCGCTTCGCGCTGCTCCCCGGCCCGCGTCGCGTGCTGCTCGCGTGCCTCCCGGGCGCGGCGGAGCGCAGCCGACAGCCGTGCCGTGAGCAACACCACCTGGAGCGCATCGCCGACCTGTCGCGCGGCATGCCTGAGCAGCGAGCGCTGGGCGAGCGAGAAGGCCGTGGCCTCGTCGCGCCATGCCAGCATCGTGCCGAGGCGCACGCCGTCGAGCCCCACGAGGGGCAGCGCCACCCAGGCGCCGCCGGGCGAGCCGCCGGCGCCGTCATCGCTACTGCGCTCGTCGTCCGTGAGGTCGGGCGCCGGCTCGCGGCGGGCGTCTCCGAAGCGGCCCGTGGCGTCTCGGCCCAGCGGCGCGAGCCAGGCGCGCTGAGCCGGGGTCACGCCGATCTCGACGCCGTCGGCCGCCACGGCGTCGGCCACGAGCTCGGCGGCGAAGTCGAAGCCGCCGGCCTGATGCCTGCCCAGGGCGCGGCCGACGAGCGCCAGCACCCGCACCTCCTCCTCCTCCTCGAACGCCATTGGTCCCTCCTGGGCGCGGGCCGGCACCGGCCCGCCCGCTCAGCCTGGCCAGGCCGTGTCGAGCGGCATCCTCGACTGGCGCGCCGTGGCGGCTTTGGTGGCCCCCGCCGGCAACCCGGGCTTGGTGTCGCGCCCGCCGACGCCCGCCTTCTTCTGACGCTTCGCGCTGGCGCGCTTTTTCGTCAGAGCTTCGGCGGCGTTCGCCTGCCGAGCCTTCTTCTTCGCCTTGGGGAGCTTCGCCTTCGCCGCGGCCACAGCCTTCGACGCGACCCGCTTCACCTTCGACTCGAGCTTCTTCATCTTCGCCTTCAACGCCATGGCTGAACCCCCTTTGAGTGAAACCGCGCCGTGGACGCTACGCCAACGACGCAGGGCTGGCACGCAGCGAGTCGCGGCAGAGGTCATGCGAGGCAACCGGCCGCGCTGGTGCTGGGCGGTCAGGACGACACTCGTCGACCCCTCGTCGCCCGCACGGTGGTATTCGGCGTGGCCGAAGGAGTCGCCACGTGAAGCGCCTGTTCGAGCCCGTTCGCCTGGGGCCGCTCACCCTCGCCAACCGCACCCTCCGCGCCGCGGCCTTCGAGGGCATGGCCCCGGGGCACGAGGTGTCCGACGCCCTCATCGAGTACCACCGCGCCGTCGCCGCGGGCGGCGTGGGCATGACGACCGTCGCCTACGCGGCGGTCACCCAGAGTGGCCTCGCGTTCCCCCACCAGCTCTGGCTCCGCAAGGAGGCGCTCCCCGGGCTGCGCCGCCTCACCGACGCTGTCCACGCGGCGGGCGCGAAGGCCTCCATTCAGCTCGGGCACTGCGGCAACATGGCCAAGACGGCCGTGGCCGGCGGCCGCGCGCTCGCGCCGTCGGCGAAGTTCAACCTCTACGGGCCCACCTTCCCCCGCGCGATGACCCGGGGGGACCTCGAGGAGGTCGTGCGGGGCTTCGGTGACGCCGTGCGCGTCGCCCGTGACGCTGGCTTCGACGCCGTCGAGGTCCACGCCGGCCACGGCTACCTCATCAGCCAGTTCCTCTCGCCCTTCACCAACCGCCGGCGCGACGGCTACGGCGGCGCCCTCGAGCACCGCATGCGCTTCATGCGCGAGGCCATGGCCCAGGTGAAGGCGGCGGCCGGCGACGACCTCGCGGTGCTGGTGAAGACGAACCTGCGCGACGGCTTTCCGGGCGGCCTGGAGCTCGACGAGGCGCTCCAGGTGGGCCACGCGCTCCAGGAGGCCGGCGCCGACGCCCTCATCCTCTCGGGCGGCTTCGTCAGCCGCGCGCCCATGTACATCATGCGCGGCCCCATGCCGACGAAGGTCATGGGCCACCTCATGACCCAGTGGTGGATGAAGGGCTTCGTCAGCGCCTTCGGCGAGTGGCTCATTCCGCCCGTGCCCTACGAAGACCACTACTTCCTCGACGACGCGAAGGCCTTCCGCGCCGCGCTCACGCTGCCCCTCGTCTACGTCGGCGGCGTGGCGTCGAGGCGCGCCGCCGACGAGGTGCTCGCCGAGGGCTTCGACGCCATCGCCCTGGCCCGCGCCCTCATCCGCGAGCCCGACTTCGTCAACCGCCTCAGGCGCGAGGAGGCGGCCGGCGAGCGCACGCCCTCGCGGTGCGACCACTGCAACTACTGCGCGGCCCGCATCTACACCTCGAACATGGCCTGCCACCTCGTCGAGGCGCCGCCGCCGGAGCTCCAGCGCCTGCTCCCGAAAGGCGCCTAGCGATGGCCGACCTCGCGCTCGTCACCGGGGCGTGCTCGGGCATCGGCCTGGAGCTCGCCCGCGAGCTCGCCCGCCGAGGCCACCCGCTGCTCCTGGTCAGCAACCGCGCCGAGCCGCTCGAGGCCGCGGCCGCGGAGCTGGCGGGGGCCCATGGCGTGGCGGCGCAGACCTTCACCGTGGACCTCTCGAGGCACGACGCCGCGCAGCTCGTCATCGCCGAGGTGCAGCGCCGGCAGCTCGAGGTGGGCGTGCTCGTCAACAACGCGGGCATCTTCTTCTTCGGCGAGGTGGTCGACGCCGACCCGGTGAAGGCCCAGGCGCTGCTACAGCTCCACGTGGTGACGCCGTCGCTCCTCGCCCGGCACTTCGGCCGCGAGATGCGCGCGCGGCGGCGCGGGCACGTGCTCATCGTGTCGAGCATCTCGGCGTGGGGCGACTTCCCCGGCATCGCGCTCTACGGCGCCAGCAAGCGCTTCCTGCGCAGCCTCGCCGCGGCGCTCCGAGAGGAGCTCAACGTCTACGGCGTCAACGTCACCTGCCTGGCGCCCGGCGCGACGGCCACGAACCTGTACCAGCAGACCGGCGTGCCCGTGGCCACGGCCGTGAAGTTTCGCGTGATGCGTGACGCGGCCGGCGTGGCGCGCGACGGCGTCGAGGCGATGTTCGAGCGCCGGGCCCTGGTGCTCCCCGGCCTCGGCGCGAGGCTGATGGCCTGGGGTATGGCGCTGGCGCCGACGTGGGTCATCCGCCTGCTGCGCCGGCGCTCGGGCTACCTGCCGATGCCGTGAGCGGGCCGCGCGGCGTTCTTCCGTGACGGGCCACGGCGAGGTGGCCACAATCACCGCCATGGTTCCCTCCAGGCCCCGCCACGGTGGTGACGTCATCGCCGCCACGCTGTCCCGCGCTGGTATCCGCCACGTCTTCACGCTGGTGGGCGGCCACATCTCGCCCATCCTCGTGGGGGCGAAGGACCACGGCCTCGAGGTCATCGACTGCCGCGACGAGCGCAACGCGGTCTTCGCCGCCGACGCCGTGGCGCGCATGACGGGCCTGCCGGGCGTCGCCGCCGTCACCGCCGGCCCCGGCGTCACCAACACCCTCACGGCGCTGAAGAACGCGCAGCTCGCGCAGTCGCCGGTGCTGCTCTTCGGCGGCGCCACGGCCACGGTGCTCAAGGGGCGCGGCGCCCTGCAGGACATCGACCAGCTCTCGCTCGTCGCGTCGGCGGTGAAGTGGTTCGACCGCTGCACCACCGTCGCCCAGCTCGCGCCCGCGGTGAAGCGCGCCCTCAAGGAGGCCACGCGCGGCGTGCCCGGCCCGGTCTTCCTCGAGGTGCCCGTCGACGTGCTCTACCCCGAGGCGGTGGTGCGCGAGATGTTCATGAAGGAGGGCGGCTTCGACAACCCGAAGACGCTCGGCCAGCGCGCGGTGAAGCTGTACCTCACCGGGCACCTCTACCGGCAGTTCCACGTGCCGCACGTGGACGTGGCGGGCAACGTGCCCGAGGTGAAGCTGCCGCGGGTGCGCCTCAAGCCGCTGCTCGACCGCGCCGCGGAGCTGGTGCGCAAGGCGCAGCGCCCGGCCCTCGTCGTCGGCAGCCAGACGCTCGTCAACACGCCGAACCCGGCGCCCATCGCGCGGGCCCTCGAGCGCGTGGGCGCCCCGACGTGGCTGGGGGGCATGAGCCGCGGGTTGCTCGGCCGCGACGCGCCGACGCAGTTCCGCCACGCGCGCGGCAAGGCGCTCAAGGAGGCCGACGTCGCGGTGGTGTGCGGCTTCCCCTTCGACTTCCGCCTCAAGTACGGGCTGGGCTTCGGCCACAAGACGAAGGTCATCTCGGCGAACCTCTCGGCCGACGAGCTGACGAAGAACCGCACGCCCGACGTGGCCCTTCAGCTCCACCCCGGCGAGTTCCTCGAGGAGCTGGCGAAGCGGCTCGAGGGCCCCGGCGCCTGGGGGCCGTGGCTCGACGCGTGCCGCCAGCGCGAGCAGGCGCGCGACGCGGAGATCCGCGCCAAGGCCAGGCCCACGGGCGAGCTGGTGGACCCCATCCACTTCTTCCTCCGCCTCGAGGAGAAGCTCGCCGACGACTCGGTGCTGGTGGCCGACGGCGGCGACTTCGTGGCGACGGCCGCGTACATCTTGAAGCCGCGCAGGCCGCTGGGCTGGCTCGACCCGGGCGTCTTCGGCACCCTCGGCGTCGGCGGCGGCTTCGCGGCCGGCGCCTGCGCGGTGCGCCCGAAGGCCGAGGTGTGGATCATCTACGGCGACGGCTCGAGCGCCTACAGCCTGAACGAGTTCGACACCTTCGTGCGCCGGGGCATGGCGCCCATCGCCGTCATCGGCACCGACGCGTCCTGGGCGCAGATCGCCCGCGACCAGGTCACCCTCCTCGGCTCCGACGTGGCGACGACGCTGCTGCGCACCGACTACCACAAGGTGGCCGAGGGCTACGGCGGCGTGGGGCTGCTCCTCACCGACCCCACGAAGGTCGACGCGGTGCTCGACGAGGCGAAGGCGCTCTCGAAGCAGGGCAAGCCCGTGTGCATCAACGTGCACCTCGCGAAGACGGACTTCCGCGAGGGGTCCATCAGCATCTGACGGGCCGGGCGCCTACCGACGGCGGGATCGCGCGCGCGCCAGCCCCAGGAGAGCCAGCAGCGCGAGCAGTCCCGGGGGCGACGCCGCGGCGCAGCCGCAGGACTCGAGCACCAGCGGCTCCGGCGCTCCGGGCTCGCCGCCGTCCGGTGCGTCCTCGCCCGCGTCAGCGGTGCCGCCGTCAGCGGGCTGCGTGCCGGCGTCCTCTTCCGGGCTGCCCGCGTCGCCTGCGCCGGCGTCCTCCGCGCCCGCATCGGGGACTCCCGCGTCGGACCGCACCGGCGCTTCTCCGATGACGCGGACGAGCGTGCGCGTCTGCCCGCTCGCCGTGTCGAAGGCGCTCCAGGCGAGGGCCACCTGCCCGGTAGACGCCGGGGCGAGCGAGGGGCGCCGCTCCTCGAAGTCGGTGGTGCGGCCGACCTTCGAACTCGTGTTGTCAGCGACCCCCGCGAGCGAGACGAAGTTGGCGCGCAGCCCGTGGCCGCCCGCGGCCGAGTCGGCCTCCCACACCATCACCCAGCCGCCGGTCGTCGGGGCCACGACAGGAGCCTGGTCGCCAGAGTCCGAGCCCGGGAGCGTGACCTGGCTCGATTGCCCGGTCGTCGTGTCGAAGCGCCAGGCGACGAGCCCGTTCGGGGTGGACCACGCGAGGAGGAGCAGGTCGCCGTTGGCCGCTACGCAGGCAGGCGCTCCAGCGGTGCCGAAGGTCGCCACCAGCTTGGAGGAGTTGCCAGTCGGGTCGTCGCCGTCGAACACCAGCAGCGACAGCGCGCCTCCGTTCCACACCGGCAGGTAGAACTTCCGCCCCACGAGCGCGGCGCAGCGGCCGGCCCGCCCGGTGCTGGAGCGGTTCCGTGGGGGGTTGCCCTCGACCGTGTGCTGGGCCGTGTAGCTGGTGGTGGACAGGTCGGACCACTGCAGCGCGTCTTGCGCGCCGAGGGCCGCGTGGCCCAGGGCGCCCGGCGCCTCGGCGAGCTTCTGCTGGACCAGGAGCGCCCGCCCCGAGAACTGGAGCGACTGCAGCGTCGCGTTGTTCGAGTTGCGCGCGAGGCCGGCGAGGCGGCCGCCGCCGGCCACCAGGCCCTGGTAGTCACCGGAGGGGAGCGCGAGGTCGTCGGTCACCGTCAGGCCACCGGCGGGTGTCAGCTCGGCAGTCCGTGTCACCACGCCGGGCACGAGCGGCTGGTCAGCCTCGTTCCACGCGACGAGCCAGGCGTCGCCCGCCCAGGCCACGGAGGACATGAACTGGTTCGACTCGGTGGTGAGAAGGGTCTCGCTCGACCACGAGGTGGGGGAGACGGTGGCGCTCGTGGTGAAGCCCACGAGCGGCGCCTGCGCGCCAGTCATCACCTGTGCGACGGCGAGCGCGCCCCGGCCCAGCGCGGTCAGCGCGAGCGGGCGGCGCCCTGCAGGGAGTGAGGGCCCGTTCGACAGGAAGGAGCCGCCGGGCGTCGCGATGACCGAGGGCGCGCTGCCGCCCGAGGTCCACCCGAGCGCCAGCACCTGCTCGCTGCCCGTCGGCGCGAGGCGCACGTCCTCGAGGCCGGTCAGCACGGCGCCCGCCAGCTGCCCGGGGCTGCCGTTCGCGTCGAGGG
>CAYUZK010000005.1:33003-73619 GCA_964449625.1 uncultured Archangium sp.
TGGGCGCGACACCGAGGCTGCGGTCGCGGCGCGAGTCGGCCCAGAAGACGAGCGCGCCTCCGTCGAAGGCCGCCACGGCGGCCTCGGGGCTCGCAGGGCCCGGCGTGCCGAAGTGGAGGGGCGTGACGTCTTCGATGCGCGTCATCGGCGGGAAGGCGAGCAGGGCCGCCACGAGCGTCGTCAGCATGGACCGAGGAGGTTACCGCAGCCCCGCACGCTGAAGGAAAGCCGCCTCACCGGTGCGCGTGGGCGAAGCGCCGGGGCTCGGGGTAGGGCACGACCTCGTCCTCCTCGCCGCGGCGCAGTCGTTCTTGCGCGCGGTGCCAGAAGGCCGGCGTGAAGAGGTCGCCGTGCAGCGAGAGAAACACCTCGCGCGCGTGCCCGTCGGGGAAGAGGAAGGGCGGGAACTCCTCGGGGAAGATGTCCTTCGGGCCTACGTGAAACCAGGGCTCGCCCGCGAGGTCTTCGTCGTCGCCGCGCGCCTGGGGCATCGCCCGGAAGTTGCAGTCGGTGACCGGGGCGATCTCGTCGTAGTCGTAGAAGACGACGCGGCCGGCGCGGGTGACGCCGAAGTTCTTGAGCAGCAGGTCGCCGGGGAAGATGTTGGCGCCGGCCAGCTCGCGGATGGCGCGGCCGTACTCGTCGAGCGCGTGGCGCCGCTTGCCCTCGTCCACCTGGGTGAGCCAGACGTCGAGGGGCACCATGCGCCGCTCGATGTAGAGGTGGCTGATGACGAGCGAGTCGCCGTCCTCGGTGAGGAGCGAGGGGCACAGGCGCTGGAGCTCCTCGAGGAGCACGGGGTCGAAGCGGCTCCTGGGGAGGGCCACGTCGGAGTACTCGAGCGTGTCGGCCATGCGGCCCACGCGGTCGTGGTAGCGCACGAGCTGGTACTGGGCCTGCACCGTCGCGCGGTCCACGTCCTTCGGGGGCGCGAAGCGATCTCTGATGAGCTTGAAGACGTAGGGGAACGACGGGAGCGTGAAGACGACCATCACCATGCCCTTCACGCCTGGCGCGATGACGAAGCGGTCGGTGGAGTGGCGCAGGTGCTCGAAGAGGTCGCGGTAGAAGAGCGTCTTGCCCTGCTTGTGCAGGCCCAGCGCCGTGTAGAGCTCGGCGGCCGGCTTGTCGGGCAGCAGCCCCTTCAAGAAGCGGACGAAGGCGCTGGGCACCTCCATGTCCACCATGAAGTAGGCGCGAGCGAGCGAGAAGAGCGTCGCGAGCTGCGCGCGGCCAGCCAGCAGCGCGTCGAGGTACAGCTCGCCCTTCGAGTTCTTCCGCACGGGGATGGCGAAGGGGATGACCTCCGTGCCGGTGTTGAGGCGGCCGATGAGCGTCGCCGAGCGGCTGCGGAAGAAGAGCGACGAGAGCACGTGCACCTGGAGCGACGGCGTCACCTCGCGCGGCGCGGGGAGCAGCTCGCGCATGCGGTGCACCACGGCCCGCAGGTCGCGCTCGAGGTCCTCCCAGGGCGACTGGAGCTGCAGGTCGCTCACCAGCGCCCGCAGCGTCGCGCGCACGCCGTGCTCGGCCGGGTAGTAGACGCGGTAGGTGGGCTTGAGCCCCTCGATGTGCTCGGTGGAGGCGGCGGGGCGCCAGAAGACGTAGGCGTTCGTGTAGTAGGTGCGCTCCAGCACGCGGGCCGCGACGGAGTTGAAGAAGGTCTCGGCGAGCTCCGGCTGCTGGTGCTCGAGCAGGCAGCCGACGTAGGCCTTCTTGAGCTCGGGCCAGAGGTCCTCCCGCGCCGCCTCGGGGAAGCGGCGCGCGAGTTCGTCGACGGCCTCGCGCACGCGCAGGTCGTACATGCCGATGCGCTCGTGGTGCGCGGCCTTCGCCGCCGGCCAGTCGCCGCGATCGAAGCGGTCCTGCGCGGCCGCGCTGACGGTGCGGAACAGGCGGTAGTGCTTGTCGAAGCCATCGAGGATGGCGCGGGCGACCTGCGCGGCGAGCGGTGCAGCCATCGGCGACCTCCGGGAGGACTTGAGCACCTTCCCCGGCGCCTGCCCACGACGGTGGGCGCTGCGACGACTTCCCCGCCGGGCCCACTCAGGAGCTAACGTCCCGCGCTGGTCCCCCCTGTCTCGAGGTCGCCATGCCGCCCATCCATCGTCGTACGACTCGCAAGCCCCCGCGCGCCATCCCCGTCGCGGCCCCTGCGCCATCGCGCGTGGCCAGGCCCGAGGTTCGTCGCGCGGTGCCGGTGGAGCCGGGGTGGACGCCGAAGGCGAGCACCGAGAAGCGGCGCGGGCTCCTCTCGGCCCTCTTCAACCCGGCCCCGCGCGCGGCCGCGTCGTCGCGCGTGCCCTCAGACGGGCCCGTGAAGCAGTACGGGAAGTACCAGTCGATGTCGCAGCTCGACTACGCGAAGGAGCGGCTGGGCAACGGCAACAAGACCATCGCCTCGCACGGCTGCTTCCTCACCTCCATGGCCATCGCGTCGACGGGCCTGACGGGCCAGAGGACCGACCCGTCGTCGGCCAACCGCGTGGTGCGCGCGGGCAAGGGCTTCGCGGGCGGGGCCCTCGAGGCGCCGCTGGCGGCCAAGGCGCTGGGTATGAAGCTCGTCGACCGCCGCGCGATGACCGACGGCAACGCGGCCACCCTGCGCGCCAAGCTCGACGGCTGGCTGGCCTCGGGCAAGCCCGCGGTGGCGGGGGTGGACTTCCACGAGGGCCGGAGCACCGGCACCCGCGGCTCCGACGCGGATCACTTCATCACCATCGTCGACAAGAACAAGGACGGCTCCTACGTCGCCCTCGATCCGCTCGGCGGCAGGAAGATCACCCTGCACGTCGACGGGGCCGGCCGGCTGGTGACCCGCGGCGTCGTGGCTGGCGCGCGGCCCTACCAGGTGGACGAGCTGGCGTTCCTCGACCGGCGCTGACGCGCCCCGGACGGCGACGCAGCAGCCCGTCAGGCTCGCCGCTACGATGCGCCCCGTGTCTCCTCCCCCACCCCCTGAGGGCACCGTCGAGCGCTGGGCCTTCGACTACCTCACGACGACGTCGCTCGAGGTGAAGCTGCGCCCCTCGCGCCCGCCACCCACGTGGCTGCCGACGCCCGCGCGCTTCTTCCTCGAGCGCCCCGGCCGGCCGCCGGAGCTCGTCGCGCGGGAGGGCCGCAAGAAGACCCCCAAGCCGGCGGCGCTGCGCGACGTGGGCAAGCGCGCCGAGCTGCTGCACACCTTCCTCCACCACGAGCTCCAGGCGGCCGAGCTCATGGCCTGGGCGCTCCTCGCGTTCCCCCAGACGCCGCCTGAGTTCCGCCGCGGCTTGCTGCGCCTGTGCCAGGACGAGCAGCGGCACCTGGGCCTCTACGCCGCGCACCTCGAGACGCTGGGGCGGCCCTTCGGCAGCTTCCCCGTCAACGACTGGTTCTGGCGCCGCGTGCCCGGCCCGGCCGTCACGCCGGTGGAGTTCGTCGCGCGCCTGGGCATCGGCTTCGAGGGCGGCAACCTGGACCACGGCGCGCGCTTCACCGAAGCCTTCACTCAGGCCGGCGACGCGCGCGCCGCTTCGATTCAGGCGCTCATCACCCGCGAGGAAGAGGCCCACGCCGGCTTCGCGCTCCGCTGGTTCCGCGAGCTCACCGGCGCCGCCGAGGTCGACTTCGACGCGTGGCGGGTGCTGCTGCCGGCGCCCCTCAGCCCGCTCATGGCGCGGGGGCTTCCCCTCAACGTCGAGGCCCGCCGCCGCGCGGGCTACCCGGAGGCCTTCCTCGAGGCCCTCGCCGCGTGGGGCGCCGATGCCCCGCCGTGAGCCCGTGGCGTGGGTGCTGAACCTCGACGCCGAAGACGAGCTCGCGCACCCCGGGGCCCACACGCCGACGGCCGCTACCACCGCGCGCGTCGTCACCCTCCTGCCGAGGCTCGCCGGCCTCGTCGCGCCGCACGACGTCGTCGTCTGGCCGGGCGGTGACGCGCGCGCACGCGGGCTCGAAGGGCGCGCCTGGTGCCCCACGCGCTGGGCCCTGGAGCGCCTGGCCACCGCCGGCGCCCGCGTGCCGCCCGCGCCGTCGATGGCGGTGCTGCGGCGGGTCACCCATCGCCGCTTCGCCTTCGAGCTGGGCTTTCATCTGCCGGCCGGCGGCTTCGCGCGCGACGCCCTCGAGCTCGAGCGCCTGCTGGCCGACCGCGCCGCGCTGGCCGAGTGCTCGACGTCGGGCTGGTGGCTCCTCAAGCGCCCCTTCGGCTACGCGGGCCGCGGCCGGAAGAAGGTGCGGCCCGACGCGCGCACCGCCGACGAGCGCGCGTGGATCGACGCCTCGCTGGCGACGGGGGAGGGGCTGCTCGTGGAGCCGCTGGTGGCGCGCGAGCTCGACGTCGGCCTGCACGGCCAGCTCGCAGCCGACGGCGCCGTCACCCTGGGCCAGCTCACGGTGCAGGAGGTGGACGACGCCGGCACCTGGCGCGCCACGCGGCTCGCTGCGCCCGGGGTGCTGCGCGCCGACGAGCTCGACGCCCTGACGCGCGAGGCGTACGCCGCGGCCGCTGCCCTGCACGCGGCGGGCTCCTTCGGCCCCTTTGGCCTCGATGGCTACCGCTGGCGCACGCCCACGGGCGAGGCGCGCTTCCAGCCGCGCAGCGAGGTCAACGCCCGCTACTCGATGGGGTGGGCGACGGGCTTCAGCGGCTGAACACCAGCAGCGTGTGCGCCAGGCCCAGGTCGCGCACCTCGTCGCGCAGCTGCAGCCCCGCCTCGCGGGCGAGCCGCTTGAGCGTGCCCGAGTGGAACATGCGGCTGTTCCCGTTGGCGATGCACGCGAAGTAGAGCGAGGTGCCGATGACGCAGTGCTGCGAGGCCTCGTGGCGCTGCTGGTCCCAGTAGGTCTCGAGCACGAAGACGCGGGAGTCGGGCGACGCGGCCTCGGCCACGCGCGAGAGGATGAGGCGCGTCTCATCCTCCGAGAAGCAGTCGAGGAACTGGCTCATCCAGTACACCGGCGCGCCGCGGGGGAGCGCCGTCGAGGCCTCGCGGATGTCGCCGGCCACGAAGCTGACGCGGTCCCCGAAGGACGCCAGGGCCTCCTTCGCCACGGCCACCTGTCCCGGGAGGTCCACCAGCGTCACGCGCTGCACGCGGCCCTCGAGGCACATGCGGGTGAAGCGCCCGGTGTTGCCGCCGATGTCCACCACGTGCGCGGCGCCAGCGGCCTCGACGTGGGGCAGGCAGTCCTGGAAGACGGTGTCGGAGTGGTGGTGGTCGAAGGCGAACCACGCCGCGCGCTCGGCCTCGGGGAGGGCGCGCAGGGCCTCGTACACGGTGGCGGCGCCGGTGCGGTCGATGCTGGGCAGCCCCGCGGGCCGGCCCTCGCGCAGCGCCGCGCCGAGGTCGAAGGCGCCGCGGTAGCAGACCTGCTGGGTGAAGTCGGCGTTGACGCGGGTGAGCTCGTCGTTGAGCCAGTAGCGCCCCATGGGGGTGATGACGAAGCGGGGCGGCTCGGCCTCGACGTCGCAGGTGCACAGGCCGGCCGAGAAGGCCGCCTCGAGCAGCAGCTCGCCCGCGTAGCGGGAGAGGCCGCAGGCCTGCGCGCCCTCGGCGCCGGTGAGCCCCTTGCCGCGCTTCTTCGCCAGGGCCGCGAGCAGCCCACAGTCGCGGGCCACGAGGCCCGCCTGGAAGAAGAGGGGCGCGAAGGCGAGGCGCTGGGCGTCGAGGCGGGCGCGGGTGTTGGTGTCCAGGGTCATGCGTCGTCACTCCAGAAGGGAAAGAAGTTGAACCAGTTGCGGGGCGAGCGGCGCACGAAGCCCTCTAACGTTGCCGCGTAATGGCACACCTCTTCATGTACGGCCTCGGCGCGGCCGCGACGCGGGAGGCTGACGCGCTCGCGCAGCGGCACGCAGAAGACGTCGTAGGTGCGCGGCGCCGAGAAGAGGGCGCAGACGAAGTACACCGGGCAGGCCAGCACGTGGGCGAGCACGAAGGGCCCCACGGGGAAGGCGGCCTCGCCCCCGAGGAAGGGCACCACCGCGTCGCGCCCCGGCCGCTGCGTCGCGCGGTCGGCCAGCACCGCGACGAGCTCGCCGCGATCGATCGCCTCCTTGACCGCGAGCAGGCCCAGCGGCTCGTCCGGGTCGAGCTCGAGGAGCTTGAGGCGCAGGCCCGGCGCGAGGCGCTCGAGGAGCGCGTTGACGCGCCGGGCGTTGGCGAAGTCGGCGAGCACCAGGAGCGGCACGTCGTACTGACCGGCGAGCGCCCGCATGGCCTCGAAGCTGCCCAGGTGCGCGCCCACGAGGAGCCCGCCGCGCTTCGCCTCGGCCAGCGCCATGATGTGCTCGTGCCCGTCGAGGTGGACCTCGAGGTCGCCGCTGCGGCCGGTGAGGAAGAGGAGGCGGTCGAGGGCGACGCGCGCGAAGGAGACGAAGTGCGCGTGCACCGCGAAGGGCCCCGCCGGCTGGCCCACGCGCGAAAGGAAGCGCCGCGAGGCGCGCGCGGGCGTGCGGGCGAAGGCGACGAAGTACCAGCAGACGAGCCAGAGGAGCGCGCCGGCGACCCGACGGCCGAGGAGGGCCCAGGTGGAGGCGACCAGGCGCAGGCCCAGCGCGCTGCCCACCTCAGGCATGGCCCGCCAGCCGGCGCGGCGCGGCGGGGTGGGGCGCGCGGGCAGCGGCGCGGGGGCCTGCTCCTGGCTGGCGGAGGTCAAAGTAGGGGCGCCTTGAAGCATCGGGGTGCGGGGTCGGGGTTGATGCGGATCAACATACCCATGTCTCGCCCGGAGTAGCGGGGCCGATTCGATGCGCCGCTACCGCGTGAAGTTGATCACCCTGCCGTGGGAACTCGAGGTGCCCACGCTGGCCCTCGCGTCGCTCGCCGCGGTCACCCCCCGGCAGTTCGACGTGGCCATCGTGGACGTGCTGCGCGAGGCGCTCTTCTTCGACGAGCCGACGGACCTCGTGGGCCTGTCCGCCTCGACGCCCACCATCACCGCGGCCTACGCGCTCGCCGACGCCTACCGCGCGAAGGGCGTGAAGGTGGTCATGGGCGGGCACCACGTGACGGCCATGCCCGAGGAGGCGCTGGCCCACGCCGACGCCGTGGTGGTGGGCGAGGGCGAGGTGGCCTGGCAGCGCCTGTGCGAAGACTTCCTCGTCGAGCCCGCGCGCGTGCAGGGTATCTACCGCGAGGCGTCGCCAGACCTCTCGCGGCTGCCGCCCCCGCGCACGGACCTCTTGCGGCTCGAGCGCTACGGCGCCTTCACCTACCCCATCATCGCCAGCCGCGGCTGCCCCGAGAGCTGCGGCTTCTGCTTCGCCAAGCGCATGACGCGGGGCTACCGCACCTACCCCATCGCGAACGTGCTCGAGCAGATCCGCCGGCGGCCCGCGTGGGTGCGCTCGCTCTACTTCGTCGACGACAACCTGCCCGCCGACCCCGACTGGAGCCGCGAGCTCTTCACCGCGCTCAAGAAGGAGGCGGTGCCCTTCGGCATGCAGGCGCGCCACGAGTTCAGCCGAGACACCGCGGCGCTGGAACTCGCGCGCGAGGCGGGCTGCTCGCTCATCTCGAGCGGCTACGAGTCGGTGAACCAGTCGAGCCTCGATCGCCAGGGCAAGCGCGCGCTGGCCACCGACTACCGCGAGGTCATCGCGGAGATCTTCCGCGTGGGCATCATGCCCTCGGGCAACTGGATGTTCGGCTTCGACCAGGACGGCCCCGACACCTTCGCGCGCACGCTCGAGTTCCTCGACTCCACCGACCTGCTGCACTGCAGCTTCACCACCGAGATCCCCTTCCCGGGCACGGCGGCGTGGAAGAAGTACAAGGCCGAGGGGCGCCTGCTCACCGAGGACTACGACGACTACGTGGGCAAGGACCACGTGGTGGTGCGGCCGAAGCTGATGACGCCCACGCAGCTCCAGGAGGGCCTGCGCTGGCTCGCGCGCGAGTACTACTCGCCGACCCGGGCGACGCGGCGGGCGGTGAAGGCCCTGGGCAACGGGCGCCTCAACAGCCTCGGCCCCGCCTTCCTCAAGGGGCCGGCCTTCTTCGGGCTCAACGCTTTCCAGGTGTGGCAGTGGCATTACCGCATGGTCCCTTCGCTCCAGCGCGTGTACCAGCGGCTGCTGGAGGTGTACCGGTACCGCTACCTGAGCGACCAGGTGCGGCGCACCAACTTCCGCGCGCTGCCCGAGCCGCCGGCCTGGGCCCCGCCGCCGGGCGACGGGCGCTTCCACGCGAGCCAGGCCTGGAAGCGCAGCCGCGCGGCGCCGCTGAAGCCGCACGAGGGGCCCGTGACCGCCCCGAGTTGATATGCCGGGCCGAAGCTGGCAACCCGTCATCCCCATCCCCTCAAGAGGAGCACCAAGGCCATGGACGCACTCCGCCGCGCCATCCGAGACGTCCCCGACTTCCCCAAGCCGGGCATCCTCTTCAAGGACCTGACGCCGGCGCTCGCCGACCCGCCGGTGTTCGCCGAGGTCATCGACGCGCTCATCGCGCACACGCGCGCGCTGGGCGAGGTGACGCTGGTGGGCATCGAGTCGCGCGGCTTCCTCTTCGCGGCGCCGGTGGCCTACGCGCTGCGGCGACCGCTGGTGATGGTGCGTAAGCCGGGCAAGCTGCCCTACGCGTCCATCGCCGAGCCCTACGGCCTCGAGTACGGCAAGGACACGCTCCACGCGCACGTCGACGCGGTGAAGGGCGGTGACCGCGTGCTCATCATGGACGACCTCCTCGCCACCGGCGGCACGGCCGAGGCGACGGCGAGCCTGATGAAGAAGCTGGGCGCCACGGTGGCCGGGTGGGCCTTCGTGGTGGAGCTGGGCGACCTCGGCGGGCGCAAGCGCCTGGGCGACGCCCTCGTGCACTCGCTGCTGCGGTACTAGAGGACGCCATGGCCTTCACGCGACTGGGCATCATCGGCGGCAGCGGCCTGGGGCAGGCGCTCGCGAAGCTCATGCAGGGCACCTCGGTGGAGGTGACGACGCCCTTCGGCAGCCCCTCGGGGCCGCTGGTCACCGGCGAGCTCGACGGGGTGCCGGTGGCGCTGTTGGCGCGGCACGGGCCGGGGCACCGCTTCAACCCCTCGAAGGTGCCGTACCGGGCGAACGTGCACGCGCTCAAGCAGCTCGGCTGCTCGCACGTGGTGGCGAGCGCGGCGGCGGGCAGCCTCCAGGAGGACATTCACCCGCGCGACCTCGTCATCTGCGACCAGCTCATCGACAAGACCTACAAGCGCGAGGGCACCTTCTTCGACGACCTCGCGGTGCACACGGAGTTCGGCTCGCCCTTCTGTCCCACGGTGCGCAAGGCGCTCCTCGAGAGCTCGAGGGGGCTGCCGCACCGCACGCACGACCGCGGCACGCTGGTGTGCATGGAGGGCCCGGCCTTCTCCACGCGCGCCGAGGCCGACCTGCACCGGAGCTGGGGGGCGCACCTCATCGGCATGACCTCGTGCCCGGAGGCGAAGCTCGCCCGCGAGGCGCAGCTTTGTTACGCGCTCGTCGGCCTGCCGACGGACTACGACTGCTGGAAGCCGCACCCCGACGACCTCTCGGCGGAGCAGCTCGGCGCCGTCATCCTCGGCAACCTCCACGCGGCGACCGATGCGGCGCTGGCGCTGCTGCGCGTGGCCGTCAAGCGCGTGGCCGAGGCGGGCGCGGCGCCGTGCGGCTGCCAGTCGGCGCTCAAGGACGCGGTGTGGACCGACCGGGCGCTGCTCTCGCCCGAGGTGAAGGCGAAGCTGTCGGTGCTGCTGCCGGGGCTCTGAAGCGATGTGCTCTCGCCACCACGCCACCGACGAGGCGACGCTGCGGCGCGACGTCATCGACGTGTGCAAGCAGCTCCACCTGCAGGGCTACCTCGCGGCGGCCGACGGCAACGTCTCGGCGCGGCTGCCGGGCGGCGACCTGCTGGTGACGCCCAGCGGCGTGCCCAAGGCCTTCCTCGAGCCTGACGACCTCGTGCGCCTGCGCGCCGATGGCACGCCGCTGCCGGGGCAGGGCAAGCCCACCGGCGAGCTGCCCATGCACCTCGCGGCGCTGAAGACTCGGCCCGAGGCGAACGTGGTGGTGCACGCGCACCCGCCCACGGCCATCGCGCTCTCGCTCTTCAAGCACCTGCGCCTCGAGGGCGTGCTGCCGGAGGTCATCTTGAGCGTGGGGAAGCTCGTGGTGGTGCCCTACGCGCGGCCGCTGACGGAGGCGCTCGGGCGGGGCGTGGCGCACGGGCTCGCTCAGAGTGACGCCGTCATCCTCGAGCGGCACGGCACGGTGGCCGTGGGCCGCACGCTGCTGGAGGCCTTCGCGTGGACGGAGCGCGTCGAGCACGCCTGCGAGGTGCTGTGGAAGGCGCACGCCCTGGGGCGGCCGTCGACGCTCCCGGAGCAGGAACTCGCGACGTTGAGGAGGATGTATGCCGCTTCCCGAGCTGCGCCCCGTTGAGTGGGACCAGGGCCTTCGCCTCATCGACCAGCGGCTGCTGCCGGGCGAGCTGCGCTGGGTGCGCTGCGAGAGCGTAGAGCAGGCGGCCGTCGCCATCACCGACATGACGGTGCGCGGCGCGCCGGCCATCGGCATCACCGCGGCCTACGCGATGGTGCTGGCGGCGCGCGAGGCCGAGGCGCTCCCGCACGCGGGCTTCGTCTCGCACCTGCGCGCGGCCCGGGCGCGGCTGGCGGAGACTCGGCCGACGGCAGTGAACCTCGCCTGGGCGCTCGCCGAGTGCTGGGCGGTGGTGGAGCAGGGCGGCCGGCTGCCCGAGCTGCTGGCGTGCGCGACGGCGCTGCACGAGGCCGACGTGGCGGGCAACCGGCGCATGGCGGCCCTGGGCGCGGCGCGCCTCGAGTCGGGCATGGGCGTGCTGACCCACTGCAACGCCGGCGCGCTGGCGACGGGCGGGGTGGGCACCGCCCTGGGCGTCATCACGAAGGCCTTCGAGGAAGGGAAGGCCATTCACGTCTTCGTGGACGAGACGCGGCCCCGGCTGCAAGGCGCGCGGCTGACGGCGTGGGAGCTCTCGCGGCTCGGCGTGCCGTACACGCTCCTGTGCGACAACATGGCCGCGGCCTTCATGGCGAAGGGGCGCATTCAGGCGTGCGTGACGGGCGCGGACCGCATCGCGGCCAACGGCGACACGGCGAACAAGATCGGCACGTACTCGGTGGCGGTGAACGCGCACCACCACCGGCTGCCGTTCTACGTCGCGGCGCCCAGGTCTACCTTCGACCTCTCGCTGGCTGATGGGCGCGGCATCCCCATCGAGGAGCGCTCAGTGGACGAGGTGACGACGGTCAACGGCGAGCGGCTGTGCCCGGAGCACGCGGTGGTGGCGAACCCGGCCTTCGACGTGACGCCGGCGGGGCTCATCGCGGCGATCTTCACGGAGCGCGGCGAGATCGCCCCGGTGACGCGCGAGCAGGTGGCGGCGGTCGTCGGCTGAGCGAGGGGCCGCTCCCTGCGCCCGATGGTTCCCGTGGGGCAAGGGAAGTCCGCTAGGCTCTCGCGCCCGCCCACCGCCTCGCGGGCGCCTCCTCCTCGCCTGGTGACTGGTTGCCCACGCTCAAGCTCCTGCTGGTCGAAGATGACCGCATCGTCCGCATTCCCGTTCGAGACGCGCTCGAGGACGCGGGCTACCTGGTGACCGACTGCGCCGATGGCGCGAGCGCCCAGCGCCTCCTCACCTCCGAGCCCTTCGACGTGGTGCTGTCGGACGTGCGCCTGCCGGGCGTCGACGGCCTCGCGCTCTTCCGCCTCGCGCGCGGGCTGCAGCCACCTCCGGCGGTGGTGTTGATGACGGCCTTCGCCGACACCGAGCACGCCATCACCGCCATGCGCGAGGGCGTGCGCGACTACGTGCTCAAGCCCTTCGACATGGACGAGCTGCTGCTCCGCCTGGGCGCCGTGCGGGACGAGGTGCAGTTCCGGCTGCGGGTGGGCCGCGCGCAGGCGATGGAGGCCAGCGAGCTCGGCGAGCAGCTGGCCGGCCTGACGCCGGTGATGACGCAGCTTCGCGAGCGCCTCGAGGCCGCGGCGGCCAGCGACATCGCGGTGCTCCTCGTCGGCGAGACGGGCACGGGCAAGGACCTCGCGGCCCGGCTCATTCACCAGCGCAGCGCGCGCGCCGCGCGGCCCTTCGTCGCCGTGAACTGCGCCGCCATTCCCGAGAGCTTGTTCGAGTCGGAGATGTTCGGCCACGAGCGGGGGGCCTTCACCGGGGCCGACCGTCGCCGCGCGGGGCGGCTGGAGTCTGCCGATGGCGGCACCCTCTTCCTCGACGAGGTGGGGGAGCTCTCGCTCGCCAGCCAGGCCAAGCTCCTGCGCGCCATCGAGACCTCGAGCTTCGAGCCCGTGGGCGCCACCAGCACCACGCGCGTCGACGTGCGCGTCCTCGCCGCCACCAACCGCGACCTCGCGGCGGCCGTCGCCGCGGGCACCTTCCGCCGCGACCTGTTCTACCGGCTGAAGGTCATCGACGTGCGGCTCCCGGCCCTGCGCGAGCACCGCGCCGACGTGCCGCTGCTGGTGGGCAAGTTCCTGCGCGACATCGCGCGCCGCCAGGCCAAGCCCGTGCAGGTGCTGTCGCCGGCCGCCGCCGCCGCGCTCGCGACGCACGACTACCCCGGCAACGTGCGCGAGCTGCTCCACGCCCTCGAGCGCGCGGTGGCCCTCTCGCGCGGCAAGCCCATCGCCCTCGAGCACCTGCCGGTGGAGTTCGCCCGCCGCGCGCTCGGCGGCGAGGCCCCCGGCGCCGACACCGGGCTGCGCCCCCTCACCGAGGCCGTCGAGCAGTTCGAGCGGCAGTACATCGAGCGCGCGCTCGAGCACGTCGAGGGCCACCGCGGGAGGGCCGCGTCGATGCTGGGCATCTCCCGCAAGAGCCTGTGGGAGCGCCTGCGCGACGCCGAGGCCGCGGCCCAGGCGCCGCTCACGCCGGCGAAGAAGCCCCCGGCGCCCTGAGCCAGAGCGTAGCGACGGTGCCGCCCTGCGCGGGGAAGTCGAAGGTCAGCTCGCCGCCGTGCGCGTCGATGATGGTGCGCGTGACCGGCAGCCCCAGCCCGGTGCCTTCGCCAGGCGGCTTGGTGGTGAAGAAGGGCTGGAGGATGCGCTCGCGGGCCTCGGGAGGGATGCCGGGGCCGTCGTCTTCGACCGCGATGCCCAGGGCGCCCGGGCGCTGCACCAGCCGCAGGCGCACCTCTCCGCCCGGGGGGCTCGCGTAGCCCGCGTTGAGGAGCAGGTTCACCAGCGCCTGCCCGAGCCGGTGCCGGTCGGCCAGCACCACGCCGCTGGCGGCGACGTCGTCGATGCGGCAGCGCACCCGGCTGCGGCCCAGCTGCGACTGCACGAGGTGGGCGGCGCTCTCGGCCAGCGCGAGCGTGGTGACGGGCTCGAGCAGCGGCGGGTGCGGGCGCGCGAAGTCCAGCAGGCCCTTGACGACCTCCTCGACCCGGTCGAGGCCCTCGTTCATCAGCTCGAGGTACTCCCGGCGCTTGGCCTCGGGCAGGTCGGGGCGCGAGAGGCGATGCACGCAGTTCTTCATGCCGGCGAGCGGGTTGTTCACCTCGTGGGTGACGCCGGCGACGAGGGTGCCGAGGGCGGCCAGCCGCTCGGTCTCGATGCTCTTGAGCTGGGCGCGCTGCTGCTCCCGGTGGGCGGCGCGGAGGCGGACGAGCATCTGGTTGTAGCGGTCACCGAGCACGGCGATCTCGTCGGTGCCGCGCGCGGCGACGAGGGGCTCCCGGTCGTCCTTCGCGGGGTCGAACCGCGCGGCCGAGACGAGGATGTCCTCGAGGGGCCTGGCGATGCTGCGCCCGAAGATGAAGGCGGCCACGAGGCCCGCGACGATCATCGCCACGGCGAGCAGGCCCAGCTCGATGGCCAGCCGCCGCCGCGTGTCGGTGACGACCCCCATGTCGAGGCCCAGCCGCAGCTCCCCGACGTCGCCGGAGATCGGCTCCGCCAGGTCGAGCGTGCGGGTGGCGCCGTTGAGCACCACCAGCGGCTCGCGGGTGCCGTCGCGCCGCAGGTCGGCCAGGGCCGGCGGCGTCTCGCTCCCGAAGGACGAGGCCAGCACGCGCCCGCCGCGGGTGATGAAGCAGTAGCGGACGCTCGTGTCGCGGGTCGACACGGCCGCCGACACGGTGGCGTCGAGGGCGACGACGTCGTTGACCAGCACCGCGTCGGTCGACTGGTCAGCCAGCAGGCGCGCGATGCCGCGCCCCAGCCGCTCCTGCTCCAGGGAGAGGGCGTGGTCGGCGATGGTGTTGCCCAGGGTGAGGTGCACCGCGTGCATGGCGACGACCCCGAGGGCGGCCAGGGCGGCCAGCTTCATCCACAGGCGGACGCGCAGCTTCCGCGCGGTCATGGCGCGGCGTGCACCACGTCGTAGGCGGAGTCGAAGAGCCCCGGGGTCGGGGCGGTGAAGCGGTCGATCTGCAGCGGCGAGAGGAGCGAGGGGCCCTCGGGGTCGGTCGAGAGGCCCAGCAGCACCTCGCGCAGGCGCGCCCGGGCCTCTGGCGCGAGGCGCTTCGAGACGACCACCGGGGTCATGCCGAACTCGGGAGAGCGCTGGATGACGCGGACCTTGTGGAGCAGCGTGGGGTCCTTCTCCTGCAGGTGCTGGAAGACGATGCTGTGCACGGCCGCGCCGTCGGCCACCCCGCGCAGCACCGCCTCCACCGAGCGATCGTGGCTGCGCGTGAAGACGGTCAGACTGAAGAAGTCCTCGGCGCTCCGCCCCATGGTGCGCAGCTCGTGCAAGACCCAGGCGCGGCCCGTCAAGGACAGCTCGTCGGTGAACGCGAAGCGCGTGCCCTCGAGGTGGCGGAGCGACTGCGCAGGGCTGCCCGCGGGCACGATGATCAACGACTGGTAGGTGTCGGCGCCGTTGATGCGCGGCACGCCGACGAGCTCGACCGCGTCCGGGGCCTGGCGCACGAGGTCGAGGTAGCCCCCGGTGCACAGGAGCGCCGCGTCGAGCTCGCCCTTGATGAGGAGCTGGTTGACCTCGGCGTAGGTGCGCCGCTGCACGAAGTCGGCCTCGGCCCCGAGGCGCTGCGCCAGGGCGCCGAAGAGCCGCGAGTAGCCCGCGTAGGTGCCGCTGGGCGACTCCATGCCCGCGACCGAGACCCGCAGCCGCGGGCCCGTCGGCGACGTGGGCGCGGCGGTGGCCTGCGCGACCGGCGGCGCCTGGAAGCTCACCGAGACCTCGCGAAAGGGGGTCCGCTCACAGCCCCAGAGGGCGAGGAGCGCGGTGAGCAGCACGGCACGGCGACGCATGGCGCGCACCGTACTCGCAGCCCGGCGCCGGCGCTGCAGCGACCGCCACCGTTCCCTCCACGAAACACCGGGAGGCCCCCTCGGGGCGCCGATGTTACCGGCCGGTAACACCCCCGCTCGGTGTGGCGGTGGCTCGCGCCGTGCACCCGCCGCCCGCGTCGCTCGCACCACCCCGCGCGTCGCGGGAGTCGTGAGCGCGGAGGTCTCCGATGCGACGAGGAACGTTCTGGGCGCTGCTGGGTGCGCTGGTGTTGGTGATGTCGTGCGAAGGGCCCGTGGGCCCCGCTGGCCCGAAGGGCGCCGACGGCCTGCCCGGCACCGATGGGGTGAGCGGCACCGACGGCACCGACGGCACCGACGGAACGAATGGGACCAATGGCACCAACGGGGCGACCGGGCCGCAGGGGCCGGTGGGCGACGCGGGGCCCGCGGGGCCGCAGGGGCCGGTGGGGCCGAACGCGACGACGCTGACGCGGTGGGACGACCTCCCGGGCGTGGTGCTGGCCATCACGGGCGTGGCGGGTGGCACGGGCACCAACGGGAACCTCCGCGCGGGTGACACGGCGCGGGTGACCTTCACCGTCAAGCGCAAGGACGGCCGCAACGTCGCCCTGCGCGAGCTGACCTCGTCGGCCATCTACGTCTCCGGGCCGACGACGAACTACCAGCGGGTCATCGCGTCGCAGTCCGACGTGAAGACGCGCTCGGTGGACAACGGCGACGGCACGTGGACGTACACGTTCGCCGCCGCCATCCCCACCACGTACCTCGCGCCGCTCAACGACTCGCCCGCCTTCGACGCAGGCTATGGCGAGCTGACGGGCCAGCCGCTGCTCGACGGCACGTACACGGTCGCCATGCAGGCGTACCAGAACTTCACCATCGACGGCGTCACGTACCGCGACACCGGCAACGCGACGTCGAACTTCCTCTTCGGCGCGGCGACGACGCTCGTGAAGCGCGAGGTGGTCGCCCAGGCGAACTGTGAGCAGTGCCACACCCAACTGCGCGCGCACGGCGGCACGCGCACCGAGGTGGGCGTGTGCCTGACCTGCCACACCGCGGGCTCCGAAGATCGCAACGTCTCGACGGTCGAGGGCGGCACGCCGGGCGTGTCCATCGACTTCGGGGTGATGGTGCACCGCATTCACAACGCCGCGCACCTCCCGTCGGTCGTCGGCGTCGGCGTCTCTTCCGGGGGCGCGCTCGACTACACGGTCGCGTCGAAGCCCTACAAGATGGTGGGCTACAACAACTCGGTCATCGACTTCTCGAACATCGCCTTCCCGGTGATGCCCAGCGCCTACGCGGCGTTCCTCTACAATCAGGCGGGCACCACCTACGTGGGCGCGGGCGGCAACGGCTTCATGCCCCGCGACACCGGGTGGTCGGCGCTGACGCCCGACGCGAAGCTCAAGAGCGACAAGCTGCGCACGGGCCTGGTGGCCTGCAGCAAGTGCCACGGCGTGCCGACGCACCTCGACGGCGGCGTCGCCCCCGAGCAGGGCCACACCTTCGCGACGGCCATCTCTCGCAAGGCGTGCGGCTCGTGCCACGATCACATCAACTTCGGCGTGTCGGGCGGCGGCCACCCGGGCACGCAGACCAGCGACGCGACCTGCGCCTCCTGCCATGGGCCCACCGAGACCGACGGGGTCGCGAAGGTGCACCTGCACCCGTACGACAACCCCGCGCTCAACACCGGCGTGAACCTGGACCTCCAGGCCCTCACCGCGGGCAGCGGCGCAGCCGGTAACCACCAGGCCGGCGACCCCTTCGAGGTGACCTTCTCGGTCAAGAACAACGCGGGCGCCGACGTGCCCGTGATGTCGCTGACCCGGCTGCAGATCATCGTAGTGGGGCCGACCTCGAACCGGCAGATCATCCTGCCCAACTCCAACCCCTACGACTTCGCCTTCCGCAAGGCGACGCCCTTCACCGGCAACGGCACCATCTCGGCGCCCACGGTGGCGGCGGGCGCGGTCGCGCAGGTGCTCGCGGTGGTGATGACGGGCGCCACGACGTTCGACGTGCGCGGCTCGGTGTCGACGCCGCTGGTGGCGCAGGCCACGGGCGCGCCGGTGACGTACGACGGCGTGACCTTCACCGTGACGCCGGGCACCACGCCCTTCGCCGTCGATGACCGCTTCTACCTCGAGGTGGTGCCGCCGGCCGCGACCTACACGCTCAGGGCGCCGCTCGACCTGAGCTTCGAGCTCGTGGGCATGGCCACTGGCGGCGCCGACGTCTTCACCGTCGGCAACCTGCCGCTGTACTGGGGCCGCCAGGTGGTGATGGAGCGCACCGCGCTCGTCGGCACCGCGGGCTCCCTCGCCATGGCCTCACGCGAGCTGCAGCGCTACGTCGTGCTCGACCTCGGCGCGAACGCCAACCTCGCCGTCGGAGACCGGGTGGTGTTCGACCTGGGGCTGCCGACCGAGGAGTACGCGCAGGTGGGCCGGCTCCAGACGACCAACGACGAGACGATGGCCGACCTGGGGGCCTTCGACCGCCTCTGGTTCTCCACGCCCCTGCGCTACGCCCACGCGGCGGGCGGCAGCGTGCAGGAGGTCACCTTGAGCACCCGGCGCGAGGGCACCGACTACACCGTGACCGACGCGGCGACCGGCCAGCTCACGGCCACGGCCGGGCGCTTCACCGTCGGCAACGCGGTGGTCGTCAGCTACCGCACCGCCGGGCGCTTCGGGTGGAGGCGCGCGGCCGGCGACGTGGCGCAGAACATCTTCCCGGCGCCCATGGCCGACTCCGACGAGGTGGACGAGTCGTGGGGCGACTGGAAGGGCCTGCCGCTGCTCGACGGCACCTACACGGTGGCCATGTGGGCCAACCGGGACTTCACGGTGACGCCGGCCGGCACGGTGACGACCACTCAGGCCTGGAACGTGTGGACCAACGACAACACCACGTACCGGATGATGGCCAAGCCCGCGCAGAAGAACTTCCTCTTCGGCGGCGCCACGACCCTCCAGCCGCGCGCGGTCATCTCGTCAGGTGACACCTGCAACACGTGCCACACCGACCTGGCGGCGCACGGCTTCGGCCGCCGCGGCCTCGACACCTGCCTGGTGTGCCACAACGTCCCCGGCGTGGAGGACGCGCCCAAGTACAACTACTCGGCCTGGTACGTGGGGCCGACGCCGGGCGCGACGATGGACTTCCGCACCGTGCTGCACCGGGTGCACGCCGGGAAGGAGCTGACCCGGCCGTACGAGGTGAACGGCGTGTTCCTCGCCACCCCCTACCCGGTGACCTACGACACCATCGGGTTCCCCTCGTTCAAGGGCGGCGTCTCGGAGTGCACCAAGTGCCACGGCGCGACCAACACGGCGTGGAAGGAGCCGGCGCCGCGGAGCCACCCGCTCGCGACCGTGCCCGTGCGGACCTGGGCGGCGACGTGCAGCTCGTGCCACGACTCGGCGGCGGCGCAGACGCACTTCTTCGTGCAGTCCTACGCGGGCCAGGAGTCGTGCTCGGTCTGCCACGGCCCGGGCAAGGAGTTCTCGGTCGAGCTCTCGCACAAGGTTCGGTGAGTCCAACCACGATGGGCCGGTGAGCAGCCTCCCAGCACCGGCCCGTCGAGAGAGAAGGGCCCCGGTGGCCGTTTGCGCCGGGGCCCTCTTCGTTTCAGGAGCGAGTGGGCCCCCGCTGAGCAGGGCGCGCGTCGTCTGCTAAGTCACGGCGTTCCATGCACGCCGCCCCGACGCCCGAGCCCATCGAAGGCAGCCACTCGTCGCTGTACAACGCCGACCTGGCGCCGGTGCCCGAGGGCGGCCGCACCTGGAACCAGTGGCACTTCGCGGCGCTGTGGGTGGGCATGGTGGTGTGCGTGCCCAGCTACGCCATCGCCGCGGGCATGATTGGGCAGGGGCTCAACTGGTGGCAGGCCTGCCTGGTGGTGCTGCTGGGCAACCTCATCGTGCTGGTGCCCATCGTGCTCAACGCGCACGCGGGCACGAAGTACGGCATCCCCGCGCCGGTGTTCGCGCGGGCGGCCTTCGGGGTCTTCGGAGCGCACGTGCCGGCGGTGCTGCGCGCCATCGTGGCCTGCGGGTGGTTCGGCATCCAGACGTGGGTAGGCGGCGTGTCGCTCTACACGCTGTGGCGGGTGATGACCGGCGGCGCCGCGTCGGACTCCATCGGCACCGGGCACTTCGTCGGCTTCGGCGTCTTCTGGGCCATCAACGTCTTCTTCATCGTCAAGGGCACCGAGAGCATCAAGTTCCTCGAGACCTGGGCCGCGCCCTTCCTCATCGCCATGGGCCTGGCGCTCCTGGCCTGGGGCATCAGCAAGACCGACGGCCTGGGCGCGATGCTCGAGGCCACCACGCCCACCAACCCCAAACCCTTCTGGTCGCTCTTCTGGCCGAACCTGACGGCGATGGTGGGCTTCTGGGCGACGGTGGCCATCAACATTCCCGACTTCACGCGCTACGCGAAGAGCCAGCGCGACCAGCTCGTGGGCCAGGCGCTCGGGCTGCCGGTGACGATGGTGCTCTTCGCCTTCATCGGCGTGGCCGTCACCGGCGCCACCATCCTCGTCTTCGGCAAGGCGCTGTGGGACCCGACGAGCATCGCGGCGAAGTTCGACTCGCCGCTGGTCATCGGCCTCGCCACGCTGGCGCTGGCGGTGGCGACGCTCTCGACCAACATCGCGGCGAACGTCGTCGGCCCGGCGAACAACATCGCCAACCTCATGCCCTCGAAGATCTCCTTCCGCACGGGCGGGCTCATCACCGCGGCCATCGGCGTGCTGCTCATGCCGTGGAAGCTGCTCTCGTCGGCCGAGGCGTACACGTACACCTGGCTCATCGGCTACTCGGCGCTGCTGGGGCCCATCGTGGGCATCCTCATCGCCGACTACTTCGTCGTGCAGAAGATGCAGCTCGACGCCGGCGACCTCTACCGGACGCACGGCCGCTACCGCTACCGGGGCGGCTTCAACCCGGCGGCCCTCGTGGCGCTGCTCGCCGGGGCGCTCCCGTGCCTGCCGGGCTTCCTCCGGGCGCTGGCTCGCACCGGCGGCGAGGCGCTGGAGAAGACGGGCGTGGACACGCTCTACGAGTCGGCGTGGTTCTTCGGCTTCGGCGTGGCCGCCGTCATCTACGTGGCGCTGATGAAGCTGCTCCCCGGGCCCGCCGCCCGGGCGGGCTGACGGCGGGCGGGGCCTCGCATCGGCCCCGGCCTCGTCATATGAAGCCCTCGCCGTCTTCCCAACCCGCGGAGAGCCCCATGCAGAAGCCCACCATGCCCCCCACCTTCGGCGCCAAGAGCTACGCCTTCACCCCCTACGTCGACCTGAAGAACTGGATCGGCGGCCAGTGGCGCGAGGGCTCGTCGGGCGCCTGGCTCGACGTCGAGAACCCGCGCCACGGCAAGGTGATGGGCAAGATGACGGTCTCCACCGCGAAGGACGTGGACGCGGCGGTCGAGGCGGCGAAGAAGGCCTCCCCCGCGTGGCGCAGCACGCCGATGCGCGAGCGGGCCCAGGTGCTCTACCGCCTCAAGCAGCTCATGGAGCGCGACCTCGACGAGCTCTGCTGGCTGGTGAGCCACGAGAACGGCAAGACCTACGCCGAGGGCAAGGGCGACGTCGAGAAGGGCATCGAGTGCGTGGAGTTCGCCGCCTCGCTGCACATGATGGCCGACGGCGGGCAGCTCGACGTGAGCCGCGGCGTCAACTGCCGCGTGACGCACGAGCCGCTGGGCGTGGTGGCGGGCATCGTGCCCTTCAACTTCCCGGTGATGGTGCCGCTGTGGATGATGCCCAACGCCCTCATGGCGGGGAACGCCTTCATCTTGAAGCCCTCGGAGATCGTGCCCTACGGCGCGATGAAGCTGGCGCAGCTGCTCCAGGAGGCCGGGCTCCCCGACGGGCTCTTCAACGTCGTCAACGGCCAGCGCGAGTGCGTGGAGGCCATCGTCGACCACCCCGGCATCGCGGCCGTGGGCTTCGTCGGCTCGACCAAGGTGGCGAAGATCCTCTACGCGCGCGGCGCGGCGGTGGGCAAGCGCATGCTCTGCCTGGGCTCGGCGAAGAACCACGTGCTGGTGGTGCCCGACGCCGACCCGCAGCTCGCGGCGTCGAACATCGTGGCCTCGAGCTACGGCTGCGCGGGCCAGCGCTGCATGGCCAGCTCCCTGATGGTCGCGGTCGGTGACGTGCAGCCCATCATCGACGGCATCGCCGCCATCGTGCGCAAGGTGAAGCTCGGCGACGACATGGGCAGCATCATCTCCAAGGCGTCGAAGGAGCGGATCCTCACCTACATCGAGGGCGCCGAGAAGGCGGGCGCGAAGGTGCTCGTCGACGGCCGCGGCCAGAAGGTCGAAGGCGCCGACGGCCACTGGATCGGCCCCACCGTGCTCGACGGGGTGACGCTCGACATGCCGGCCGGCTGCGAGGAGATCTTCGGGCCGGTGCTGTCCATCGTGCACGTGAAGACGCTCGAGGAGGCCATCGCGCTGCAGCACAAGAGCCTCTACTCGAACGGCGCCGCCATCTACACCTCGAGCGGCAACGTGGCGCGCATCGCGGCCGACCGCCTCGAGGCGGGCATGGTGGGCATCAACGTCGGCGTGCCGGTGCCCCGCGAGCCCTTCAGCTTCGGCGGCTTCAACTCCAGCAAGTTCGGCCACGGCGACATCACCGGGTGGGACGGGTTCCGCTTCTGGAGCCGCCCCAAGAAGGTGACCGAGAAGTGGGCCGCGCAGACCGACGCGAGCTGGATGAGCTGACGCCTCCCTCCCACCACGAGAGCCCCCACCACCCCATGACCAGCCAGTACCTCGGGTACCCCCACGAGTTCGCGCAGGAGCCGATGCCCACCCAGCAGATGGTGGACCTCTGCAAGGAGCACACGCTCTACACCTGGGCGGCGGGCAACACCGTCAACCCGCTGCCCATCGCGCGCGCCGAGGGTGTGTACCTCTACACGCCCGAAGGGCAGAAGATCATCGACTTCAACGCGCAGCTGATGAGCGTGCTCGTCGGCCACGCGCACCCGCGGGTGATCGCCGCCATGAAGCGGCAGCTCGACGAGCTCATCTTCGTCTACCCGCAGACGGCCACGCAGGTGCGCGCGCGGCTGGGCAAGCTCTTGAGCGAGCTGGTGCCGGGCATGGCGAGCTTCTTCTTCACGCTCGGCGGCGCGGAGGCCAACGAGAACGCGGTGAAGATGGCGCGGCTCTACACCGGCCGGCACAAGGTGCTCGCGCGCTACCGCAGCTACCACGGCGGCACGCAGCTGACGATGTCGCTCACCGGCGACCCGCGGCGCTGGGCGAGCGAGCCCGCGTCGCCCGGCGTCATCCACGTGATGGATCCGACGCCCTACGACTTCTCCTTCGGCAAGACCGAGGCGGAGCGCACGGCCAACCACCTCACCTACCTCGAGGAGACCATCAAGTACGAGGGCCCGCACACCATCGCCGCGATGATCGTCGAGACGGTGACGGGCACCAACGGCGTGCTCGTGCCGCCGAAGGGCTGGTTCCAGGGGCTGCGCGCGCTGCTCGACAAGTACGGCATCCTCCTCATCTGCGACGAGGTGATGGCCGGCATGGGCCGCACCGGCAAGATGATGGCCTACGAGCACTTCGACGTGGTGCCGGACCTGGTGACGATGGCCAAGGGGCTGACCTCCTCGTACTTCCCGCTCGGCGCGGTGGGCATGAAGAAGGCCATCCACGAGCACTTCCAGAAGAACGTGTTCTGGGGCGGCCTCACCTACAACTCGCACCCGGTGGGCCTGGCGACGGCCGAGGCGGTGCTGCGCGTCACGGTCGACGAGAAGCTGGTGGAGAACTCGGCGAAGCTGGGCACGGTGATGCGCAGCGAGATGGACCGGCTGCAGCACAAGCACGTGTCGATCCTCGAGGGGCGCAACATCGGCCTCTTCGGCATGATCGACCTGCGGAAGAACTCGAAGAACGAGCCGCTCGCGCCCTACAACGGCAGCCACCCGGCCATGGCGAAGCTGGGCACCTTCTTCCGCGAGAACGGGCTCTTCACCTTCACGCGGTGGAACAACTTCACGTGCAACCCGCCGCTCACCATCACCGAGGCGCAGCTCAAGGACGCCTTCGCCATCATCGACCGCGGCCTCGACATCACCGACGCCGTCTTCGAGGGGTGAGAGCCTGTGAAGCAACCCCCTCCCGTCGCCGGACCCGCCGACCTGCGTCGCCGGGCATCGTCGCAACCCCTCGACGCAGCACGAGCTGCGCCTTCGGGCTTGCTCCTTGCGCGGCTCGCCGCTCGACGGTCGGGCTCGGTCCGGGGATTGCCTCACAGACTCTGAGCCCGGCGCGCCTGCCGTGACGCAGCACAGCCCGCTGCCCCGCCCGGTGCTCGCGGCGATCCTGGGGCAGACCCTCATCAGCGCGGGCACGCACCTCGCGGCGAAGCAGGCGACGGCCTCGTTCACCCCGGGGCTGCTGGTGACGCTGCGCCTCGTCGCGGCGGCGCTGGTGTTCGCGGCCATCCTCGCGGCGCTCCCGGGCCGGCGGCTGCCGCCGCGCCACACCTGGCCGTGGCTGGTGGGCTTCGGCTTCATCGCCGGCCCGCTCAACCAGGGCCTCTTCATGTACGGCCTGCAGTCGTCGAAGGCGACCCACGGCGCGCTGCTCTACGCGCTGACGCCCATCGGCGTGTACCTGCTGGCGGTGGCCCGCGGCCGCGAGGTGCCCCGGGCCCGCAGGCTCTGGGGCATCGGGCTCGCCTTCTCGGGCGTGGTGGTGCTGCTCCTGGGGCGCGGGCTGCGCGAGGCCCTGGGGCCCCTGCTGGGCGACCTCTTCATCCTCGGCGCCGTGGCCTCCTGGGTGGTGTGGACCACGGAGTCGAAGCCCTTCGCCACGGAGCACGGGGGCCTGCGCACGGCCGCCTGGAGCCTGCTCGTCGCCGGCCTGTGGACCCTGCCCGCGGCGCCCTTCACGGTGACGGCCGAGGCCCTGGCTGCGGTGACGCCGGTGGGCTGGGCCTGCCTCGTCTACCTGGTGCTGATGACGTCGGTCCTCTCGTACGCCCTGTGGAACTACGCGCTGGCCCGCGTCGAGCCCTCGCGGGTGGCCATCTTCACCAACCTCCAGCCCGTGGCCACGGCCCTCGCCGCCTGGGCGTTGCTCGGCGAGCCGCTCACCTGGGAGAGCGCCGCAGGCGGGGCGCTCGTTCTCCTTGGCGTTCGCGTCGCCCAACATTAGGAGGCCGGGGCAGATTGACCGGGGCATGATGCCCCGCATTCGTGCTAGGGAGACGCCATGGAAAGCCTTCAGCGACTGTTGGACCAGAACAAGCAGTGGGCCGGTGAGCGGGTCAAGGAAGACCCGGAGTTCTTCGCGCGGCTCTCGCAGATCCAGCGGCCAGAGGTGCTGTGGGTCGGCTGCAGCGACTCCCGCGTGGCGGCGAACGTGGTGACGCGCACCGACCCGGGCGAGATCTTCGTGCAGCGCAACATCGCCAACATGGTGATCCACACCGACCTCAACGTGATCTCGGTGCTGGAGTACGCGGTGAACGTGCTCGAGGTGAAGCACATCATCGTCTGCGGCCACTACGGCTGCGGCGGCGTGAAGGCGGCGATGACGAACCAGTCGCTCGGCATCATCAACAAGTGGCTGCGCAACATCAAAGACGTCTACCGCATCCACGAGACCGAGCTGAAGGCCATCGCCGACGAGGGCAAGCGCGTCGACCGCCTCGTGGAACTCAACGTGCGCGAGCAGATCCAGAACCTGGCGAAGACGTCGATCGTCCAGAAGGCGTGGAAGCACCGCAAGGCGCCGCACCTGCACGGCTGGGTCTACGGCCTCAACGACGGCATCATCCACCCGCTGTGCGAGCTCGAGCCGGGCTACCCGCTCGACGCGATCTACCGCTACGACAACCTCTGACCGGGGCCGCATCGGGGTGCACCCGGCCTCGCGCAGTGGAAGCCGGTTCGCAGCCGCTATCCGCGGCTGACGAAGCCGGCGACCACGAACAGAACCACCGCGATGCCCGCGGCGGTCAGGTTGTAGGGTCTGGCGTATCGCAGATACGCGGAGTGGTCGGCGCGGGCGATATTCGAGGCCATGTTGGTCATCCCGGCGACCGGCGACGTGACATCTCCGAAGGTTCCGCCCGTGATCACCGCGGCGACGCAGAGCGGTATTCCCGCGTGCGCCGACACGGCAAGGGGTATCGCGACTGGCATGAGCAACGAAGCGGCGCCCCACCCTGACCCGATGAAGTAGGTCACGGCCGCGGACACGACGAAGAGCGAGACCGCAACGCTCCAGCCCGGCAGCGACTGACCCAGCTGCTGCTGAACGAAGTCGTTCAGGCCCAGGTCGCCCGAAACCGCTGCCAGGGGCCACGCCAGGATGAGAATGGCCAACGTGGGCATGATCTTGTTGCCTCCGGTGATGACGTCGGAGGTCATCGCCTTGAGGCTGTACTTCTGCAGCGCGTAGAGGACGCCCGAGACGAGCAAGGCGATGACCAGCGAGGTCAGCATCGCCCGGTTTGGCTCAGTGTTCGCCACCGCCGAGAGCACCGTGTCGTTGCCCGGCTTGTCCTTCCCAAAGAACCAGAAGAAGAAGAAGGTCAGCGCGATGACGGTCACCATTGGAATGATGAGGTTGATGACCCTCGGCGCGATGACTGTCTCTGCCGAGCTCATGTCCATGGCCTGTGTCTTTTCGGGCGTCACGGCCTCAGCGCCAGCGTGACCGCCGCCGGCCTTCTTGAACTGAAAGAAGACCGAGACGAGCGTGATCACGATGAGCGCGATGCTGAAGAACTCGAACGGAATTGCCCTGAGCCAGGTGGTGTAGGCGGAGGTGTCTGCCGAGAGGCCCGCGCCCTTGAGCCCCTGGGTGATGATCGCCAGGTTGAACCCCACGTAGGTCGTGGCGATGGGGATGAGCTCCACGACGGGACTGGCGGTGTTGTTCAGCATGAAGGCGAGGCGCGCCCGGGCAACCTTGTACTCATCAGCCAGGCCCCGGACGATGGACCCAGCGGCGACCACTCGAAACCCACAGTCGATGAAGGTGAACGGGATCAGCGCCCACAGGACGAAGAAGACCCCTGGCTCACTCTTGATGTGCTTCTCGGCGAAGTTGGAGAACGCCTTGATTCCACCGGCGCGGCTCGAGAGCTCGACCAGGCTGCTGAAGAGATACAGAAACAGAAGCACCTGCAGGTTGCCCTCATCCAGCAGGGACTTCAGGATCTGCTCGACCGCGGTCTCGAGTCCCCCCGACGGGGTTGGGTGTAAGAGGTAGCTCCCCACGAGCAGCCCGGCCAGGAGCGAAGGAAGAATCTGCTTTGACCAGATCGCCGCCGCGATGGTGATGAGAGGCGGCAGCACCGAGAGCCAGGGAGGCACCAATTAACGACGGCGCCTCGCCCGGAACAGCGCCCACACCACCACGGCGGTCAGCCCTGCGACGACCACGAGCGAGACTGGCATCCAGCCTGAGCTCAGGTGCCATCCGTCCATATTCCCGTTCCAGCCGTGCATGGCCGCTCCCTTCTGCACGAAGCGAACCGCGGTGAACGCCCAACGTGCCGAGCACACCTGGCCGCTTTCCCACGACCATGGGCCCATCAGCTTGCATGAGTGAGCCGGTCAGTTTGAAGGAAGGGCGTGGCCCGGCAGCGCGCAGGTTCGCCAGCGACAAGTCGCTCGAAGGCGCTCCGCCGCAGCCAGCGACCGCTACGACAACCTCTGACCGGCGCCGTCAGTAGAAGCGCAGGTCGTCGTGGTCCTCCTCTTTCTTCTTCGGAGGCTCCTTCGGCTTCTCCTCGCGGCGCTTGGGCGGCGGGGGCGGAGCGTCTTCGACGACGGCCTGCTGCTTCGGCGCCTCGGGGCGCGGGCGATCATCGCGGAGATCTTCCCCTTCCTTCCGCGGTGAGCGCTTCACCTCGATGACGTCGTCCTTCTTGGCGGGGGGCGGCGCCGGCTCGTCGGTCTTGAGGCTGGTGCGGTTGGAGCGCGGCAGCTCGTCTTCGCGCAGCGCCTCCTTCATCGCCACCGGCTCGTCGCTGGCCGCCTCGTCGTCGGCGCGCGGCTCGGCGGCCACCTTCTTCTTCTTGCCCGAGGTGCGCGTGGGGAGCTTGTCCTTGTCCACCTCGTCGCTGCCCACCGTGCCGTCGAGGGCGCCCTCGTCGAGGCCGCTGTTCTTCGTCTCCAGGGTGCGCTCGGTGCAGCGGTTGACGCCCTTGACGCACTTCTTCATGCACTTGTCGTAGCGCTTCTTCACCTCCACCCGGACGGAGCCGCCGAACTCGATGACGCAGTCGTCTTTGCACTCGAGGAAGGTGTCGTCGCACTCGGCCTGCGCGAGCGCAGCGGTGGCGAGGCAGAGCGTCAGCGGCAGGGTGAACCGGAGCATCGAGAACATGAGCCTACACCTCGGCAGGACGGGGCAAGTGGGCCTGACGTGGGCCAGGTGGGGAATGTTCCAGCGGCGGGCCGAACATTCTTTGCACCCTCGGCGCCCGGGCTGGGTCAGGGCGGCGTATGTCCCCACGAACGCTCATGCTTCCCGTGCTGCTCGCCTCGCTCGGCGCCTTCTCCTGCGGCGCCGGCGACGACCTGTTGCCGCCCACCGAGGCCACCGGCGGCACCACCGTGCTCGGGCTGCTGCGCGAGCGCGGGCCCGGTGACTTCATCGAGTTCGCCACCGAGCGCTTCGAGGCCGTGTACCAGGCCGAGACCGTGCGCGCCCCGGAGTGGCTGGCGTCGGGCGGCGAGCTGAGCCTCAACGGCGACTCGGTGCGGTGGCAGCTCCCGCCCGCGGGCGTGCACACGCTGCGCCTGCGGCTCTTCCTGGCCGACGGGCGGGAGGTGGAGGCCTCCTGGCGGGTGCCGGTGCGACCGCGCGAGGGCGGGCCGGCGCGCTGACGCGACGGGGCTACTCGGCGGCCGAGAGGGGCAGCTCGAGCGTCGCGTCGTCGAGCAGCAACGTCTGCTGCGCCACGTCGGCGCCGTCGTGCAGGTGCCAGGGCCCCGCGCGGTTGCTGTGCACCACGAGCGCGGGGAAGCTCGAGGACGTCACGTCGAGGCGCCAGCGGCCCCCGGCCGGCAGCACCCACTCGATGGGCCAGAAGTCGAAGCTCAGCCGCACCGGCTCGCCGGGCACCGGCGTCACCGGCGTGTCGCCCGGCCACGAGAGCGTCGCCACGGCCTCGCGTACCAGCACCGCCTTGCCGGCCTGCTCCGCGATGAGGCGCGCCACGAAGGCAGTGTCGGGGGCGCTGGACTTCACGGTCAGCTCGAGCCGCGCGGCGCCAGAGAGGCGCTGGGCCTTGCCGCCTGGCGCGCCGCGGAAGGTGACGACGTCGTCGCGCGCGCAGCTCTCGCCCTGGTCGATGGGCCCGGGCCAGACGCCCTGGGTGCGGAAGAAGGCGAAGGAGAGCAGGGCGGCGCCGCCGCGCGTAGGCGCGGGGTTCGCGGGGTCGAAGGTGTAGCCGACCGACTCGCCCTCGGGGCCCCGCTCGGGCTGCAGCGCGCCGCCTTCGCACGTCGGCGCCTTCGCCGCGTCGGCGAGTGCCAGGCGCGTCATCGGCACGTCGCGCGGCCAGGTGGGGTGGGCGCCCCACGCGGTGTCGCCAACGCCCCAGGTGCGCACGGTGCCCGGCTCGAGCGTGCGGAGCGGCTGGCCCTTCAAGGTGTGCTCGAACCACTCGAGCATGATGGGCCACTGGTCGAGGCGGCCCGGCGCCGCGGAGAGGTCGAGGTCGCCGCCGGTGAGGCCCAGGTGGTTCCACGGGCCGATGACGAAGACGCTCTGCCCCTGCGTGGCGAGCCGGGCCCAGGTGTCGCGCTGCGCCTGGAAGAAGGGGTCGAAGAAGGCGCCCAGGAAGAGCATCGGCACCGTGGCGCGCTCGGGCACCGTGCGGAACTGCGTCATCAACTCGGAGTGCCAGTAGGGCGCCTCGGGGTCGGCCGCGGAGACCGCGTCGCGGTACCACCACAGCCGCTTCGTCATGTACCGCTCGTCGGCCTCGAGGGCCGGCCGGTGGCGCGCGGCCTTCAGGTAGTCGTCGCCGGCCGTCTGGCGCATGCCGCGCCCGGGCATGAGGGTGGCCCACGCGGTGAGGATGTCGGGGCGGAACTGCCCGCGCTCGTAGAACATGAGCCGCAGGTCGGTGCCGAAGACCGAGGGCACCAGCGTCTTCACCTCCGGCGGGAGCGCGTCGGCCACGGCCCACTGGGTGCAGGTGAGGTAGCTGGGGCCGCGCATGGCGATGTTGCCGTCGACGAAGGGCTGCTGCACGAGCCAGGCGAGGGTGTCGAGGCCGTCGTCGCGCTCGTGGATGATGGGCTCCCAGTCGCCGCCGCTGTCCATCTGGCCCCGCACGTCCTGGAGCACGCAAGCGTAGCCGTAGCGGGTGAGCGTCTGGCACTGCATCCGCTCCATCGGGCGCAGGTACTCGTAGGGGTTGCGCACCAGCACCGTCGGCGCCTTCGCGAGCCCTTCGGGGAGGTAGATCTCGGTGTGGAGCGTGACGCCGTCGCGCATCGGCACGTCGAGGATCGACTCGACGGTGCCCGACGCGGTGAACGCCGGGAGTCCGGCCACGCGGCGGAAGAGCTCGTGGCGGGCCCAGCCCGCGAAGGCGAGCACCAGCGCCACGAAGAGCAGGCCAGCGAGGACGAGGCGGAGGAGGCGCTTCACGACGGCTCCTCTCTTACTCGCGTGGGCAGGAGGCTGCCATCGAGGCCCGCGGCGCGGGTGTGCTACACGCCCCGCTTCAAGGAGCGCACATGACACCGCAGGGGCAGGTCGCGACGCCGCCGCAGCCGGGTTGGTTCTCACGCAACTGGAAGTGGATGCTGGCCGTCGGGCTCTTCGCGCCCATTCTCTGCTGCGGGAGCGTGATGGTGCTCGGCGCCTTCGCCGGTGAGCCGGACGCGGCGCGGGTCGACTGCGGCACGCCTGGCCCGGGCGGGGTCGACTGCGACGTCAAGCGCACCGGCGGCAGCACGGCCTTCAAGGCCTGCTGGGACCTGGAGATCACCTGCGCCAACCAGGCGAAGATGGTCGGCCAGGCCTGCGCGACGCTGGCGGCTGCCGAGACGACGGGCACCGCCAACATGCCCGTCGAGGGGTTCTCCAACCAGGACGCGTGCGACGCGCCGGCCGCGGGCACGGTGACGAACCTCGTCGTCGAGACGGTCAACTGAGCCCCCGAGGCGCTGCCCATGCCGGAGCTGCCTGAGGTCGAGTTCGCCCGCCGCGCCCTGAGGCGCTGGTTCACGGGCCGTCGCCTCGTGCGCACCGAGGTCGATCCGCGCGCGCGCACGCTCCGGGGCGGCGAGCCGCTGGTCTTCGCGCAGCTCCGCGGCCGCCTCGTGCAGGCCGATCGCCGGGGCAAATACCTGCTGCTGGGCTTCTCGAACGGCCTGGGCTGCCTCGCGCACCTGGGCATGACCGGCAAGTTTCTCCGCCGACCCGAGGGGGAGGCGGTGCGCTGGAGCCGCGCCCGCTTCGTGCTCGACTCGGGCGACGTCCTCCACTTTCAGGACCCGCGCATGTTCGGCCGCCTCGAGCCCGCGCCGCGGAGCGCGCTCCCGGCGCTCGCCGCGTGGACGAAGCTGGGCCTCGACCCCCTCGAAGACGGGCTCACCGTCGCGCAGCTCCGGGGCGCCGTGGGCACCTCGCGGCAGCCGCTCAAGGTGGCGCTCATGGACCAGGCGCGGCTCGCGGGCCTGGGCAACATCCACGCGGCCGAGGCGCTCTTTCGCGCGCGGCTCCACCCCTCGCGCACGGCGGCCTCGCTCTCGCCAGCCCAGTGGCGGGCGCTGGCCCAGGGCATCCGCGCGACCATCGCCTTCGCGCTGAAGGTCGAGGGCGACGCCGACGACATCGCGTACGTCGAGGAGCCGGGCGCCGAAAACCCCTTCCTCGTCTACGGGCAGGCGCGCTGCCGCCGCTGCCGGGGCCTGGTGAAATCCTTCACCCAGGCGGGCCGTACGACGCACTTCTGCCCGGCCTGCCAACCTGCGAAGAGCTGACCCATGCACACCGGTACCGCCAAGGGCCTCGACCACGTGGCCATCGCAGTGAAGGACCTCGACGCCGCCGTCGCCTACTACGTCGAGGTGCTGGGCTTCGCCCCGCCAGAGCTCGAGGAGGTGCCGGAGCAGCAGGTGCGCACCGCCATCTTCGGCCACGGCCTGGGCCGCATCGAGCTCATCTGCCCCACCGACGAGAGCTCGGGCGTCGCGAAGTTCCTCGCCAGGCGCGGCGAGGGGCTGCACCACGTCTGCGTGGAGGTCGAGGACCTCGTCGCCACGCTCGCGCAGCTCAAGGCGAAGGGCGCGCAGCTCATCGACGAGACGCCGAAGGTGGGCGCCGGCGGCGCCCAGGTGGCCTTCATTCACCCCAGGGGCGCCCACGGGGTGCTGACCGAGCTGCGCCAGGGCCCTCGGAAGGGGTGAGTTTTTCCCGCACCGCGCGCGGGTTTGGGTTACGACCGCGCGCGTTTTCGTGAAGCGTCTTTCGAACGGAGAGAACTCCCCCATGCCCCGCGCCCTGCTGGCGGCCCTCGCGCTGTCATCCACCGTCGCTCTCGCCCAGGCTGACGCCGGCACGGTGGCGCCTGCGCCCGCGCCGACGGTCGCCCCCGCCGCGCCGGCCTCTTCGTCGACCGACGTCGACGCCGTGCGCCGCGACTTCGAGGCGAAGCTCGAGGCCTCGCGCCGCGAGATGAAGGAGCTGCGCGACGAGCTGCGCGCGCAGCTCGCCACGCAGTCGGTGGCCCAGGGCTGGCAGGAGGACTGGGTGGACGAGAAGCGCAAGCTGGAGCTCGTCAACATCGACGGCTTCCTCCGCGTGCGGCCCGACCTCTTCTACAAGTTCGACATGAACCGCGGCAACGACGCGGCCGGCTACCCCCTCATTCCCCGCTCGCCCACCTCGAACGCCGAGCGCACCAACGCGGGCGTCAACATGCGCTTTCGCTTCGAGCCGACCATCAACGTCTCGGAGGAGGTGCGCGTGCGCGCGCAGGTGGACGCGCTCGACAACATCATGTGGGGCTCGACGCCCGACTACGCCTACTCGCGCAACGCGGCCAACGGCTACTACAGCGACCGCAACGACTTCTCGCTCTTCAGCATGGGCCAGGCGGTGCCCCGCAGCGGCGTCAACGGCATGCAGGACTCCGTGCACGTGCGCCGGGTGTGGGGCGAGGTGTCGACGCCGGTGGGCATCTTGCGCTTCGGGCGCATGGGCAGCCACTGGGGCACCGGCATGCTGCACAACGACGGCAACGGCCTCGACAGCGACTGGGGCGACACGGTGGACCGCGTCAGCTTCACCGCGGAGCCCATCGCCGGCTTCTATGTGACGCCGATGATGGACTTCAACATCGAGGGGCCCTCGTCGCTGCGGCTCCCGGAGGGCGGGCAGCCCATCGACCTCTCGCAGGCCGACGACGCGCACAGCTACATCCTCGCGGTGCAGCGCCGCGACACCGACCAGGAGCGCCTGGCGAAGCTCGACGCCGGCGGCCTGGTGTTCAACTACGGCCTGCACTTCACCTACCGCAACCAGCGCTACGACTCGGTGGACACCCTCTCGCAGCCCTTCGGCGGCACCGACGGCTCGGTGCCCACGGCGGCCAGCCCCGGCGCGGTGCGGCGCAACGCGAACATCTTCATCCCCGACCTGTGGGCGAAGGTGGAGCACAAGACCTGGCGCCTGGAGGCGGAGTTCGCGGCGGTGCTCGGCGGCATCGAGAACCGCGCGCTCACCGGCGCGCTGGCGAACTCGCCCGGCGCGAACCAGCCGCTCTACGTGTACCAGTTCGGTGGCGTGGTGCAGGGTGAGTACAAGCTGCTCAACGGCGACCTGGAGATCGGCGCCGACGTCGGCTTCGCCTCGGGCGATCGCTCGCCCGGCTTCGGCAACTACCCCCGGCGCACCGGCTCGGGCCCCGAGGGCAGCACCGGCCCCGGCGACACCGACGGGCCGCAGTACCGCTGCTCGAGCGCCGGCGGCTGCTCGGACAACGAGATCACCAACTTCCGCATGAACCGCGACTTCCGGGTGGACATGATCCTCTACCGGGAGATCCTCGGCGGCGTCACCGACAGCCTCTACATCAAGCCCCGCGCCAAGTACCGCATCACCCAGGGCTTCGAGGCCTTCGCCTCGGTCATCTACTCGCGCGCGCTCTTCGCCGAGTCGGCGCCGGGCGCGCCCTTCCAGGGCAGCGGCGCGAACCTGGGCGTGGAGATCAACGGCGGCGCCCGCTACGAGACGGAGGACGGCTTCTTCGGCCAGGTGCAGTACGGCATCCTCTTCCCGCTCGACGGCTTCCTCAAGCGCGACGTCGGCGGCAACCTCGTCACGCTCGAGAACCCGCAGGCGGTGCGGGCGGTGGTGGGCATCAAGTTCTAAGGGCCATGCGCGCCGCCTGGCTCCTCCTCGTGCTGGCCCTCGCCCTGGCCTGCGGCATCAAGGGCCCGCCGCGGCCGCCCCTCGAGGCGCAGGCCCCAGTCATCGCGCCCGACGCCGGCTGCTGCGAGGTGCCGCGGTGAACCACTTCGAGGCCAGGCGCGGCGCGCTGTGGTGCGAGGGCGTGCCGCTCGAGCGGGTGGCCCGCGAGGTGGGCACCCCCACCTACGTCTACTCGTCGGCGACGCTGCGCCGGCACCTGGGCGTGGTGCAGGCCGCCTTCCGCGAGGTGCCCGCGCTCGTCTGCTACTCGGTGAAGGCCAACAGCAACCTCGCGGTGCTCAAGCTCTTCGCCCAGGGCGGCGCGGGCTTCGACATCGTCTCGGGCGGCGAGCTGGCCCGGGTGCTCCAGGCCGGCGGCGACCCGAAGAAGGTGGTGTTCTCGGGCGTGGGCAAGCGGGAGGACGAGCTCGAGCTCGCCCTGCGCGCGGGCCTGCTGATGGTGAACGTCGAGAGCGCCGAAGAGCTCGCGCTGCTCGACCGGGTGGGGCGCAGGCTCAAGCTCAAGGCGCCCTTCGCGCTGCGCGTGAACCCCGACGTCGACGCGAAGACGCACCGCTACATCGCCACCGGCCTCAAGACCTCGAAGTTCGGCGTGCCCTTCGAGGAGGCCGTGGCGCTCTACCGCAAGAGCCGCCGGCTGCGCGGGGTGGAGGCCGTGGGCGTCGACTGCCACATCGGCAGCCAGCTCACCGACGCGCGGCCCGTGCGCGAGGCCATGGCGCGCGTGGGCGGCCTCTACCGCGACCTCAGGGCGCAGGGCTTCAAGCTGACGCACCTCGACGTGGGCGGGGGCCTGGGCGTGACCTACGCCTCGGAGCGCCCGCCCGCGGTGAAGGACTACGCGCGCGCGGTGCTCGAGCCGCTGGCCGGCCTGGGCGCCACGCTGGTGCTGGAGCCCGGGCGGGTGTTGGTGGCCAACGCCGGGGTGCTCCTGACGCGGGTGCTCTTTCGCAAGCGCACGCCGGCGAAGCACTTCGTCATCGCCGACGCGGGCATGAACGACCTGCTGCGCCCGGCGCTGTACGAGGCGCACCACGACATCGTGCCGGTGACGCCGCGGCGGGGCGCCCTGGCGAAGGTCGAGGTGGTGGGCCCGGTGTGCGAGTCGACCGACGTGCTCGGGCACGGGCGGCGCCTGCCCCCGCTGCGCCAGGGCGACCTGCTGGCCGTGAAGTCGGCCGGGGCGTATGGCATGTCGATGGCCAGCACCTACAACTCGCGGCCGCGGCCCGCCGAGGTGCTGGTGGAGGGCGCGACGTACCGCCTCGTGCGCCGCCGCGAGGCGGTAGAAGACCTGTGGAGAGGAGAGACGCCATGACGCTGCAAGGTTCGATGACTGCCCTGGCCACGCCGTTCAAGTACGGCCAGCTCGACGAGGCCGCCTACGAGGCGCTGGTGGAGGACCAGGTGACGAACGGCACGTCGGTGCTGGTGCCCATGGGCACCACCGGCGAGGCCGTCACCATGTCGGCGGCCGAGCGCCGCCGCGCCATCGAGGTGTGCCTCAAGGCGAACCGGGGCCGCGCGAAGGTGTTCGCCGGCGCGGGGAGCAACTCCACCGCCGAGACCATCGAGGGCGTGAAGGTGGCCCGCGAGCTCGGCGCCGACGGCGCGCTGGTGGTGACGCCCTACTACAACAAGCCCACGCAGCAGGGCCTGGTGGAGCACTACCGCCTCGTGGCGCGGGCCCACCCGGGCTTCCCGCTCATGGCCTACAACGTGCCCGGCCGCACGGGCGTCGACCTGCTCCCCGAGACGGTCAAGCGCCTGTGCGACATCGCGGAGATCGTCGCGCTCAAGGAGGCCACCGGCAACGTGCTGCGGACCCTCGACGTCTACGAGCAGGTGGGCGAGCGGCTCACGCTGCTGTCGGGCGACGACTTCGTGGTAGCGCCCTTCATCTTCTCGGGCGGCAAGGGCGTGGTGTCGGTGTCGTCGAACGTGGCGCCCCGGCACATGGCCGACCTGTGCAAGGCGGCGCTCGCGGGCAACATCGCCGAGGCGCGGCGGCTGCAGCTGCAGCTCCAGCCGCTCCACCGGCTGCTCTTCTGCGAGTCGAACCCCATCCCCGTGAAGATGGCGCTGCACCTCATGGGGCGCTTCGGCCCGGAGATCCGCCCGCCGCTGACGCCGATGACCGAGGGCAACGCGCAGAAGCTGAAGGTCGAGCTCCAGCGCCTGGGGCTCGTGCCGTGACGCCCGCGCGCGTGGTCATCACCGGGGTGTCGGGGCGCATGGGGGCCCTGCTGGTGCGGCTCGTGCGCGACACGCCCGACTTCGTGCTCCACGGCGGCACCGACAAGCCCGGCAGCGCCGCCGTCGGCCTCGACGTGGGCCTGGCCGCGCACCTCGCGCCGCTGGAGGTGACGACGGTGGACTCGCTGGGCGACGCGCTCGAGCGCGCGCACGTGGTCATCGACTTCACCACGCCGGAGGCCTCCGTCACCCACGCGCGGCTCTGCGCCGACGCGCGCGTGCCGCTGGTGGTGGGCAGCACCGGCTTCTCCGCCGACGCGAAGGCGCACATGGCCGAGGCGGCGAAGTCCATCCCCATCGTCATGTCGCCGAACATGTCGGTGGGGGTCAACCTCGTCATCGAGGTGGCGGCGGCCCTCGCGCGGCGGCTGGGCGAAGACTTCGACGTGGAGGTGCTCGAGACGCACCACCGCATGAAGAAGGACGCGCCCTCGGGCACGGCGGTGCGCATGGCCGACGAGCTGGCGAAGGCGCTGGGCCGCGAGGCGGCCGACATCCGCATGTCGCGGGTGGGGCAGGTGGGCGAGCGGCCGCGCAAGGAGATCGGCGTGCAGACGCTCCGCGGCGGCGACGTGGTGGGCGAGCACACCGTCTTCTTCTTCGGCGACGGCGAGCGCGTCGAGCTCTCGCACCGGGCCACCAGCCGCGAGCAGTTCGGCCGCGGGGCCCTGCGCGCCGCGCGCTGGGCGGTGGGCCGGCCGCCGGGCCTCTACGACATGTCGCACGTGCTGGGGGCCTCGCGGTGAGGCGCTTCGGCCGCGTGCTGCTGGGCGGCGAGGCGACGTGGGTCGAGCAGGACGGCGAGGTGCTGGTGGCGCTCTCGGGGCCGCCCTGGGCGTCGCCCACGCGCACCGGCGCGTCGGTGCCGCTGGCGGGCGCCGCGTGGCTCCCGGTGTCGCCGGCCTCCAAGGTGGTGGCCATCGGCCAGAACTACCGAAAGCACGCCGAGGAGCTGGGCAAGGTGGTGCCCGAGGAGCCGCTGCTCTTCACCAAGCCCCTGACGGCGCTCAACGCGCACGGGGCGCCCATCGTGCTGCCGCCCGCGAGCCAGGAGGTGCACCACGAGGCCGAGCTGGCCCTGGTCATCGGCACGCAGCTGACGCGCGCGACGGAGGATGAGGCGAGGGCGGCGATCTTCGCGCTCACCTGCTTCAACGACGTCACGGCGCGCGACATCCAGAAGCGCGAGGTGCAGCACACGCGCGCCAAGGGCTACGACACCTTCGCCTGCTGTGGGCCGACGATGGTGACGGGCCTCTCGCCCGACGATCTGCGCGTGCAGTGCCGGGTCAACGGCGTCACCCGGCAAGATGGGCGCACCGCCGACATGGTGCACGGCGCCGCGAAGCTGGTGGCCTTCATCTCGCACGCGATGACGCTGCTCCCCGGCGACCTCGTCAGCACCGGCACCCCGGCGGGCGTGGGCCGCCTCGAGCCCGGCGACGTAGTGGAGGTGGAGATCGAGTCGGTGGGCGTGCTGTCGAACCCCGTCACCCGATGACGCTCGCCTACGTCGCGCTCGGCACGAACCTGGGCGATCGGCTCCTGAACCTCGCGGAGGCGAGGCGGCGGCTGGCGCGGCTGGGGGCGCTGCGCGCGGGCCCGGTGCTGGAGACGAAGGCGCTGCTCCCGCCCGGCGACCGCGCGCCGCAGCCGAAGTACCTCAACAGCGCGGTGGAGCTCTCGACGTCGCTGTCGGCGCGGGCGCTCTTCGTGGCCTTGAAGCGCATCGAGCGCGAGATGGGGCGCGCGGTGACGACGCGGTGGGCGCCGCGGCTCATCGACCTCGACCTGGTGCTCTTCGGCGACGAGGTGGTGCGCGACGCCGACCTCGTGGTGCCCCACCCGGGCCTGGCGCTCCGCCGCTTCGTGCTCGAGCCGCTGGCCGTGCTGGCGCCCGGGGCCGTGCACCCGCTCGAGGGGGTGACGGTCGGCGCGCTCCTGCGTCGCCTGGGGTGAGGGCAGCGCCGAGCAGCCCGGGCCCAGCTGGTGCCCCGTGGCCGTCGCGGACCCGGCCGCCTGCGTGTTAGGGAGAAGGCGTGCTTTTCCCGCTCCTCCTCGTCCTCGCGCAGGCCCCGCTGCCCCCCACCCACCCGCCGGCCGTCGCCGCGCCGTCGCCCGACGAGCTGGTGAAGAAGCTCGACGCCACCGCCGGCCTCAAGGAGAAGGACAAGCCCTTCGAGATCGCCGCCTCCCTCGGGCGCCTCTACTTCGGGCAGGGGCGCTACGGCGACGCGCGCGGCTACTACCTCCAGGCCGTGAGCGGCGCCGAGAAGGCCCGGGCGCTCTACCTGGCCCAGAAGAAGCTCGCCGGGAGCAAGGCGCTCCCCGCGGCCGCCGAGGTGGGCTGCGCGCCGGGCCCCGACGCCACCCTGGCGCAGCTCGAGGCGAAGGCCGCCGCGCTGGCCGGGAAGAACGCGCCGGGCGCCGTGGCCTGCCTCAAGGTGGCGCTCGCGCCGCTGATGGAGGTCGAGGTGATGCTGGGCCACGCGCAGTTCCTCTCGCGTGACACCGAGGCCGCGCTGGCCACCTACACCCGGGCCCTCGACACCTTCGAGGCCAACGTCGAGGCCCGCTACGCGCGCGCCGCCGCCACGCTCGACGCCCGCGGCGACGACGTGAAGGCCCTGGCCCAGGCGAAGGCCGACTTCGAGCGCGTGCTGGCCGACGCGCCCACCTCGCCGCGCGCGGCCAACGCGAAGCGGCTCCTCGCGCGCGCCACCGCGGCGCTGGAGGCCGGCGGCCTGTCGAAGGCGCCGGTGGTGGCCGCCGCGTCGCCCGCGCCCGCGCCGGGGCCGGCGGTCGTGCAGGCTCCGCACCTCACCCCGGAGGTGATGGAGGCCTTCCAGAACGCGCCGCGCACGGCCGAGATGGAGGACCGCTTCGGCCAGCTCATCGCCGAGTCGGAGGAGCACCTCGCCCGGGGCCGCTTCCAGGACGCGCTCAACAACTACAGGCAGGTGATGCCCTACCAGCCCAACAACCCGAGGCTGCGGGCCGGCATGGCGTGGACGATGGTGACGCTGAACCGCCCGCCCATGGCCGACAACGTGTGGCGCGCGGCGGCCGAGACGCCCGACGCCATCTCGGCGCTGTGCGACACCCTGAAGGCGAAGGGTGACGCCGACGGCGCGCGCGCGGTGTGGCAGCGGCTCAAGGAGACGGTGCCGGCCTACGCGCCGCGGCTGGAGGGCAAGCTGTGAGCGCGCCCCGGCTGACGGCGCTGGTGGTCGCGGCGGGCGTGCTGCTGGGCTGCCAGGGGGGGCCCACCGTTCGCGGCACCAACAAGGGCGAGCTGCGGCTGTCGATCGAGGGCGACGCGCAGGCCCCGGCGCTCGAGCTGGCCTTCGACCTGGGCGCGGTGCCGGTGGGCCAGCGCAAGGAGGTCGTCATTCGCGGGGCGAACGTGGGCGAGGACACGCTCAAGGTGCTGGGCGTCTCGCTCGGCTCGGCCGGCAACGGCTCCTGGTTCGTGCGCGACACGACGCGCACGCTCGAGCCCGGCGCCTCGGTCACCGCCACCGTCACCTTCCAGCCGGCGACGGCCGGGGCGCAGGCGACGACGGTCACCTTCTCGCACGACGCCGACGCGCAGCTGCCGGTAGTGAACCTGACCGGCACGGGCACCTAGCCGGCACGGGCACGGGGCCTGGCGCTACACGACGCGCGCGGCGAGGAGGTCCTGCACGTCGAGCAGGCCCACGGCGCGGCCCTGGGCGTCGACCACGGGGAGCTGGTCGACCTTGAGGTCGCGCATCAGCACCGCGGCCGTCAGCACCAGCTCGTCGGGCCCGATGCAGCGCGGGCGTCGCACCATCACCGCGTCGAGGCGGCGCGAGAGGTCGAGCTCGTCGCGCTCGGCGAGGCGGCGGAGGTCGCCGTCGGTGAAGATGCCCACCAGGCGCCCGCGCGCGTCGACGACGTTGGCCGCGCCAGGTCGGCCGCGGGTGCGCGTCATCACCACCACCACGTCCTTCAAGGTGGCGTCACCGCGGATGAGGGGGTTGGCCGCGCCGGTGCGCATCACCTCGCGCACCTTGAGCACCGCGCGGCCCAGCTTCCCGGCCGGGTGGTAGAGCGCGTACTGCGACTCCGAGAACTGGCGGCGGTGGGCGAGGGTCATCGCCAGCGCGTCGCACATGGCGTGCAGCGCCGCCGACGAGGCGGTGGGCACCAGGCCCATGGGGCAGGCCTCGTCGATGGCGCCCAGGCCCACCACGATGTCGGCGCCCGCGGCGAGCGGAGAGTGGGCGTCGCCGGTGACGGCGATGACGGTGACGCGCAGGCGCTTGAGCGGCACCAACAGCCGCGTCACCTCCTCGGTGGCGCCGGAGTTGGACAGCGCCACCACCACGTCGCCCTTCGTCACCCGCCCCAGGTCGCCGTGCGCGGCCTCCGCGGGGTGCAGGTAGTGCGAGGGGATGCCGGTGGACGCCAGGGTGGCCGAGAGCTTCTGGGCGATGAAGCCGGGCTTGCCGATGCCCGTGCACACCACGCGGCCGCGGCAGCCGTCGAGGGCGTCGAGGGCGGCGAGGAAGCCGGCGCCGAGGCCGTCGGCGAGGGAGGCGATGGCGCGGGCCTCCTGGGCGAGCACCTGGCGCGCGAAGGCGAGGTGCTGGCGGGGGCCGGTGCTGCGGGTGGGGCGGAGGGCGCGGCGGGCGGCCATGGC
>CAYUZK010000006.1:0-9148 GCA_964449625.1 uncultured Archangium sp.
GCGCCGATGACCAGCACCACGTCCGTCTGCGGGAGGTCCTGGTTGATGTGCTCCATCTCCATCACGATGTCGTAGGGCACGCCGGCCTCGGCGAGCAGCACGTTCATGTGGCCGGGCAGGCGCCCGGCGACGGGGTGGATGGCGAAGCGCACGTTGACGCCCTTCTCGCGCAGCGTCGTCGTCAGCTCCTTCACCGACGACTGCGCGCGCGACACGGCCATGCCGTAGCCGGGCACGATGACCACCGAGCGCGCCTCGAGCAGCCGCTGCGCCACCTCGGGGGCCTTCATCTCCTGCACGTTGCCCTGGGCCTGCGCCGCGCCCGCCGCCGCCGGCTTCGAGTCGCCGGTGCCGAAGCCCCCGAAGACCACGCTCAAGATGGAGCGGTTCATCGCCCGGCACATGATGATGCTGAGGATGGCGCCCGACGCGCCGACGAGCGCGCCCGTCACGATGAGCAGGTCGTTGGACAGCATGAAGCCCGCCGCCGCCGCCGCCCAGCCCGAGTAGCTGTTGAGGAGCGAGACCACCACCGGCATGTCCGCGCCGCCGATGGCCATCACCAGGTGCACGCCCAGGCCGCAGGCGAGCACGGTCATGATCACCAGGAAGGGCAGGCCCTGGTGGGTGCCCTCGGCCCGCAGGAAGGGCACCGCCAGCCCCACGACGGCCGCCGCCACCACCGCGTTGAGCGCGTGGCGCCCGGGCAGCAGGAGCGGCTTGCCCGAGAGGGAGCCCTTGAGCTTCGCCCAGGCGATGATGCTGCCGGTCAGGGTGATGGCGCCCACGGCGATGCCCACCCAGATCTCCACCAGGTGCACCGTGTGCCGCAGCGCGTCCGGCGCGGGCACGGCCGGCCGCAGGTACGACGAGAAGCCCACCAGCACCGCGGCGAGGCCCACGAAGCTGTGCAGCATCGCCACGAGCTCGGGCATGCCGGTCATCTCGACCCGCTGCGCGAGGAAGGCGCCGATGCCGCTGCCCACCACGGCCGCGAGCAGCAGCAGGAGCAGCCCCGCGACCCGCAGGTGGAGCTCGCCGACCTGCAGCCAGGCCACGGAGGTCACCAGCACCGCGAGCACCATGCCGATGATGCCCATCAGGTTGCCGCGGCTCGCCGTGTCCTGCCGCGAGAGCCCGCCCAGGGAGCGGATGAAGAGGACGCCGGCCACCAGGTACGCCACGTTGAGGATGCCGCTCATCGCGCGTGCCCTCCCTTCGCCGGGAGCGCCGGTGCGTCATCACGGCGGAACATCTTGAGCATCCGCTGGGTGACGAGGAAGCCGCCAGCGATGTTGATGGCTGCGAAGAGCACCGCCAGCGCGCCGAGGATGGAGGCCATGTCGAGCTCGCCGCCCACCTGCAGGAGGCCGCCGACGATGATGATGCCCGAGATGGCGTTGGTGACGCTCATCAGCGGGGTGTGGAGCGCCGGCGACACCGACCAGATGACCTGCCAGCCGACGAAGCACGCCAGCACGAAGACCGTCGAGTGCTGCAGGAAGTCCGCCGGCGCGTAGCGGCCCAGGAGGAAGAGCAGCACCATCACCGCCAGGCCGCCCACCGTGGAGCCCCAGGCGCGCCGCGTGGGTGACTGGATCGCCTGCTGCGCGGGCTTGGCGGTCGCAGGCGGCGGCCTGGGCGCCGGAGCCGGCTCCTTCACCGGCGGCGGTGGCAGCGTCGTGCCCTGGTAGAGCGCCAGCGCCGGCCGCACCACGTCGTTCTCGAGCGAGATGTCGATGGTGTCGGCCTTGCCCAGCTCGCCCAGCAGGTGCCAGAGGTTCATCGCGAAGAACTTGCTCGAGGTGGCCGCCATGCGGCTGGCGAGGTCCGTGAACCCGAGGATCTTCACGCCCGCGTGCAGCACCACCTCGCCGGGCTTCGTGAACTCGCAGTTGCCGCCCTGCTCGGCGGCCATGTCGACGATCACCGAGCCGGGCTTGAGGCACTCCACCACGTCCTTCGGCACCAGCACCGGCGCCTTCGTGCCCGGCACCAGCGCGGTGGTGATGATGATGTCCACCTCCCTGGCCTGCGCGCGGAAGAGGGCCATCTCGGCGGCGATGAACTCGGGCGACATCACCTTCGCGTAGCCGCCCTGGCCCTCGCCGGACTCCTTGAGCTGCACCTCGAGGAAGCGCGCGCCCAGGCTCTCGACCTGCTCACGGGCCGCCGCGCGGGTGTCGAAGGCGCGCACGTCGGCGCCCAGCGCCCGCGCCGCGCCCACGGCAGCGAGGCCCGCGACGCCCGCGCCGATGATCAGCACCTTCGCTGGCGGCGTCGCGCCGGCCGCCGTCACCTGCGGGCTGAAGAAGCCCTGGTAGTGCGTCGCCGCCTCGAGCACCGCGCGGTAGCCGGTGAGGTTGGCCATCGACGAGAGCACGTCCATCTTCTGGGCGCGGGTGATGCGCGGCACCTTCTCGAGCGCCAGCGCGCTGGCCTTGCGCTCCTGCAGCGCGTCCATCGTGCCGGGGTTGCGGTCGGGGTACAGGTGGCTGATGAGCAGCGCGCCCTGCTTGAGGGTGATGGCCTCGTTCTCGGTGGGAGCCGTCACCTTGAGCACCACGTCGGCGTCCCACGGGGCGGCCGTCAGCTCGGCGCCCGCGGTGAGGTAGGCGTCGTCTTCGATGCCCGCCCCCAGGCCCGCCCCGCGCTCCACGCGGACCACCAGGCCCCGCTCGCGCATCTTCTTGACCGTCTCAGGCGTGGCGGCGACGCGCTTCTCGCCGGCCCCACGCTCCTTCGGGACTCCAATGATGACTGGCACGCGAAGCGTTTCCCCCAGCCGCTCCCCCCGGTCAACGAATCTCAGCCGAGGAGGTCGAGCCCAAGTCGCAGCACCGCGAAGGGCATCTTCTGAGGCACGAGCGTCAGCGCGAGGAAGGTGCCCCCGTGCGTCGCCAGGGCCGCCAGCGGGTGCTTGAACTGCCCCGAGAGCCAGGTGGTGAAGGCGGCGTAACCCGCGAACCAGGCCCAGAAGAGCAGCACCGGCGTCAGCGAGGCCGCGAAGAGGGCCTTGGCGCTGAACAGCACGCCCAGCACGATCCAGACGGCGAGCACGGCGAGGTGGGCGGCGTTCTTCATGGCGTTCATGGGCAGCTCCGGTGGTGCAGCGGGTTGGTGCGCATTGAACGCCGGTGCATCGAAAAGGGTGAGGAACAAGAACCGCCGAGATTGATAAGCTGCCGTGCATGATCAACCTCCAGCGGCTCGAGGGCTTCTACTGGGTGGCGAAGACGCAGGGGTACGCGCGGGCGGCGCGGGCGTTTCCGTACCCCATCACCCAGCCCGGCGTGCACCAGCAGGTGCGGCGCCTCGAAGACGAGCTCGGCGTGAAGCTCTTCGAGCGCGTGGGCAAGGACCGGGTGGTGCTGACGCCGCGCGGGCAGGTGCTGTGGGACGCCGTCGCGCCCTTCATCGAGCACCTGCCGCTGGTCGAGGCGCGGGTGAAGGGCGGGGTGGTGGGCGGCACGCTCAAGCTGCACGTGGCGGGGCAGCCGCTGCGGCACCTGGTGCCCGAGTGGCTGCGGCGGCTGCAGGCGAAGCGGCCGGACATCGCCGTGGCCCTCTCGGAGGCGAAGACCGCCGACCTGGCGCTCCTGCGCAGCGGCGAGACGGACCTGCTGGTGGACTGGCTGCCCGAGGTGCCCGCCGACATCGCGGTGCAGGAGATCGGTCGCAACGAGGGGTGGATCGTCGCGCCGACGCACGGGCCCTTCGCGCAGAAGGGAAAGCTGAGCCTGGCGGGGCTCGCCGAGGTGCCCTTCATCGCCTACCACGCCGACCGCACGCTCAAGGGCCTGCAGCGGGAGGCGCTCAAGGCCCACGGCATTGCGCCGCGCGAGGCCTTCGCCGCCGACTCGTCGGACACCATCCTCGGCTTCGTCGCCGCGGGGCTCGGCTTCTCGCTCGTGCCCTGGCTCACGGCGGCGGGGCCGCGGCTCTCGGGCGTCGTCGCGCAGAAGCTCGACCGGCCCGCGGCGTCGTTCCCCGTCTACGCCGCGTGGCGCAAGGGCAGCGGGGTGCACCCGCTCGTCGAGGCGGCCCTCGGGGTCGCGCCGTCGCCGACGTGAGCCGCGGGTGATGGGAGCGATGACGCGCGCCGGTGCAAGCCTTGCGCTCGCGGCGGATCAGGCGGCGGAGCGCACGGCGCCGGTGTGCCTCTGGATGAAGGCGCCCGCCTCGTCGATGGCCCTCTCTGCGTCCGGCGTGACCGAGCCGAACAGATGCCAGACGTGCACCATGTCCGGATACTCGGAGTAGGTGACGGCTCCTCCGGCTGCCTGCGCGCGCGCCGCGAAGCTCCGGATCTGATCGACCAGCGTCTCGAGCGCGCCGGCGTGGATCAGCAGCGGCGGCAGCCCGCTCAGCGAGGCGAAGAGCGGTGAGACCTCCGGGCTCTCTGCACCTCTTCCCGCCAGGGCGCTCTGCGCGGCGAGCAGGCAGTGCTCCCTCCCCACGAAGTCGTAGCGCGCGTTCGCCTCGAAGCTCGCGCCCGAGCAGCCGAGGTCCACCCAGGGGCTGATGGCGACCGCCGCGCCCGGCAGGGGCAGGCCCGCGTCACGAAGCGCGAGCAAGGTGAGCAGCACCAGCGCGCCCCCGGCAGAGTCTCCTCCGAGGGAGATTGAGGAGGCCGCGTGTCCCTGCTCCAGCAGGTACCGGTAGGCAACCAGCGCATCCGTCACCGCCGCGGGCAGAGGGTGCTCCGGGGCGAGCCGGTACTCGACCGCGAGCGTCCGGGCGTTCGCGGAGCGCGCCAGCGCGCCGATCATCCCTCCGTGGGTGCGCAGCGAGCCGAAGACGAACCCGCCGCCGTGGAAGTAGAGCAGCACGGAGTCTGTGGCCCCGGGCGGCTCCAGCCAGGCGCCGAAGAGCGGGTGGGCCTCGCCCGGGTTGAGCTGTACGAAGCGCGGTGCAAGCCCGTCTGTGCGCAGCGGGCTCATCGCCTCGCCCACGTTCCGCCAGCGAACCACTCCAATGGCCGGCATCACCGACCACGAGCCGCGGGTGGCCGCGACCAGCAGCTCCAGCTTCAGCGGCCAGTTGGGGTGCACCCGCCGTCCGACCAACCGTCGTACCAGCGCGCGGCACAGGGCAGCCACCGCGGCGCCCACCACCCGGACGGTGTCCTGCCAGCGCGCCTTCGGCCTGGGAAGAGCGACCTCAACGTTCATGAAGGACTCCAGACAGGTGCTGCTCGACCATCTTGCGGAAGAGCACTTGCGGTGATGCAACCTGGCCCTGAACCCAACCGATCAGCGCCATGTAATAGAAGGAGAAGACCGAGGCCGCGAACACGTCCGCGTCCACGTCGCTGGCGACCTCACCGCGGGTTCGAGCCGACTCGAGCACCTCGATGAGGCGCGCGTGGACCCGCACGGCCTGCCCCGCGAACCGCTCCCTCCACGGAGACGCGGCGAACAGCGAGCTCTCCAGCAGCGTCCGCGAGAGCCCTGGCCGGCGCCCGTAGTAGGCGTAGGCAGGCTCGAAGATCTCCGTCAGCCGCTTCGCCAGGAGGCCGCGCGTGCCGCAGGTCAAACACCGTGCGATGGCGTGCTCGAGGTCGTCGTACAGCGCCGCATGGAGCAAGCCCAACTTGTCCGTGAAGTGCAGCGCCACGGTGCCAACGGCGACCCCCGCGTCCCCGGCAATGGCGCGGAAGCTTGCCGCCTCGAAGCCGTCCCGCTCGAAGTGCGTCCGGGCCACCTCCAGGATTCGACGCTGCGTCCGCTCCTTCTGGGCGACCCGCGTCGCGGGGGGACGGTGGGTCATCGGGGGCTCGCCTCGAAAGATTGAATGAAGCTGCTCACTGAACATGTTCATTAGATGGTCCAGGCAGCGGCGTCAACCCCGGGTCGGCGGGGTCGCACCGTCGCCGACGTGAGCGGTGATGGGAGCGATGATGCGCGCCGGTGCAAGCCTTGCGCGCGAGACGGGGAGTGACGCCGGCGCGCGACGGACGTGCTTCGATGCGCGCACTGTGGAGGGAGCCGCCATGAGACCGCCGCCGCGCCCGGGCATCCTGCAGATCGCCAACTACGTCGCCGGAGACCTGACGCTCCCGGGCTTCGCGACGCCCGCGCTGCTCTGCGCGAACGAGTCGCCCCTGGGGCCGAGCCCGCTGGCCGTAGCCGCCGCGCGCGAGGCCGCCGCGCACGTGCACCTCTACCCCGACGCCGACACGCGGGCGCTCAACGAGGCCATCGCCGCGAAGCACGGGCTCGACCCCGCGTGGATCATGTGCGGCACGGGCTCGGAGTCGCTCATCGAGGTGCTCTGTCGCACCTACGCGGGCCCGGGCGACGAGGTGTTGATGCCCCGGTACTCGTTCCCGATGTTCAGCATCTTCGCGAACGCGGCCGGCGCGACGGTGGTGACGTCGGAGGCGCCGGCCTTCACCGCCGACGTCGACGCGCTGCTCGCGGCGGTCACCGAGAAGACGAAGCTGGTGTTCCTCGCCAACCCGAACAACCCGACGGGCACGTGGGTCGATCGGCGCGCCATCGCGAAGCTGGTCGCGGGGCTGCCGGAGCGCGTGATGCTGGTGCTCGACTCGGCCTACGCGGAGTACCTGGAGGATCCCGCCTATGACGCGGGGCTCTCGTACGTGACGAAGCACCCCGGGCGGGTCGTGGTGCTGCGCACGTTCTCGAAGCTGTACGCGCTCGCCGGCCTGCGCGTGGGGTGGATGCACGCCGACCCCGACACCCTCACGCTGCTGCGGCGCGCGCGCTTCATCTTCCCGGTGACGGCGCCCTCGCAGGCGGCGGCCATCGCGGCGCTCGGTGACGAGGGGCACGTGGGGCGCTCGGTGGCGCACAACGCGCGGTGGCTGCCGTGGCTCGCGGGTGAGCTGCGCGCGAAGGGCCTCGAGGTGCTGCCGTCAGGTGGGAACTTCGTGCTGACGCGCTTCTTGGGCGACGGCTGGAAGGCCGCCGACGCGAAGCTGAAGGCGAAGGGCGTCATCGTGCGGCCGATTCCGCCGCTGGAGGGGCTGCGCATCTCGGTGGGGCTCGAGGCGCAGAACCGGGCGGTGGTCGAAGCCCTCAGCGCGACCTGAGGGCGACTCGCAGCCCGAGCTGAAGGTGCGGAGGGCCACCGCAATTGCCCGCTTCGCCGAGAGTCGGCTTGGCTTCTTTCCTGGGCGCCGGTCGCTTGACGCTCGTCTCGTGGAGTTGTGCAGCGGGGCTTCGATAGGAGTGGCCCCGCGCTGCTCGAGCGGACCGATTTCGACGTCGCAGGTGTGTGCGAGTGTTCGCCCCTCCCGGCTGCGGTTCTTCGTGATCAGCCGCGCCAGGCGCCCCAGGTCGTTCGTAGGCCGCCGGCGAAACGCCCATCGCGGGCCCGAGCCTCGTGGTGTCTCGGTCCGCCACGAGCCCTGAGCCCGAGCTACCCAGCCGCGTTCCTCAGGTGCCCAGCCACGCCCCGAGCGCGCGCACGGCCTCGTCGGCGCGTCGGAACACGGGCACCCCGCCGTCCTCGAGCGCCTGCACGAGCGGATCGTAGAGGCGCCCGGCGTCCACCACGACCACCAGCGGCTTCTTCGTCGCGGCGAAGAGCGGGGGCAGGGTCCTCGCGAGGCTCTCCGCCGCCGCGAGGGTCTCCCGCTCGTCGCTCGCCGCGCCCAGCGTCGCCAGCGCCGGGGACATCGGCACCAGGCCCAGCACCACCGCGTCCACCGCGTCGTCGCCGAGCACCACCCGGGCGATCTCCAGGTGCGCCGAGTCGGGCGCCGAGGGCGTGACGTCGAGCGGGTTCTTCACATCGACCAGGCCCTCGACGTGGCAGCGGGCGAGCGCCGCCTGCACCTGTCGCTGGGTGTCCGCCGACAGGGCCGCGAGCGTCAATGCGTGGCTCTCGCCGCGCAGGTGGTCAGCCATGCCCACCACCTCGAAGCCCGCGTTGCTCATCAGCATCACTCGGTTGCCGCGGCGCGCCCGGCCAGCGAGCGCGCACGAGACGCGCACCAGGCCCTCGAACTCCGAGAACGTCTCGGCCACCAGCACGCCCTCGGCGCGCACGAGGTGCCAGCAGGCGCGGTAGTCGCCGGCGATGGCGGCGGTGTGGCCGGCGGCCGTGCCTTGCCCTTCGGGCGAGCGCCCGCCCTTGTAGAGGATGACGCGCTTGCCAACCGCGTGGGCCGACCGCGCCGCGGCGAGGAACCGCTCCCCGTCGCCCGCCTGGAAGCCCTCGACGTACGCGGCGATGACGTCCACCTCCGGGTCCGCCGCGACGTACGAGACGAAGTCCGACACTGCGAGGTCCATCTGGTTGCCGGCGCTGACGAGGTAGCGGGGCACCACCTGCTCGAGGTGGCTGCCGCGCGTGATGGTGAAGGCGCCGCTCTGGCTGATGAAGGCCAGGTTGCGGAGCGCGCCACGCCGGGCCGGCATCCGGTGCGCGGGGATGAAGGTGGTGTCGTAGTGGCCCGGCAGCGAGGTGACGCCCATCGAGTTGGGGCCGCAGACGACGGGGCCACCCCAGGCCGTGGCGCGCGACGCTGCGAGCTGCGCCTCGAGGGCCTGCTGCGTGGCCGCGCCGCCCTCCTTCTCGGCCATGCCCCCGGGGATGACGATGACCCCTTCGGCCTTCTCGTGCGCGATGAGGCCCTGCATCAACTCCGGCACGGCGCCCGCCGCGACGGCCAGCACCGCGAGGTCCACGCGCTCCGGCAGCGCCGAGGGCCCCGGCACGCAGCGCACGCCGTCGATCTCCGTGTCGCCGGGCTTGAGCACCACCAGCTGCTCCGGGGTGAACCCGTCACGCAGGAGGTTCCGCAAGATGATGCGGCCCATGTTGACGCCCTTCGACGACACGCCCGCCACGGCGACGCGCGCGGGCTCGAAGAAGGCGCGCAGCCTCGCGGTCGGCGGGCGAGGGCTCTGCACGCGCGCCGCCGTCACCCGGGCGAGCGCGTCGACCGCCACGAGGCGCCCGGTGGCGTCGACCACCAGCGGGTTGAACTCCAGCTCCTCGAGGGCCGGCGCGCCCGCCTCGCCGACGGGTGGGAGCGCGCGGCTCACCTCGGCGAGGAACTCGAGCAGCCGCAGCCACGCCGTATCGTCGACCGCGCGGGTGCTGCCGCGGAGCTGCCCCGCCAGGTCGCGGTAGACGAGCGTCTCGCGCAGCTCCCGGAGCGCCGCGGCGG
>CAYUZK010000006.1:9248-30845 GCA_964449625.1 uncultured Archangium sp.
GCCGCGCCGTCGTCGAGGAAGCGCACGCCGCCGACGTCGCTCTTGTGGAGGATGTCGCGCGAGACCACCTTGAGCACCGCCGGGCCACCGGGCGCCCCGGCCAGCGCCGCCGCGGAGGCGCCCACGGGCACCACGCAGTGCCTCGGCACCGGCAGGCCGGCGGCGTCGAGCACCGAATAGAGCTCGGGCTCGGTCAACACCGAGTCGCCGCGCGCCAACGCCGCGCGCGCCAACCCCTGCAGCAGCGCCGGAGCGTCGCTCATCGCCTCAGGCCAGCCCCGCGGGGAGCGGCGCCACGAGGGCGAGGAGGTCTCTCGAGGCGAAGACGCGCGCCGCGAGCTCGCCGGCGTCCGGCCGCGCGAGCCGCTCGGCCCAGGCGGCGATCACCGGCTCCGGCACGGGCGTGGCGTCGAAGTCCAGCCTCGGCACCACCCGCGCCACGAGCGACGGCTTCACCCCTCGGGTCACCAGCGCGGCGCCGAACGCCGCCGCCGCGCGCCCCATGCGGAAGGCCTTGAGGTTCGCGGTCACCAGGCGCTCGCCCTTCGGACGGAAGAGGGCCTCGATGTGCCGCTCGAGCACCGACACCGGGAGCGGCAGGTGCGCGGAGGCGGCGCCCAGCACCACCATGTTCTGCGCCTTCATCGCCCCGGCCTTCGCCGCGAGCCGGGTGGCGTCGACGGCCACCACGTGCGGCACATTGAAGAGCACCTCGTAGAGCTTCGCGAGGTCGGGGTAGTTGCCGATGTTCTTGAGCGGCGTGATGTCGGTGACGATCCACCCGTCGGGCTTGAGCAGGTTCGCGTAGCGCAGGCCCTCCATCGGCTCGACGGAGAGCACCACGCTGGCCTGCCCGTCGGAGATGAGGTCGCTCGACACGGGCGCATCCGAGAGCCGCACCTGCGCCGACACCGCGCCGCCGCGCTGGGCCATGCCGTGCACCTCGGGCTGCTTGAAGTGCAGGCCCGCATCGACGGCGGCGTGGTCGATGACGTACGCGGTGGACAGCACGCCCTGCCCGCCGACCCCGCAGAGGACGAGATCGAAGTTCATCGGCAGCTCCCCGTGCAGTTCGCGCAGTCCGGGTCGTGCTCGTGCGGCTCGGCGTGGTGCGCCGCGCGCTCCCGCTGGTGCTCCTTGATCTCCTTCGCGTACCGCACGCACGCGCGCCGCGCGATGATGACCGAGAGCCCCTGGTGGGCGAGCTCCTCCTTCACTACGGCCATGTTCTCGGCCTTCTTCTGCGGCACCGGCGAGATGACGCGGATGTGCTGCCGCTTCACGCCGAGGCCCGCCACGAGGTCCACCACCGCCTCGTCAGACACGGTGGTCGGCTGGCCGCCCGTCATGGCCACGATGGCGTTGTCGAGGATGAAGACCTTGATGTTGGTGTCATCGTTCGCCGCGTCGAGCAGCGCGGTCATGCCCGAGTGCGTGAAGGTGCCGTCGCCGATGACGCACATCGACGGGTTGATGCCCGCGTGCGCCGCGCCGATGGCCATGCCGATGGACGAGCCCATGCACAGGCAGGAGTGGATGGCCTGGTAGGGCTTGAGGTAGCCGAGCGCGTAGCAGCCGATGTCGCCCATCACCCGGGTCTCGCGGCCGAGCTCCGCCACGACGTCGTTGATGATGGCGTAGGAGTCGCCGTGCGGGCAGGCGTCGCACAGCCGCGGCGGCCTCGCCGTGAGCACCTCGTCGAGGCCGGCGACGGCCAGCGACGGCGTCACCGGCAGGCCGAAGGCGCGGCGCAGCACGTCGGGCGTGAGCTCTCCCATGCGCGGCAGCGTGCCGGTGAGCTTCCCCTTCACCGGCTTCTCCTGGAACAGCCCCAGGGCGCTGACGAAGCGCTCGATGAAGGGGTAGCCCTCCTCGACGAGGGTGAGCTCGCTGGAGGCGTCGAGGAGCTGCCGCACCTTCTTCACGGGGATCGGGTACGCGCCGACCCGCAGCACGTTGTAGTCCTCGAGCTTCGGCCCCAGCGCCTCGTGCAGGTAGTTCCACCCGATGCCCGACACGAGGATGCCGGGCTCGCCGGCGCCGCCCAGCGTGAGCGCGTTCGCCGGGTGGGCCTCGGCCCAGGCCTGCAGCGCGGGCTGCTTGCCGATGAGCCCCGCGTAGGCGCGCCGCGCGTTGGTGGGGATGAGGGTGTACAGCCCCGCGTCCTCCACGTAGCGCGTCTCGTTCTGATGCCGGCGCTCGGCCAGCTCCACCAGCGCGCGGCTGTGCGCGAGCCGCGTGACGAGGCGCAGCACCACGGGTACTCGGAGGCGCTCCGAGAGCTCGAAGGCCTCGCGCGTCATCGCGTAGGCCTCCTGCTGGTTCGAAGGCTCGAGGCACGGCACCTGCGCGAAGTCGGCGAAGTTGCGCGTGTCCTGCTCGTTCTGCGAGCTGTGCATCGAGGGGTCGTCGGCCACCGCCAGCACCAGCCCGCCCCAGGCCCCCGACACGGCCACGTTCATGAACGGGTCGGCCGCGACGTTGAGGCCCACGTGCTTCATCGTCACCAGCGCGCGCTTGCCGCAGTACGAGACGCCGATGGCCTCCTCGAGCGCCACCTTCTCGTTGGTCGACCACAGGCCGCGCACGTCGAGCGCGTGCTGCTTCGTGTAGGCGAGCACCGTCTCGAAGATCTCCGTCGAGGGGGTGCCGGGGTAGCCGTACGCGGCGCTCAGCCCCGCATCGATGGCGCCCCGCGCCACCGCTTCATCGCCCAGGAGAATCTCACTCGTCATGCCCACCTCACGTTGGTGCGCCGGGGCTCTGCACGAGCCGTGCTGACCCTCCCGCTCGATGGGAGCCAAGCGCGGCGCAGGAACTGCGGGGTCCACAGGAGCCCCGCAATCGGTGCGTCGCATGTCCCTCGCGTCGAGGCCTTGATCCCGGTCCAGTCCACCGTCGTCGCCGGTGCGTTTTCATTTGAGTTCCGGTGGCCGCGGGGGTTCTCCTCGCGCCGGGCGTGGTTCAACAGCGGAGGTCGCACATGGGGCGTGGCGCGGGGTGGGGGGTGGTGGTGGGCGTGGTGGGGTTGGCGGGCTGCGCGACGACGCCGAAGTGGGCCGCGGCGACGACACTGGCGGAAGAGAAGTTCCCGGCGAAGGCTGAGCTGCAGCAGGTGCTCTTGCGAGCGCCGCGCCTCGACCCGGCGAAGCAGGCTGCCGCGGCCGTCGAAGCGTGGACGCTCGCGGGCCCCTTCGCCACGAGCCTCGAGGCCCGGCGCGTGCCCGCCACGGGAGGCTGGGAGCAGGCGCTCGTCGAGCTGCAGCCCTCGCTCGCCGAGGCGCTCACCGAAGATCACCGCTGCGTCGCCCGCGAGGTCGCGCGCTTCATGCTCGTGAAGGAGACCTACCCCGGGCACTCGCTGCAGGCCTTCATCAACCGCCGCTGCGGCACCACGGCGACGCGCGTCGGCCTGCGCAGCCTCAGCGGCACCGTGCCCGCGGGCGTCACCGACGCGCAGTGGCTCGCGCAGTGGAAGGCGCAGCTCGGCGAGCTGGCGGCGGCCCTGGGCCCCGTGGACCTCGTCGGCATCGCCGTAGTGCGCAGCGCGGAGCGCGCCGTGGCCGTCGTCGCAGGCTCCACCGCGGGGGCCACGCTCGCGAGGCCCGTGCCGCTCGTCGGCCCGGGGCTCACGAAGGTCGAGCTGCACGGCCGCCTCGCGCGCGGCGGCGCGGAGCGCATCGAGGCCGTCATCAACCAGGGCGACCTCGAGGTCTCTCCCTGCAAGACCCTCGGCGCGGCGCAGCCGCCGGAGTTCGCCTTCGAGTGCGAGATCCGCCCGGGTGATGCGCGCACCACCGTCGAGCTCGCGGCCTTCGAGCCGGGCCGCATCCTCGGGCGCGCCGCCGTCGCCTTCACGCTCTGGCCCACGAGCGCCGGCGAGGGCACCTGGCGGCGGCCCGCGCGCTCCGCGGCCGTGGCGAAGGGCGAGCTCGGCCCGCGCTTCATCGCCGCGGTCAACGCCCTGCGCACGAGGTCTGGGCTCGGCGGCCTCACCGAGGCCAGGGGCCAGTCGGCGACGGCGAGCGGGCTGGCGCCGCACTACTTCGCCGCGCAGTTCGGCGAGACCGACAAGCTCGACGCCGACCTGGTGGCCCTCGGCATGATGGCTGGGTGGGACGTCGAGGCCGACATCGTCAGCTCCGGCTTCGGCAGCGAGTGGCTCAGCGGCACCCGAGACCTCGACGCCTTCCTCGAGTTCTGCCTCGACAGCCCCTTCCAGCGAAAGTCCCTCACCGACGCGCGCGCCACGCACATCGCCATCGGCAGCCTCGAGCTCGACGACGCCTCCACGCTGGCGGCCATCTTCGCGACCTACGTGCCGCTCGGCGTCTTCGACCGCAAAGAGGCGGAGGTCGCCATCATCACGCGCATGAACCAGCTCCGCCTCGATCGCGGCCTGCCGCTCGCGCAGTGGACCCTGTGGCCGGAGGACGAGGGCGCCCGCATCGAGCGCAACCTGAAGCAGCGCCGCTACTCGCCCGACGAGGCGCTCCGGCACGCCCTCGAGGCGACCGCCGCCGTCTCGAAGGACCGCGTGCAGGGCTACGTGCAGCTGGTCGACGACCTGGCCCACTTCCAGTTCCCGCCGGAGGTGCTCCTGCGCCCCGACATCAACGTCTTCCTCGCCGTGGGCACCTACCGCGCCGAGAGCTGGGCGCAGAGCCGCTACGTCGTGTGCTTCGTGCTGGCGAAGAAGGGCGACATCGAGACGGCCGCGCGCTGACCGGCGCTCACGCCTCCATCACCACGAGGATCTGCCCGGCCGTCACCTGGTCGCCCTCGCGCACCAGCACCTGCTTCACCGTGCCGTCGGCGGGGCTGCGCGTGGCCTGCTCCATCTTCATGGCCTCGAGCACCAGCAGCACCTGGCCCGTCTTCACGGCCTCGCCGGCCTGCACGTTCACCTTGATGACCTTCCCGGGCATGGGCGCCATGAAGCCGCCCTTCACCGAGGCGTCGCTCGCGGCCGGGAAGCGCGGCGTCTCCGTCAGCGCCTCGTCGCCCAGGCGCGAGTGCACGAAGGCCTTGCCGTCGGCGAACACCACCCGCACGCGCTGGCGCACGCCGTCGGGCGACTCCAGCGTGAGGCAGGGGGCCTCCCAGTCGAGCACCCGCCAGGTGCCTTCACTGCCGCCAGCGCGCACGAGGAACTTCCCGTCGCCCAGGTCGCGGTACTCCACGCGCAGGCCGTCGCCGTACTCGGCGAACTGGTCCGCGAAGCGGCTGTTGCGAAAGCCCGTGGGGATCGACGGGAGGAAGTCGTCGGCCGCCCGCCGCGTGCGCTGCGCCGCGAGGGTCGCCGCCACCGCGCAGAGTGCCGTCCGCTCCGGCGAGCTGGGCGGCGTGAAGCCGCCGGGGAACTTCTCCGCGATGAAGCCGGTGTGAAGCCTCCCCGCGAGGTAATCGGCGTCGCGCAGGAGCGCCTGGAGGAACTCGCGGTTGGTGGTGAGCCCCTGCACCGAGAGCCCGCCGAGGGCCCGCACCACCTTGTTCGTGGCCTCTTCGCGCGTCTCGCCCCAGCCGACGACCTTCGCCACCATCGGGTCGTAGTGCGTCGAGACCTCGCCGCCCGACTCGATGCCGGAGTCGACCAGCACCCCGCCGACCTCGTGCACGTGGAAGTCGTGCACCGGCCCCACGCAGGGCAGGAAGTCGTTGCCCGGATCTTCGGCGTAGAGCCGCACCTGCACCGCGTGGCCCCGCTGCTTCAGGTCGCTCTGCGCGAAGGGCAGCCGCTCGCCGCGCGCGATGCGCAGCTGCAGCTCCACCAGGTCCACGCCCACCACGAGCTCCGTCACCCGGTGCTCCACCTGCAGGCGGGTGTTCATCTCCGAGAAGAAGAAGCGCCCCTCGCGGTCGACGATGAACTCCACCGTGCCGGCGTTGGTGTAGCCGATGGCCTTCGCCACCTCGACGGCCGCCGCGCCCATCTGTGCGCGCGTCTCGGGCGTGAGCACCACCGAGGGCGTCTCCTCCACCACCTTCTGGTGCCGCCGCTGAATGGAGCACTCGCGCTCGAAGAGGTGCACCACGTTGCCGTGGTGGTCGCCCACCAGCTGGATCTCCAGGTGCCGCGGCCGCTCGAGGTACTTCTCGAGGATGAGCGTCGGGTCGCCGAAGGCGTTCTGCGCCTCGCGCCGGCCCGACTCGATGGCCTCGGTCAGCTCGCCCGCCTCGCGAACGATCTTCATGCCCTTGCCGCCGCCGCCGGCCGACGGCTTGAAGAGCACCGGGAGCCCCAGCTTCAGCGCCTGGCTCGAGAGCTGCGCGGTGGACTGGTCACCGCCGTCGAAGCCCGGCACCAGCGGCACGCCCCGCGCACCCACCAGCGCCTTCGCCTCGCGCTTGAGCCCCATGGCGCGAATGGCCGCGGGCGTCGGGCCGATGAAGACGAGCCCCGCGTCGAGCACCGCCTGCGCGAACTCGGGGTTCTCCGAGAGGAAGCCGTAGCCCGGGTGCACGCAGTCGGCGCCCGTCACCTTCGCCGCGCGCAGCAGCGCCGCGGCGTTCAGGTACGAGTCCTTCGCGGGCGCGGGGCCCAGGCGCACGGCCTCGTCGGCGAAGCGCACGTGCGGCGCGTTCGCGTCGGCGTCGGAGAACACCGCCACCGTGGAGAGGCCCAGGCGCCTGGCCGTGCGCATCACGCGCAGGGCGATCTCCCCGCGGTTGGCTACCAGCAGCTTGCAGAGCGTGGTCATGGTCGAGAGTCCGATGGGCCAGGTCAGTGGCGGAAGACGCCCCAGCTCGTGGTGCCCTCGACGGCGCGCGAGTACGCGGCCGAGAGCGAGAGGGCGAGCACGGTGCGCGTGTCGCGCGGGTCGATGACGCCGTCGTCCCACAGCCGGGCCGTCGCGTAGAGCGCGCTCGACTGCTGGTCGATCTGGTACTCCACGAGCTGCTTGATGCCCGCGAGCGACTCCTCGTCGACCGGCTCGCCGCGCCGCTCGGCCGCGTTGCGCTGAATGATCTCCAGCACCCCGGCCGCCTGCTTACCGCCCATCACGGCGATCTTGTGCATCGGCCACGAGTAGAGGAACCGCGGCTCGTAGGCGCGCCCGCACATGGCGTAGTTCCCCGCGCCGTAGCTGGCGCCCATCATGAGCGTGATGGCCGGCACCGTGCTGTTCGACACGGCGTTGATGAGCTTCGCGCCGTTCTTGATGATGCCGCCCTCCTCGTAGCTCTTGCCCACCATGAAGCCGGTGATGTTCTGCAGGAAGAGCAGCGGCACGTTCGCCTGGTTGCACAGCTGAATGAACTGGGCCCCCTTGTTCGCCGACTCCGAGAAGAGGATGCCGTGGTTGGCGAGCACGCCCACGGGGAAGCCGTGCACGTGCGCCCAGCCGCACACCAGGGTGTTGCCGTAGAGCGGCTTGAACTCCGAGAAGCGGCTCCCGTCGACGAGCCGCGCGATGACCTCTCGGGGGTCGTAGGGCACGCGCGGGTCGGCCGACACCACGCCCAGGAGCTCCTGCGCGTCGTACCGCGGCGGCTCTACCGGGCGGGGCAGGGCGATGGCGGGCTTGCGCCAGTCGAGGTGCGCCACCACCTCGCGCGCCAGGCGCAGCGCGTCGCGCTCGTCCTCGGCCAGGTAGTCCGACACGCCCGAGAGCCGGCTGTGCATCTCGGCGCCGCCGAGCGACTCGTCGTCGGTCTCTTCGCCCGTCGCCATCTTCACCAGCGGCGGCCCGCCCAGGTACACCGTGGCCGCCTTCTTCACGAAGATGGCGTAGTCGCTCATGCCCGGCACGTAGGCGCCGCCGGCCGTCGAGCTGCCGAAGACCACCGTCACCGTGGGCAGCTTCTGCTCGCTCCGCCGCGAGAGATCGCGGAAGCCCGCGCCGCCCGGCACGAAGATCTTGTCCTGGTTCGGGAGGTCGGCGCCGCCCGACTCGGTGAGGGTGATGGACGGCAGCCGGTTGGTGAGGCCGATCTCCGACAGGCGCCGCGACTTGATGACCGACAGCTCGCTCATCGCGCCGCCCTTCACCGTCGACTCGTTCGCGCTCACCAGGCACTCCACGCCCGACACCCGCCCGATGCCGCCGATGACCGAGGCCCCCGGGGCGTGCCCGTCGACCTCGTGGCCCGCGAGCGCGCACAGCTCGAGGAAGGGCGAGTCGCGATCGAGCAACAGCTCCACGCGCTGCCGCGGCAAGAGCTTGCCCCGCTGCTGGTGCCGCTCGGTGTAGCGGGGCCCCCCGCCAGCCCGCGCCTTCTCCAGCGCGGCCTGCACCGGCTCCAGCAACTTCAGGTTCTGCTCCCGGTTCGCCGAGAAGGCCTCGCTCCGCACGTCGAGGTGCGACGCCAGCTGCGGGTACGGCTGCTCGTTCACGCGCATGACCCGGCGAACCATCTGGACCTCGGGGGTGCGGTGTCAACGACTATTGACTCCCGAGTCAATCTCCCTCGCGCGCGTGGGGAGATGTGCGCGGGCCGCCGCGGGCTGTCGGTGGAGTCGCAACGGGTGCACAATCGGAGCCTTGAGTTCAGCGCGCGCCCACGGGGCCCGGATCCTCCTCATCGACGACGCGTCGTTCGCCCGGGACTTCCTCCAGTCGCTCCTGAGCGAGGTCGGCAGCCCTCACGAGCTGAGCTGGCGCAGCGACTACGCCTCGGGCCTCGAGGCGCTGTGCACAGGCGCGTTCGACGTGTGCCTGCTCGACTACCAGCTCGGCGACCAGTCTGGCCTCGAGCTCTTGCGCGCGGCGAAGGCGGCGGGGTGCCACACGCCCGTCGTGCTCCTCACGGGGCACGGGAGCGCGGCGCTCGACCACGAGGCGATGCGGGCCGGCGCCGCGGACTACCTGGTGAAGGGCGACTTCACGGCCGCCTCCTTCGATCGCCTCGTGCGCTACCTCTCGGAGCGCGCCCGGGCCGAGGCCGCCCTGCGCCAGTCGGAGCAGCGCTACGCCCTCGCGCTCGAGGGCAGCAACGACGGCCTGTGGGACTGGGAGCTCGACGGCGACCTGCTCCACGTGTCCACGCGCTTCAAGGCCATCCTCGGGCTGGAGCCTGACGCGGCCATGTCCTCCGCCGCGGAGGACTGGCTCTCCCGCGCGCACCCCGACGACCTGACGCGGCTCCGGGAGGACCTCGCCGCGCACCTGCTCCACGCCGCGACCCCGCACCTCGCCACCGAGCTGCGCGTGCGCCACGAAGACGGCGCCTGGCGGCACGTGCACGTGCGCGGCAAGGCGGTGCGCGACGCCGCGGGCCGGGGCACCCGCATGGCCGGCTCGCTCACCGACATCACGCTCGCCCGCGGCCGCGACCCGCTCACGGGCCTGGCCAGCCGCGCCCTCTACCTCGATCGCCTCGAGCACGCCTTCCAGCGCGCCGTGCGCGACCCCTCGCTCACCTTCGCGCTGCTCTTCATCGACCTCGACCGCTTCAAGAACGTCAACGACAGCCTCGGCCACGACGCGGGCGACCAGCTCCTCGTCGCCATCGCCCGGCGCCTCGAGGCCTGCGTGCGGGTGGTGGACACCGTGGCCCGGCTCGGCGGCGACGAGTTCGTCGTGCTCCTCGACGAGGCCCGCGAGCCCGACGGCCCCACGCGCGTCGCGGCCCGCATCATCGAGGAGTTCGCCAAGCCCTTCTCCGTCGGCGGCCGCGACGTCTTCACCGGCGCCAGCATCGGCATCGCCATGTCGGCGCCGCACTACCGCACGCCCGGCGAGCTGCTGCGCGACGCCGACAACGCCATGTACCGGGCCAAGGAGGCGGGGCGCGGCCGCTTCGTCGTCTTCGACGCGGCCATGCACGAGCGCGCGCTGCACGTGCTGTCCGTCGAGTCGGGCCTGCGCCGCGCCCTCGATGAAGACCAGCTCGAGGTGCACTACCAGCCGGTGGTGGAGCTGGGCTCCGGCCGCCCGCTGGGCTTCGAGGCCCTCGTGCGCTGGCGCCACCCGGCGCGCGGCCTCGTGTCGCCGGCCGAATTCATCCCCGTGGCGGAGGACTCGAGCCTCATCGTGTTGGTGGACCTCCACGTGCTGCGCATCGCCGCCGCCCAGCTCGCCGTGTGGCGCGAGCGCTTCGGGGAGCTCACCATCTCGGTCAACGCCTCCCGGCGGCACTTCTCGGGCGCCTCCTACGTCTCCGACGTCCACCAGGCCCTCGAGAGCGCCGGGCTGCCGCCGTCGGCGCTGCGCCTGGAGGTCACCGAGAGCGTGGCCATGGGCGCCGCGGGCGAGGTGCAGAAGCAGCTGGCGCGGCTCGACGAGATGGGCGTGCGGCTGTACGTCGACGACTTCGGGGTCGGCTACTCGTCCCTCTCGATGCTCCACACGCTGCCCTTCTCGGGCATCAAGCTCGACCGCAGCTTCGTGGCCACCCTCGACGCAGAGAAACCCTCCACGGAGCTGGTGCGCGCGATGCTGGCCATGGCCCAGGCGCTGCGCCTCGACGTGGTGGCCGAGGGCATCGAGACCGACGGCCAGCTCGCGGCGCTCCTCGAGCTCGGCTGCCCGCGCGGCCAGGGCTACCGCTTCGCCCGGCCCATGCCTGCCGACGCCGCCACGGAGTGGCTCTCATCGCGGCGCTGACTCACAGCCAGGGCTTCACCCACGCGAGGCTCTGCTCCCACAGCGCGGCGGCCGCGCGCGGATCCTCCGCCAGCGGGTTGCACGGGCGCTCACTGCCGTCTTCGCCGTAGTAGCGCCCGGTGTGCGCGGCGACCTCCGGTGCGCTCGCGCAATGGATGCTGGCCACCGCGCCCTCCTCGACGGTGCGCATGCGGCGGGTGACGAGCGCCCGGAGCGGCCCCGGCACCACGCGCCAGATGTCGGAGGCGATGACGCCCGGGTGCACCGCGTAGCTGTGGACCGTCGCCGCGTCCCACCGCCGGGCGAGCTCCTTCGCGAAGAGCACGTTGGCGAGCTTCGAGGCCTGGTACTCGGGCCACCCCGTCCACGTGCGCTTCGGGGCCTGGAGGCGCGAGAGGTCGAGGGGCCTGTTGGTGCGCTCGTGGGCCCGGCTCGCCACCACCACCACCCGCGCCGGGGCGCCGGCCTCGAGGGCAGGGCGCAGCGCGAGCGTGAGGAGGAAGTGGCCCAGGTGGTTGACGCCGAAGGTCGGCTCGAGGCCTTGCTTCGTCACGCCCGCAACGCGCACGAGGCCCGCGTTGGCCACGAGCACGTGCAGGGGCTCGCCGCGCGCGAGGAAGGCGTCGGCGCAGCGCTTCACCGAGGCGAGGTCGTCGAGGGCGAGCTCGAGGAAGTGCAGGTCGGCGTTGCCGGTGGCCGCGGCGATGGCGTCCATCACCGGCCGGGTCTTGGCCTCGCTGCGGCAGGCGAAGAAGACGCGGGCGCCCTTCGCGGCGAGGGCCTTCGCGGTGGCGGCGCCGATGCCGGTGTTGGCGCCGGTGATGAGGACGGTGCGGCCCCTCATCGGGCTCACCGCACGGCCTTCGCCAGCAGCGCCGCGCGCCCGGGCGGCTGGGGCATGCCGGCCATGAGGCCGCGCTCGGGCACGGCCACCAGCGGCTCCTCGCGCAGCCCGGCCTCCCGGAGCAGCACGTTGGCCGCCGCGTAGCCGCTCGCGCAGGCCCCCTCGAGCAGCATGGCCGCGAAGGGGAGCTTCACCCAGTCGCCGGCGCAGACCAGGCCCGGCACGCCCGTCTCGGTCGTCGGCCGCGTCGCGTACTGCCCGACGTGGAAGGCGGTGAAGTCGCGCTTGCACTGCCACGCCTCGTGGCGAACCGTGAAGCCCTCGAGCTCGGGGAAGAACTGCACCAGCTCCTCGAGGAACGTGCGCCGCAGCTCCGCCTCGCTCATGGCCTCGGGCACCGCGTAGCAGTGCAGCTCGAGGATGGCGCCGCCGTGCTGGGCGACGTCGTCGGCCGACTCCTGCTCGGTGCGGTGGTACGCGGTGAAGGCGTCGAGCACCGTCGCGCGGTCGGTGATGACGAAGCAGGGGAGGTCCTCGCGCACGTCCTTGTCGACCCACAGGCGCCACACCGCGTAGCGCTGGCCGGTCTTGAGGGCGTCGAACTGCTGCGTCACCGCCGCGGGGAGCCCCGTGGCCTGCGTGACGATGCTCCGCGCCCCCGGCGGATCCGTGGCCAGCACCACGTGCGCGAAGGCCTCGCCGTTCACCGTGAAGCCGCTCGCCGTCTTCGCCAGCGACTCCACCGGGGTCGAGAGCTTGACCGTCGCGCCGAGGCGGGCCAGCTCCGCGCGGAGCGGCGCGAGGAACTGGGCCTCGTAGTCGCGCGTGGGGTGCTCGTAGACCAGGCCCCCGTCCTGCCCGAGGAAGTAGAAGTGGAAGCTCTTGATCAGCTCCGCGAGCGAGAGCTTGTCCTCGTCGGCGAAGAAGGCGCGCGCGAAGGTGTTGAAGGCCAGCTTGAGCCGCGGCGGCACCTGGGCGAGGCGGTTGAAGTCGGCGAAGGACACCTGGTCGAGGCGCTCGAAGGTCTTGTCGCCGTCGTACTCGAGGAGCATGCCGTAGAGATCGCGGCCCGGCGCGCGCAGCGCCTCCGAGAGCTTGAAGACGCCGGCCTTCGCGAGGCCGAGCAGGTTCAGCACCGGCGTCTTCTCGATGTCCGCGAAGCGCACCGACTCGCCCGTGGGCCCCAGGATGACGTAGTCGCCGATGGTCCTGAAGCCCTGCCGCAGCTGGAGCGAGTCGAGGAAGCGGTTCAGGTTCCAGTAGTGGGGGAAGAAGGCGTGGAAGCCGTGGCTCACCCAGACCTTGCGGCCGGGCGCGAGCTCCACCTCCCAGCTCCCCAGCTTGCCGCCCAGGTACGCGTTCTTCTCGAGGAGCGTCACCGCGTAGCCCCGCCGCGCCAGCGTCACCGCTGCCGTGAGGCCCGCCACGCCGCCGCCGAGGACCGCCACGGCCTTTGGGCTCGCCAGGGTCTCGGGCGCCGTGAAGTCGACCTGGTTCACCTGCCGCCGGTAGCCCCCGAGCCGCCGGCGGATGAGGGCGCGCAACAGCCGCGGCGCCGCGAGCCACGCGGCGAGGACGACGACGAGCAGCCCGACGAGCCAAGTCCACATCGAGCGCGGGGGATAGCAGCGCCAGCCTGCGGACGCACGGGCGCGTTGCCGCCGCGGCGGCCCGGCGGTGTGCCCTCGCTCAGCGCGCCGGCGCCGGTCGCCGCACGTCGCGCGGCGCCTCGAGCGCGAAGAAGGGCACCTCGGCGCGCCGGGCCGCGTAGAGGCCGCAGCCCACCTCGCGGAAGTGCGGCGCCAACCGCTGCCGGTACCAGCTCGCTGGCCGCAGCGTCATGCGGAGGTCCGTGCGCTGCACGTCCACCGAGTCGGCGAGGTCGTCCTTCGTCACGGCCTCGAGGTAGAGGAAGCCGCCGCACATCGCCGCGAGGTTCTCGATGCCCGCCTCCGCGCCCGGCGCGTCGAGGTACGGCAGCACCCCCTGGCACACCACGAGGTCGAAGGTGCGCGGCAGCCGGAAGGTGCGCAGGTCCGCCTGCCGGTGTCCGTACTTCTTGCAGGTGTCGGGCTCGAGCTCGGTGGACACCACCTCCACGCCCTTGCGGTGCTTGCGCAGCCACTGGCCCCACCACCCCAGCCCCGCGCCCACGTCGAGCACGTCGTGCAGCGGCACGCCGAACCACTCGATCATCGAGACCGCGCCGGCGACCAGCCTCGCGTGGCGCTTCTGGTCGTACACGCGCGTGCGCGGGTCCCGGTAGAACCGACGGTAGTAGGCCTCGTCGAAGCGGAGCGTCACGGCGCGGGCGCCGCCTCGGGCTCGGGCTGGTCGGCCCGCGGGCCTCGCTCCTCCGCGGCGACGGCCCTCGCCTTCGCCGCGAGCTGCGCCGCGCAGGCCTGCTCGAGGCCCGCCAGCCCGTCGTCGAAGTCCTTGCCCAGCATCTTGTCCATGTTCACGAAGAGGCCGAAGGCCTTGCCCATGAAGTCGTTGGTGCCCTTCATGGTCCAGGTGACCTTCGTGCTCTTTCCTTCGGGCATGAACTCGAAGATCACCAGGCTGCTCGAGGGGAACGGCTTCAAGAAGTCGAGCTGGATGTCGAGGCGCTCGGGCGGCTCCGCCAGGACGATCTTCATCGCCCCCTCGCCGGTCTGCTCGCCCTTCCAGGTCGTCGCCGCGTTCAGCCCTGACGAGGGCTCGGTGTAGGTGTGCTGCACGTTGGGCTCCAGCTTCTCCCAGGGGCTCCAGGCCACCCACCGCTTGAAGTCGTTCACCTCCGCGTAGGCCACCCCCGGCGGCGCGGGGATGACGCGAGAGCGCACCACCGTGTACTCCGACGGCTGGGCGGCGATGACCGCGAGCAGGAGCGCCACTGCCACCGCGAGTCCGAGGGCGACCTTCTTGACCATGGCCGGCCGGTGTAGCCGATGTATGAGACCGCGCATGAAGAAACCGCTCGTCCTGTCCTACGCCGGCTGCGGCACCTGCAAGAAGGCCCTCGCGTGGCTCGCCGCGCGGGGCGTCACCGTCGAGGTGCGCGCCATCGTCGAGGCGCCGCCCACCGTGGCCGAGCTGACGCGGTGGATCTCCGCGAGCGGCAAGCCCGTGCAGAAGTGGCTCAACACCTCGGGCCAAAGCTACCGCGCGCTGGGCAAAGACAAGGTCGCCGCGGCCACCGACGCGCAGCTCGTCGCGCTGCTCGCGAAGGACGGCAAGCTGGTCAAGCGCCCGGTGCTCGTCAGCGGCGACACGGTGCTCGTGGGCTTCAAGGAAGCCGAGTGGAAGGCCGCGATCGGCTGAAGCGCCGTCTGCGGAGGCGCAGGACGTGCCGCGTCAGCGGGTCGCCAGGCGCTCGCGAATGGCGCGCAGCTCCACCTCGGTGAGCTTGTCCTTCGGCCTGCCGACGAAGGCCTTCACCTCGATGAGGTCATCGAGGCTCACGACGCGGTACTCGCGCCCGAACATCGGCATCGTCACCGCCTGGGCGGCGACGCGCTCGTAGCTGCCGACGGGAGGCAGACTCCCCAGGAGGTCGACGATGCCCAGCGTCGTGCCGAGGTACAGGTTGCGGAACTCGGCGAGCTCCTCCGCGCTGCGCTCGACCCGGGGCTTGCCGATGGACTGGTAGAAGCGGGGTTCGAAGGGGCCCAGGGCCGCGAGGATGCGTCGACAGTTCTCGACGGTCAGCGGGACGACGGCGTCGAAGTCGCGCGTGCTCTGGCTGCACCCGTGGGCGATGGCCGCGAGGCCACCGACGACGACGAAGTCGACCTCGGCCTCTGCCAGGACTCGGAGCACCTCACTCGGCCGAAACACCGTCACGCTCGTCCAGCAAGGGCCCCGCGGGGCGGAGTTCCGCGTGCAGCCGCAGGAGCGCCTCGAGCTGGAGGATGCGCTGCTCCGGGGTCAACGCGAGGTTCTCTTCGGTCTGCGCGACGTCGATGCCGTACTCGATGGCCGCGTCCCACGCGGGGCCACAGCTGGGCAGCCGCTTGAGGACCAGGCGCCGGTCCAGCTCGTCGTCGATGACGCTCACGGTGTTCACCTTAGCGCAGCAGCGGGCCGTTCAGCGCGTGCGCCCGTCCTTCCGCGACAGGCGCAGCACCGCCACCTTGGTGGAGTGGTTGTACGGCGCGGGGTCCACGCCGAGCGCCGGCGCGCGGGTGTCGGCGTAGCCGGTGAAGTCCTCGGGCACGTCCACGCGCTGCTCGAGCGTCGCGTAGCCGCTCGCGCAGAGCGCCGCGAGCGTCTTCTCGAAGTCGGCCCCGGGCACGAAGACGCCGTTGTTGATGGCGACCAGCCACCCGCCGTGCGCGAGGAGTGGGCGCACCTTGTTGAGCACCCGCTCCATGTCGTTGACGAGGTCCACGCGGCCCTTCTCGGTGACGGAGAAGAAGGGCGGGTCCACGAAGGCGCAGTCGAAGAGCGGCGCCTCGCGCTTGAGCCGCCCCATGACGTCGAAGAAGTCACCGGCGAGGAAGTCCTGCTTCGCCACGGCGAAGCGGTTGAGCGCGTAGCTGTCCTTGGCCACCGTGAGGAAGCCGTTGTTCAGGTCGGTGTGCACCACGCGCTCGGCGCCGGCCGCCATGGCCGCCACCCCGAGGCTGCCGGTGTAGGCGAAGGCGTTGAGCACCCGCTTGCCGGCCAGCGTGCGCTTCGCCCAGGCGCGCAGCGGCGCCGTGTCGAGGTACAGGCTCGCGTCGCGGTTGAGCGTCAGGCGCGTCGCGTACCAGGTGCCGTCCTCGCGGACCTTCCGGCACAGCGCGGCCTGGTCTCCGAGGAGCACCGTGCCGTTGCGCTCGTCCTGCGAGGCCGACTCGCGGCGCTTCCACAGGGCGACGTCCACCCAGGGCAGCGCTTCGCGCACCGCGTGCACGAGCTGCAGCATGGCGTCGCGGTCGCCCGCGCGGCCCGTGGCGTCGTGCAGCACCAGCGTGGCGCCGTAGAGGTCCACCGCCACCCGGGGGAAGCCCTCGGTGTAGCCGTTGAAGAGCCGCAGGGCGCCCACGTGGCCGGGGGCGAGGCGCGGGAGCCGGTGCGCGAGGGCGGCGCGGAAGCGGGCGAGGAGGTCCACCATGCGCCGCACATGACGGAGGGCCGGGGCAGGGTCAAGGCTCGCTCGCGGAGCCGCGACGCCGCGAGGGCACGAGCTCCACGTCGAGCCGCCCCGCGGGCGCCGAGAGCCGCGCCTCGAGGGCGCCGCTGGCCCCGACGAAGAGGCTCCCGCCCTGGCCGTGCACCGCCGGCACGCCGGGGCCCCAGTTGGCGTTGAGCACCGCGACCCCATGGGCGCGGGCGAGCTGGCGCAGGTGCTCCGGCCGGGCGTCACCCTCGTCGTCCACCCACGCGCTCGAGAAGAGCAGCGCGTCGGCCGCCCGCAGGGCGTCGCCCGACTCCTCGGCGAGGAAGTGCACGTCGAAGCAGATGGCGACAGCGAAGCACGCGCCGCGCCACGAGAAGACGGGCGTCGGCGCTTCGCCCGGCGCCGCCCACGTCTCGGGGAACCAGGGGTGCCGTTTGCGGTAGTGCAGCAGCCGCTCGCCCGTCGGGGCGATGCCCACCAGGGCGTTGAAACACGCGGCGCCCTCGCGCTCCACGAGCGGGCCCACCACGAGGCAGTCGAAGCGGCGCGCCAGGTGGGCGAGGGCCGCGACCGTCGGCCCGTCGAGCGGCTCCGCGAAGCGCGCGAGATCGAACTCGTCGTCAGCCGACACGTAGCCGGTGAGCGCCGTCTCGGGGAAGAGCACCAGGTCCGTCCGCGGGCCGGCCTCGAGGAGCAGCGTCGCGCAGTGGAGCTGCGCCTGCGCTTCGCCGAACCTCGCCGGGAGCTGGAGCGCCGTGAGCCTCACGCGGTGGCGAGCGTAGCGCCAAAAGGTGGTAGGCACGGCGGCCCCCATGCCCCTCGCCTCGTGGATCGAGCTCTCTGCGCGCGCGTACGCGACGAACGTGGCGGCCTTCCGCGCCCTCTCGGGCCCCGGGCGCCGCCTGGGCGCCGTGCTCAAGGGCAACGCCTATGGCCACGGCTTCGCCGAGGTGCTGCCGCTGGCCCACGGACAGGTCGACGTGCTCTACGTCATCACGCCAGCAGAGGGGCTCGCGGTGCGCGCCTGGGAGCGGGCCAGCGGCCGACCGCGCCGGCCGGTGCTCGTCATCGGCGCCGTGACGGCGGAGGACTGCGTGGCCCTCGCGCGCGAGGACGTGGCCGTCGTCGCCGGTGACCCTTCCTTCGCCGAGGTGCCGCCCGCGCTCCGGGCCCGGGGCCTCCACCTCGACGCGCACGTGCACCTCGACACGGGCCTCGGCCGCGAGGGCTTCACGCGGGAGCAGCTGCTCGCCGGCGCCGCCGACTTCTTCGCCACCGCTGGCGACGTGGTGACGGTGCGCGGCGTGCTGAGCCACTTCGCCAACACCGAGGACGTCACCGAGCAGCAGTACGCCCTGGAGCAGCTCGCGGCCTTCGACGCGGGTGTGGCGCTCCTGCGCGCGCGGGCCGGGGTGGGGGAGGGCGTCGAGCGCCACTTCGCCGCCAGCGCCGCGGCCCTCGTGCTCCCGCCGGCGCGCCTCGACGTGGTGCGCGTGGGCATCTCGCTCTACGGGCTGTGGCCGTCGACCGAGACGCGGCTGTCGGCGCGCGTGGTGCTGGGCGAGGTGCCGGCCCTCGAGCCGGTGCTGGCGTGGCGGGCGCCGAGCCAGGCGGTGAAGTGGCTCCCGGCGGGGAGCTTCGTGGGCTACGGCTGCACCTTCCGCTGCGCGGCGCCGACGCGCGTGGCCGTGCTCCCCGTCGGCTACTGGGACGGCTACCCCCGCCTCGCCTCGGGGAAGGCGCACGTGCTGGTGCACGGCCAGCGCTGCCCGGTGCTGGGCCGGGTGATGATGAACCACCTCATCGTCGACGTGACGCACGCCACCGCCGACGAGCGGCCCGTGGTGGCGACGCTCCTCGGGCGCGACGGCGCCGAGAGCCTGCCCGCCGAGACGCTCGCCGGCTGGGCGCAGACCATTCACTACGAGACGCTCACGCGCCTGGGCCCCCACCTCGAGCGGCGCGTGGTGCCCTGAAGTCTCTGGTACAAGGCCGCTCGATGGTGCCCGCCCTCCTCTCGCTCCTCCTCGCCGCGCTGCCCGACGCGCCGCGCACCATCGTGCTCACGCCGGAGCCCGGCGCGGCCCTGGTGCTCCGCGCGGCCAGCACCGCCACGCCGCCCAGCCTGCTCGAGGCGCGCAAGCTCAACGAGCAGCTCCGCTACGAGGAGGCCGTGGTCGAGTACCAGCGCTACCTCGCGCTGCCCGAGCGCCCGCTGACGGAGCGCGCCGCGGCGCTGCTGGAGCTGGGCTTCATTCACCTCGTGCTGGGCGACCAGCGCAACGCCGAGGCGCGCGCGCTCGAGGCCCTGGAGCTGGACCCGAAGTTGTCGGTGCCGTCGACCGCGCCGAGCAAGCAGGTCGACTTCGTGGCGCGCATGCGCAAGGCCTACCTCGCCCGGGCGCGCCTCGAGCTGCTGCCGCGCGACGAGGCCGACCCGCCGTACCTCGTGCGCGTCAAGGTGGTGGACCCCGAGCAGCAGGTGACGCGGGTGATGCTGCGCCACGCGCTGACCGCCACCGGGCCCTTCTACTCGAGCGAGCTGCGCTGCGAGGCCGACCTGTGCCAGGGCGCCATCCCCCCGCCGAAGGGCGCCACGGGCTTCACGGCCTGGTACTTCGTGGAGGCCCTCGACGCGATGCAGGTGACGGCGGCCAAGGTGGCCGGCCCCGACTCGCCCCTGCAGCTCTCGGTGGTGGACCAGAAGGCCTGGTACCAGAGCCCGGTGGTGTGGGGCGTCAGCGGCGCCGCGCTGGTGGTCATCGGCACGGTCGTCTTTCTGCTGGCGCCCGCGCCGCCGCGCTGAGGCGTCGCCGGCGTCTCGGCCGGCGGCACCGGCGGCGTGCAGCCAGAGGCGCTCCCCAGTCGTGAGCCCGGCCCCTCCCGCGGGCCGCGCTCGGTGGCTTCGATGGTGCGCCTCAGCGCGCGCGCCAGGCCGCCAGCGCCGCCGCCTGCACGTCCTTGATGGGCACGCCGGCCTGGGCCGCGAGGGCGCGGCAGTCGTCGAACTCCGGCGCCGCGTTGAGCACCGCGTCGCCGCGCAGGCCCAGCTTCACGCGCACGGGCCCCCACGGCGTCTGCACCGTCTCGTGCCGGCGCTCGAGGGCGGTGCGCGTCACCGCGTGCTCCCGCACCCCCAGCGTGGTGCTCTCGGTGAGGAGTGTGTCCACCATCGCCTGGCGGTGCGCGCCGTCGGTCAGCACGCCCACGAGGTGCCCGGGGCGCCCCTTCTTCATCACCACCGGGGCGATCCACGCGTCGAGGGCGCCGCGGGCCAGCAGCGCCTCGAGGAGCGCCCCTAAGAGCTGCGGCGAGCAGTCGTCGAGGTTGCACTCCAGCACCCGGAGTCCGTCGGGGGCCTCCGAGCGGCGCCCCAGGGAGGCGCGCAGCACGTTGGCGCGGTCGGGGAAGTCCTTCGTGCCCACGCCATAGCCCACGCGCTCTACCACCAGCTCCGGCGGCGGGCCCACGGTGGCGAAGGCCTTGAGCAGCGCCGCGCCGGTGGGCGTCGTCAGCTCGCCCACGCCTTCGAAGCGCACGGGCACGTCGCGCAGCAGCTCCAGCGTCGCGGGCACCGGCACCGGCACCACGCCGTGCGCGATGCGGATCGTCCCGCTCCCCAGCGGGGGCGGCGCCGAGAGCACCGCCGGGTCACCGAGCAGCTCCAGCACCACGGCCGCGCCGCAGATGTCGACGATGGAGTCCACCGCGCCCACCTCGTGGAAGTGGATGGCGTCGAGCGTGGTGCCGTGGATGCGGGCCTCCACCTCGCCGACGAGGCGAAAGACCTGGAGCGCTCGCGCCTTGGCCCGCGCCGGGAGCTGCGAGCGCGCGATGAGGGCGTCGATGTCCTTCCAGCTCCGGTGCGCGTGGCCGCCCTCTGGCGCGTCCACCACCACCTCGACGTGGGTGCCGAAGATGGCGTGCCGCTCGGCCCTCGTCACCGCGAGGCGCCAGGCGGGTAGCTCGAGGGTGCGCAGGGGCGCCTCGAGCTCGGCCTGCGAGACGCCCAGGTCGAGGGCCGCGGCGAGGAACATGTCGCCCGCGATGCCGCCGACGGGCTCGAGCCAGAGAACGCGCTGAGTCATGGCTGGCCCTTTACGGGCCGAGGTTCAGGTTGTCGATCTGGAGTGTCGGTCTGTCGTTGACGCTGCTCTGCGGCGGGTAGCTCGCCTCGAAGCGCAGCTTCAAGTTCGCGAGGTCGCCGTCGTGGGGCAGGGTGTGCTCCGTGGTGAAGGTCGAGCCGCGGGGCGGCGGCGCGATGCGCCACCGCACCTCGCCCGCCAGCTCCTCCACGCGGAGCCAGCCGGTGAAGCCACCGTCGGTGGCGATGACCTGGCTCCCCGTGCCGCCGTCGGTGAAGGCCCACGTCGCCACGAGGCCCCGCGCGTCCAGCGCCCACCCATAGCGGGGCAGCTGCGAGGGGCTGTCGCGGAAGAGCTGAGCGCGCGCGGCGTACTGGTTCGTCCTCGGCGCCGCGGTGAGGAGCTGAAAGGTCACGCCGCACTCGCGCAGCCCCGAGGCCTCGACGCTGGTCGCGCTTGCCAGTTGCGGGCCCTGCGGGCGCGGCTGCACCGTCAGCGCGAGGCTCCCGTTGGCGATGAGCGCCTCGGAGTACTGCGTGGCCGGCAGCGGCGCGAGCACCCAGCGGGTGCCGGCATCGAAGCCGTCCTGAACGCCAGACCAGCAGGGCAGGCACGTCACCTCGTCGCACTGCGCCACGGGGACGCAGGTGTTGATCCCCGCGTCTTCGTCGCACGCGGTCGGGCACGAGGTGTTGACCCCGTCGCACGCATAGAGGCCGCACGGTGACACGACCGAGCCCTCCGGACGGAGCGTGCAGCTGCCCATGCTGCCAGGGTCGTTGCAGCGGTCACACGGTGCGTCGCAGGCCGTGGTGCAGCAGACCCCGTCGACGCAGGTGAGGCCGTCGAGGCACTGAGCCGTCGAGGTGCACGTCACGCCGGCGTCGCGGAGGGGAGGAGGGCCGGCGTCTGGCAGGCCCGCGTCAGCTCCAGCATCGGGCTCACCGCCGCCGCCGGTGCCGCCCCCGGCGTCGTCGCCGCCACCGCCACCGCCACCGCCACCGCCACCGCCACCGCCACCGCCACCGCCAC
>CAYUZK010000006.1:30945-71202 GCA_964449625.1 uncultured Archangium sp.
CCGCCACCGCCACCGCCACCGCCACCGCCACCGCCACCGCCACCGCCACCGCCACTGCCGGGGAGCTGGCACTCCCCGTCGGTGCACTCGTAGCCGTCGGCGCAGTCACCCGCGGTGTTGCAGGCGAAGCGCTCGGTCTTCAGCGCGCCGAGGCGGCCGCACGCGACGGCGGTGGCGACCAGCGCCAGGGCGAGGAGGGCACGGTTGCTCATGGAGTCACTCCGGTCGAGGCCAGCCCGAAGGTGGCGTCGAGGGGCACGGTGAAGGCCACGCCCCCGGGCCCGGGCGTCGCGCGCACGCGGTCGAAGACGAGCAGGCCCACGCTGCCAGCGGCCAGCACGCCCGCCGCCACGAAGAAGGCGCCGCTCACCGTCGCCGCCGAGGCCGAGCGCTGCTCGATGAGGAAGGCCTCTGCCTGCGTGAGGGAAGTGATGCGCCCGAAGGGGTCACGGGTCGCAGCGGCGAGCGTGCGCTGGGCCTCCGTGGAGCCCCCCGCGAAGCCGAGCGCCACGCCGCCGGCCGCGAGGGCGAGGGCGCCGGCGCCGATACCGGCGAGGGTGAGCGGCCGCAGGGTGAGCCTGGGCGAAGGCGGTGGCGGGGCTTCGCCCTCGGGCGCGCCGATGCGAAGCGGCTCCTGCGCGTTGCCCCACGTGGCGAGCGTCGAGTCTCCGAGGCCGAGGAAGCGCCCGTAGACCTCGACGCGCTGACTGCCGGCCCACGGCGGCGGCAGCGACACGCCCACTGGGAAGACCCTCGTCGTCGGGCCACCGCCATCGACGCGCCAGGTGAGCTCGAGCCCCGTCGCGTAGCCGTAGCTGTCCTTGCCCACCTTGATGAGGCCGCCCTCGTAGCGGACGGCGAGCGTGCCCTTCTCGTCGGCCTCGGCCGAGGCCATGCCCGCCAGGGTGCGGATGCGCGGGCCGTACTGCTCCGGGAGTTGCCAGTCGGGGGCCACCGAGAAGAGCTGGCGGAAGGCCTCGGTCGCCTCCTCTTCCTGCCGCAGCGAGGCCAGCGACAGGGCGCGCGTCGAGAAGAGCGTGGTGATCTGGTCCCGCGTGAAGCCGCTGACCTCCTCCACCTTCGGCAGGGCGGTGAGCGCCTTCTCGTAGTCGAGGGCATCGAGGGCCTGGGCGGCCTCGGCCAGCTGCTCCGCGGGCGTGGCACTGAGCAAAAGCGTGAGGGTGACGGCGAACATCATGGCGCGACTCTATCGAGCCACTTCGCCAAGCGGAGGAAATCACCGCGAGTCAGCCGCCCTGCCCACCCTCTTCACCACCTGTCAGCCGAAGGTGATCCCTGCTCCTACCCATCTGCCTGAAACGATTGGTGTTTGATCGGAGTAGACGAGGTAAGGTGAACGACCGGGGCACCATGTCACTGCCGTTTCAGGCCAATCAACAGTTCGGCCAATACACCCTCGTCCGGCCCATCGCCGTAGGCGGCATGGCCGAGGTGTGGCTGGCGAAGCTCGACGGGCCCCAGGGCTTCGAGAAGAAGATCGCCCTCAAGCGCATGACGGCGACGCTCTCGGAGCAGCCGCAGTTCGTCTCGATGTTCCTCGACGAGGCGCGGCTCATGGCGGGGCTGACGCACCCCAACATCTGCCAGGTCTTCGAGCTGGGCGAGCGCGACGAGGCCTTCTACGTCGCCATGGAGTTCATCTCCGGGCAGACCGTGCACAACCTCATGCGCAACTCAGTGCGCAAGCAGCACCGGCTCCCGCTCGAGCTGGCGGTGAAGATCGGCCGCGACGCCGCCGACGCGCTCTCGTACGCCCACAGCAAGTGCGACGAGGATGGCAACCCCATCAACATCATCCACCGTGACGTGTCGCCGCAGAACCTGATGGTGACCTACGAGGGCGTGGTGAAGCTGCTCGACTTCGGCATCGCCAAGGCGGCCACGCGCACCACGGCGACCGAGGTGGGGCAGCTCAAGGGCAAGCTCTCGTACATGCCGCCGGAGCAGGCGCGCGGCGACGACCTGGACCCCCGGGCCGACCAGTTCTCGCTGGGCGTGACGCTCTTCGAGATCGTGACGCACACGCGCCTGTACCGCGCGATGAAGGAGATGGACCTCTTCCGCGAGGTGGCCACCGGCACCGAGCCGTACCCCTCGCCGCGCTCCCGCGATCCGTCCATCCCCGAGGAGCTCAGCGCCATCATCGAGAAGATGATGGCCCGCGATCGCGAGCAGCGCTTCGCCACCATGGCCGAGGCGCGCGATCGCCTCACGCAGTTCCTCCACGGCCTCTCGTCGTCGATGCCCTCCAACGAGGCGCTCTCGCACTTCATGCGCGTCGTCTTCCCGCCCGAGGAGCGCGAGCGCGAGCAGCTCCAGGGCGGCCTCGCCACGCCGCACCGCACCAGCGGCTCCTACGCGCCCATCCCCGCGCCGCCGGGCATTGACGTGGACCTCGAGGGCATGTCGGGGCCGCCGCCGAGGCAGAAGAAGCTGCTCCTCGCCGGGGGCGTCGCTGGCCTCGTGGTCCTGGGGGCGGTCGCCTTCTTCGCCTTCCGACCGGGCGAGGTGCCCGTCGTGCCGGTGGTGGTGGTGCCCACGGTCGACGAGCGCCTCGACGCGGGCCTGGCCGTCGCCCAGCCGCCCGATGACCCGGTTGCCGAGGTGCCCGACGCCGGCAGCGACGAGCTCGCCCTGGATCTGACCGTGGAGCCGAAGCCGAAGCCGGACACGAAGCCGAAGCCCGTGGTGCCGGTCGCGAAGGGCAAGCTCTCGCTCCAGACGACCCCGTGGTCCAACGTGTACTTCGGCAAGCGGAACCTCGGCGAGACGCCGCTGGTGAACGTCGAGCTGCCCGTCGGGCGCCACCGCCTCAAGCTGGAGAACGACGAGAAGAAGCTGTCGACCACCATCGAGGTGGAGATCAAGGCGAACCAGACCACGAGCATGAAGCTCAAGCTCTGACTCGCCCCGCGCGTGAAGCGCGCTTTCAGTACGCCTTCGAGAAGACGATGCGGCCCGGCGAGGCGTTGCCGGTCAGCACGCACTTGCCCGGCTCCTGCTTCAGGTCGAAGGGCCGGTTGCGCGTGGTGAGGCCGAGCTCCTCCTTGATGCGCTTCTCGGTCTCGGGGGTGCCGTCCCAGTGGGCGAGGAGGAAGCCGTCTTCGGCCTTCGCCTTCAGCTCGTCATAGCTGTTGACCTCGAAGGTGTTCGCGTCGCGGAAGTCGCGGGCCTTGGTGAAGAGGTCCTTCTGCATCTGCGCGAGCAGCTCCGACACCTTCGCCACCACGCCGTCGAGGGTCACCGGCAGCTTCTCGCGGGTGTCGCGGCGGGCGAGCATCGCCTGGCCCTGCGCGAGGTCCTTGGGGCCGAGCTCGGCGCGCACGCAGACGCCGCGCAGCTCGTACTCGGCGTACTTGAAGCCCGGGCCCTTGGTCTCGTCGTCGTCGACCAGCACGCGGATGCCGGCCTGCTTCGCCTCGGCCGCGAGCGCGTGGGCCTTCTCGCGCACGGGGGCGCGCTCCTCGGGCGTCTTGCCGATGATGACGATGACCAGCTGCGTGGGCGCGAGCTTCGGCGGCACGATGAGGCCCGCGTCGTCGCTGTGGGTCATGATCAGCGCGCCGATGAGGCGCGTCGAGACGCCCCAGGAGGTCTGCCAGACGTACTCCTTCTGGCCCTCCTTCGACTGGTACATGGTGTCGAACATCTTCGCGAAGTTCTGGCCCAGCATGTGCGAGGTGCCGGCCTGCAGGGCCCTCTTGTCCTGCATCATCGCTTCGATGGAGTACGTGTTCACCGCGCCGGGGAACTTCTCGCTCTCGGTCTTCTGGCCCTTGAGCACCGGCATCGCCATGTAGTCCTCGGCGAAGCGCTGGTAGACGTCGAGCATCTTGAGCGTCTCCTCCGTCGCCTCGGTCTCGGTGGCGTGGCAGGTGTGGCCCTCCTGCCAGAGGAACTCGGTGGTGCGCAGGAACAGGCGCGGGCGCATCTCCCAGCGGATCACGTTCGCCCACTGGTTGATGAGAATGGGCAGGTCCCGGTAGCTCTGCACCCAGTTCGTGAAGCTGCGGTTGATGATGGTCTCCGACGTCGGGCGAATGACGTAGCGCTCACCCTCGGGCAGCGGCTTGCCGCCGGCGTGCGTGACGACCGCCACCTGCGGGGCGAAGTCGGCGACGTGCTTCTTCTCCTTCGCCAGGTACGACTCGGGGATCAGCACCGGGAAGTACGCGTTCTGGTGCCCCGTGTCCTTGAACATGCCGTCGAGCACCCGCTGCATGTTCTCCCAGATGGCGTAGCCGTTGGGGCGGATGACCATCGAGCCACGCACGTCGGAGTTGTCGGCCAGCTTCGCGCGCTTGACGAGCTCGATGTACCACTCGCTGAAGTTCTCGACGCGGGTGGGGAGCTTCAGGTTGTCGTTCTTCTTCGGCGCGTTCTTCTGGGGCTCGGACATGCGGCTCACCTAGAGCAGCGGGGCCCCAAACTCAACGAGGCACTCAGCGGCCGAGCAGGGCGAGCGCGCCTTCCGAGAGGAAGACGACGGCCGAGACCGGCACGAGCAGCCCCAGGGCCGAGCCCAGGAGGTGCTGGCCCGGGCGCACCGGCGAGAGGGCGAGCGCGTAGTTGAGCGGCGGCGCGAGCATGAGCAGCGCCCGGAGCGCGGCGATGGTGGCCACCGGCCGGCGGTCGAGGCCCGCGAGGAGGCGGCGGGCCGGCGCCCAGCGGACCTCGGCCAGCGGCGTGCCGCCCACGGCGCGGACGATGAGGAAGACGAGCGTCGCCGAGAGCACGGCGCCGGCGTAGGCCGTGGTGAAGCCCGCGACCGGCCCCCACGCCGCGCGGGCCGCGAGGATGAAGACGACCCCGGGCACCTGCAGGAGCTGCCCGGCGGTGAAGGCCGCGAAGAAGAGGAGCAGCCCCCAGGCGCCGGCCTCGGCGACCGAGGCCTGCAGGCGCGCCGTCGTCCAGGTCTCGTGCAGGCCCGTAGCCCAGGCGCCGAGCGCGAGGGCGACGATGAGCAGGGCGAGGAGGACGAGGCGCGGCTTCACGAACTCCGGAGATAGCGCGGCTGGCTCGAGCTGGCGCGGGGGCGACGTGATCCATGTTCGCGAGATGGTTCTGCTGGCCTGGAAGGGGGAGCAGCGCGCTCCGCCGCGCGAGCCCCTCGACCGACCGCCTCCCTGTCGGCCCGCCGGCGCTCAGGGGCGCGTGGCCGAGCCGGCGCCCGAGTACAGCACCCCGTCGCGGCCGACCCCGTCGAACTCGACGAGCACGCTGTCTCCGCTCACCGGGGCCGCCGTGAGCGACTGGACCTCGGCGGCGCCCGGCGGCAGCGTGCCCACGGTCAGCGGCGAGCTCAGCCCCGCCGGCGCCACCACCTCCCACTTCGGCAGGCCGTCGACGTCGAGCACCGTCACGCGGGCGGCGGCCCGGGGCGGGTCCCACGTCACCGCCGAGCCCGCGAACGTCGGCGTCACCTCGACGCGCACCTGCCCCTGGGTGAGCCGCAGCGTCACCGGCTCCGTCGGGCACGCCGCCAGCCGCAGCGCCCCCCGCCGCTGCGCGTCGCCCTGCGGCCCTTCAGCCGTCGCGCGCGCCGCCACCACGAAGGACGACAGCAGCGGCGCCGTGAAGCTGAACGAGCCGTCTTCGCCCGAGGGCTTCGCGATGGCGCAGCGGGTGCCCAGCTCCCCGCAGAACGCGGTGAACGTGTTCGAGGTGAGCGAGTCGTCGAAGGCGATGACCTCGGCGTTCGCCACGCCCGTGCCCTGCGGGTCGATGACCTTCCCCGTGAAGCGGCACATGGCCGCCACCTTCAGCGTGTCGCCGAAGAGCGAGAGGGCCCCCAGCTTCGCGCAGCCGCCCCCCGCGCAGGTGCCCGGGCTCAAGGGGCGCGCCCACGCCCCCAGGGAATACGGCAGCCCCGCGTACTGCGAGCGGGCCGCCAGGCCCTCGTCGCCCGGCGGCACCTCGAGGCAGAAGGCGCCATCGTCCGCCACGACCCGCGGCTCCGCGTTGGGGATCACCAGCGTCGCGCCCACCGCCGGCTTGCCCTCGGCGGCGAGGGTGCCCTCCACGCAGCCCTCGGGCGCGGGAGCCCCCAGCACCGCCACCAGCCCGGCGGCGACGACGGGCAACTGCGCCACCGCGCCACCGGCGTACTCGGCGCGGCGGAGCGCAGGGAGGTCCGCCTCGGGCACCGGCAGACCGCTCTCCGTAAGGAGCGGCGCGGGCGCCGTGCGGGACCACCGGCCGGTGGCGGGATCGAAGTGGGCGACGGGCACCTCTACCTGCCCCGTGCCCGAGGTCGCGTCGACGAGGCCACCCCACGCGGCGAGCGGCACCCGGAGCGAGAGCGTGCCGGCCAGCGCGCCCGCGTCAGGGACCTCGAGGGCCACATGGGCCAGGGCCAGCACGGCAGGGCGGGCCGCGTCGACGTCGACCTGCACCGGAGGCTCGGTAGCGAGGTCGAAGCTCGCCGCGCGCCCGCTGGCGCCTTCGGGTGGCAGCACCCACTCGACGTCCGTCTCCGGAGCGGCGCAGAACTCGTCGACGCACTCCAGCGTCGCCAGCGGCGAGAGCGAGAGCGAGAGCGTCAGCTCGGACCAGGCCGCGGCGGTGAAGGCGCGCGCGTGGGGCGCGTGGCCCTCGGCCGTCACCACCAGCACCACCCGCCGGGCCCCCGTCAGCGGCGCGGTGAGGCGGTAGCCGCCCGACGACGACGTCACGTTGCGCGCGAGCTCCTCGCCGCTCTCGGCGTCGCGCAGCACGAGGGCGGCGTCGGCCAGGGGGCTCCCGCGGCGCTCGAAGCCGGCGGCGGTGACGGTGCCCGTGACGATGAGCTGCGCAGACTCCGGCCGGCGCAGGCTGGGGGCGCAGGCCAGGAGCAGGGACATCGAGATGACGGGGAGGCTGCCTCGCATGGCGCCCTGCACCATAATCCGACGCCGATGCGAACCCTGGGCTGTCTGCTGGTGATGCTGTCGGCGGCGCCGACGCTTGGGCAGGATGCCGGCGTGTCGCTCGTTCCCCGGGAGCTCCTCTTCGGCAACCCCGCCTTCGACGCCCCGGCGCTCTCGCCCGACGGCGCCCGGCTGGCGTGGCTCGCGCCCGACGCGAAGGGCGTGCTGCAGGTCTGGGTGCGTCCGCTGGCGGGGGGCCAGGCGACCGCCATCACCGCCGACGCCCGCCGCGGCGTCCGCGCCTTCGGGTGGGCCCGCGACTCCAGGACCATCCTCTACGGGCAGGACGCCGACGGCGACGAGCACTTCCACGTCTTCGCGGTGGACGCCGCGACCCGGGTGGTGCGCGACCTCACCCCGTGGCCGGGCGCGCGGGCCTTCGTGCTGGCGACGAGCGCGAAGAGCCCCAACACCGTGCTGATCGCCTCGAACCGGCGCGACCCCCGGCACACCGACGTGTGGCGCGTGCGCCTCGACACCGGCGCCGCCACGCTCGACACGCAGAGCCCCGGCGACGTGCACGAGTGGATCGTCGATCAACAGCTCCAGGTCCGCGCGGCGCTGGCGGTGACGAAGGAGGGCGGCTCGGAGCTGCGCGTGCGCGACACGGTGAAGGCCCCCTGGCGCCCCTTCATCACCGCCGGCCTCGAGGAGCGCCTCGACGTCTACGGCTTCAGCGACGACGGCCGCGGCCTGCTGCTGGCCACGAGCCTCTCGGGTGACACCGCGCGCCTGGTCGAGAAGCACCTCGCCTCGGGGTCTGAGCGGCTCCTCGCCTCGAGCCCGCGCAGCGACGTGCTGGAGGTGCTCCGCTTCGGCGCCAAAGGCGGGCTGCGGGCCGCGGCTTTCGACGTGGCCGGCCGCGCGGCGTGGACCGCCCTCGACCCTGCCTGGCAGACCGATCTCGACGCGCTCCGCGCCACCCTCAGCGGCGACTTCGTGGTGGTCAGCCAGGACGACGCCGACGCGCGGTGGCTCGTCGCCGAGACGCACGACCTGGGCCCTCGGCGCTTCTGGCTCTACGAGCGCAAGCGCAAGGCGGCCACGCTCCTCTTCTCCTCGCAGCCGGCGCTCGAGGGCCTGCCGCTCGCCGCGATGCGGCCCGTGAGCTTCCCTGCGCGAGACGGGCTCACCCTCGAGGGCTACCTCTCGCTGCCGCCGGGCGCCCCGCGCGCGCCAGGCCCGCTGGTGCTGCTGGTGCACGGGGGCCCCTGGGGGCGAGACACCTGGGGCTTCGACCCCGAGGTGCAGTGGCTCGCGAACCGGGGCTACGCGGTGCTGCAGGTGAACTTCCGCGGCTCGGCCGGCTACGGGAAGCGCTTCTTGAACGCCGGCAACCGGCAGTGGGGCCGCGCGATGCACGAGGATCTCCTCGACGCGGTGGCGTGGGCGGTGAAGGAGGGCGTGGCCGACCCGAAGCGGGTGGCCGTGATGGGCACCAGCTACGGCGGCTACGCCACGCTGGCCGGCCTCGCCTTCTCGCCTGGCACCTTCGCCTGTGGGGTCGACGTCGTGGGCCCGGCGAACCTCTTCACGCTCCTGGCGAGCACGCCCCCGTGGTGGGAGGCCTTCCGCCGCAGGCTCGTGCGCCGCATGGGCGACCCCGATGACCCGGCAGACCACGCGCTCCTCACGGCGGCCTCGCCCCTCTTCGCCGCCGCGAAGATCCGCGCGCCGCTCCTCATCGGCCAGGGCCAGAACGACCCGCGCGTGAAGCCGGCGGAGTCAGAGCAGATCGTCGCCGCGCTGGCGCAGAACGGCCTGCCGGTGACCTACGTCGTCTACCCCGACGAGGGCCACGGGTTCGCGCGGCCGGAGAACCGCGTCGACTTCGCGGCCCGGGCCGAGGCCTTCCTCGCGCAGCACCTCGGCGGGCGAGCCGAACCGCTCCCTGCGGCGGGGCGCGTGCCGGGCTCGACGGCGGTGGTGCGCGTGGTGGAGCAGCGGGCGCCGTGAGGGTGACGCCGCTGTCCGAGAAGCACCTGCGCGAGCTCGACCTCGCCATCGCGCGCGCCCAGGCGCAGTGGTGTCCCGGCCTCGCCGAGCCGTGGGCCGTCGTCACCGCGATGGACCGGGTGCTCGTCTTCCTCCGGCAGAACGGCGGCGCCGCGGTGCAGGCGCGGCAGGTGGCGTCGCTGGCCTTCATCGCGGGGCAGCAGCTCGTGGCGCTCGGCGGCTGGCGCTGGGAGAGCGTGAGCGAAGACGACGCGGTGAACCCGGCGGTGGTGGCGCCCGACGGCCTGCGCGCCTGCCTCGTGGTGGACGCGGTGACGCTGCTGGTGTCGGGCGAGGCGAAGGGCGGGGTGCGCGCCCTGGTGCGCGCCTGCCTCGACGGCGAGGCGCACCCGCTGGTGGTGACGCCGTGACGGCCCTCGAGCTGGCGCTCCTCCAGCGCCTGCGGCAGCTGCAGAAGACGGCGCGCATGTGGGGCAGCCCCGAGGAGCTGGAGTGCGTCGCGCTGCACCTGACGCACGTGCTCTTCGCCGCCCGCGCCAGCGGCTGGACGCTGGAGCAGACCTTCGCGGCCTGGCATGCCCAGGGCGGGCCCTTCGCCGCCGACGCCGACGAGCACGCGGCCATGCGCTCGAAGCTGTGGGGCGCCGAGGAGGAGCTCGCGCGCAGCCAGGTGGTGCAGGGCTTCGTGGTGGTGTGGGCGGGCCTCGAGCGCGACCCCGAGCGAGAGGCGGCGGTGGGGCCGTGGCTCGAGGCGCTCCTCGACGGGCCCCAGCGCGCCGGCACGCCCGACCGGCTCAACATGACGCTCTTCACGCTCATGGGCTTCGTGGCGAAGGACGCCGCGCGCTACGTGCAGGCGCTCAGCCTCGAGCGGCACCGCGTCGGTGGCCACGAGCTCCGCCCGCTGCCGGTGGTGGCGCCCCCCGGGCCCACCGAGGCGGCGCTGACCTACACGCGCAACTTCACGAGCTGGCCCCGCGTCATCGAGGGCATCAGCGCGATGCTGGAGGTCCTCGAGGCGAGGCTTGCAGCGCCGCCGTAGTCGCGGCAGACGGCCTGCGTGCGCGCGCTCCTCTTCGTCCTGGGCATCAACGCTCTCGTCTTCTTCCTGCACCTCGTGGTGCCGGGCCGCTGGGTCGACGGCTACGTGCGCGACGCGAAGACCGGCCAGCGCCTGCGCTACCGCCTCAACGGCCTGCGCGTCTTCCTCCTCACCGTCGGGCTCTGGGCCCTGGCCTGCAACGCCGGCTGGCTCGCGTGGGACGCGTTCTACGTCGAGCGCTGGGCCATGGCGGCCTGGGCCTGTGCGCTGGGCCTCGCCTTCACCTTCGCCATCGTGCTGCCGGCGCCGCCCACGCCGGGCCGGGGCGCTTTGGCGCAGCTCTTCTTCGGGCGCCTGGACAACCCCCAGGCCCTCGGCGGCAAGGTGGACGCGAAGATGTGGCTGTACCTCATCGGCGCCACCTTCCTCGCGCTCAACCTGTACTCCGCCGTCGGCGCGCACGTGCAGGCCTTCCCCGGCGATCCCTCCCCGGGCGTCTTCGTCTCGGCGGGGCTCTTCACCTTCTTCCTCGTCGAGTACCTCTTCTTCGAGGAGGTGCACCTGTACACCTACGACTTCATGGCCGAGAAGGTGGGCTTCAAGCTGGGCTGGGGGTGCCTCGTCTTCTACCCGTTCTTCTACGGCGTCGGCCTGCTGACCCAGGCCGAGCGGCCGAACCCCCAGACGCCCTGGTGGGCCTTGGTCGCGGCGGTGCTCGTCTTCTTCGGCGGCTGGAGCCTCGCCCGCGGGGCGAACCTGCAGAAGTACTTCTTCAAGCGCGACCCGGCGCGGCCCTTCCTCGGCATCGCGCCCGAGGCGCTCGAGGGCCGGGTGCTGGTCAACGGCTTCTGGGGCCTGTCCCGGCACGTCAACTACCTGGGGGAGATCCTCATGGCGACGGGGCTGACGCTCGCGCTCGGGTACCCGCTGTCGTGGGCGCCGTGGCTCTACCCGCTGTACTACGTGGCGCTGCTCTTCCCGCGGCAGGCCGCCGACGATCGACGCTGCGCCGAGAAGTACGGGCCGCTGTGGGCTGAGTACGCGCGGCGCGTGCCGTGGCGCATCATCCCCCGCGTGTACTGACGGCGCTCGTCACATCATCGACGCGCCGGGCATCTCGCCCACGGGCCGCACCAGCACCTCGCGCGGCTTGGCGCCGTCGGCGGCGCCCACCAGGCCCTCGCGCTCCATGCGCTCGATCATGCGCGCCGAGCGGTTGTACCCGATGCGCATCTTCCGCTGGAGAATGGAGATGGACACGGTGCGCATCTCCGAGACGATGGCGATGGCCTGGTCGTAGAGCTCGTCGTGGAGATCGTCCTCCTCGCCGCCCTCGCCGGCGCCCTCTTCGTCGCGCGGCTTCAAGATGTTCTCGTCGTAGACCGGCGTGCCCTGCGACTTGAGGTGGTCCACCACCTTGCGGATCTCGTTCTCCGAGACGAAGCAGCCGTGCACGCGCTGCAGGTGGGCGCTGGTCGGCGGCATGATGAGCATGTCGCCCATGCCCAGGAGCGCCTCCGCGCCCACGGTGCCCAGGATGGTCATCGAGTCGGGCTTGCTGCGCAGCATGAAGCTGATGCGCGTGGGGAAGTTCGCCTTGATGAGGCCCGTGACGACGTCCGTCGAGGGGCGCTGCGTGGCCACCATGAGGTGGATGCCGGCGGCGCGCGCCATCTGCGCCAGGCGGGCGATGGAGGTCTCGACCTCCTTCGACGCGACCATCATCAGGTCGGCGAGCTCGTCGATGATCACCACGATGAAGGGCAGCTTCTTGCGCTCCTCGCCCTCGGGGCTCGCCTCGGCGGCGCGCGCGTCGTCGGCCGCGGCGGCCTCCGCGAGGGCCGCGGCCTCCTGCTCCGTCACCTCGTCGACGCGGATCTCCGCCTCCGTCGCCGCGGCCATCACCTCTGCCTGCACCTCGGGCGAGAGGCCCTCGCGCGGGTCCTCCAGCAGGTCCTTCGGGGCCGCGACGCCAAGGTCCAGGCCCGGCACCGGCGCGCCGCTCGCCTCGGCCGCCGCCGCGGTGGCCTCCGCCGCCGACGCGTCGGCCGCCGGCTGGTCGGCCACGTCGACGATCAGCATGCGGCGCTTCTTCTTCGGCTTCTCGTCGGCCTGCGGCGGGGTGGGCGCGGCGGCGACGACCTCGACCGGCTTCGGCGCCTCCACGGCCTTCGACTCGATGACGGGCCTGGGCTTGATCACCGTGGGCTTCGCGTCGACCACCGTCTTCGAGGCGCGGCGCTTGGCCTGCTCCTCGGCGATGAGCGTGTTGTAGCCGGTGATGTTGCGCACGCCGGCCTCCGAGAGGAGCTTGTAGCGGCGCGTCATCTCCTCCACCGCCCACTGCAGCGCCACGGCCGCCTTCCGCGGGTCCGTCACCACCGGGAGCAGCAGGTGCGGGATGCCCTCGTACACCGAGAGCTCCAGCATCTTCGGGTCCACCATGATGAAGCGCACCTCCTCGGGGGTGCTCTTGAGCAGGATGGACATGATCATCGCGTTGACGCTCACCGACTTGCCGGAGCCCGTGGTGCCGGCCATCAGCAGGTGCGGGGCCTTCGCCAGGTCGAGGATGTAGGGCATGCCCTCGATGTCCTTGCCCAGGCACATCGTCAGGCGCGAGGCCGACTTCTGGAAGGCGTCCTGCTCGGCGATCTCCTTGAGGAAGACCATCTCGCGGTTCTGGTTCGGCACCTCCACGCCCACCACGCCCTTGCCGGGGATGGGCGCGACGATGCGCACGCGCATGGCCTCCATGGCCATGGCGAGGTCGTCGGACAGCGACGCGATGCGGCTGATCTTCACGCCCGGCGCCGGCTTGAACTCGTACATGGTGACGACCGGCCCGGGGCGGATCTCCACCACCTCGCCGTCGATGCCGAAGTCCTTCAGCTTGGCCGCCAGCCGCTCCGCCGTCTGGAGGTAGGCGTCCTTGTCGATGGCCGTGCGCTCCTTCTGGTGCACCTCGAGCACGTCGATGGGCGGCACGTCGAAGTTCGAGCGCCCGTCGCTGAAGACGAACTCCTCCTTCGGCTCCTTCTTCGTCGGCTTGGGCGGCGCCTTCGGCTCGACGATGAGCGGCGTGCGCCCGAGCGCCAGCGCGTTCACCGGGGGCAGCGTCACCGCGGCGGTGGTGGCGACGCCGGTCGCGCTCGCCCCGGCCGGGGCCGCGGCGGTGAGGGTGTCCTCCAGCGCCCCGCCCAGGCGCGCCTCGAGCGCGGCCACCTTCGGGCTCGCCACCAGCGACTCCGCCGGCGGCGGGGGCGGCGTCGCCACCGCGCCCCTGGGCTCGACGATGGTGGGCACGCGCCGGGCCGGCGGCAGGGACTGCAGGAACTCCGAGGGGAGCGGGGGGCTCGAGGGCGTGGAGGCCGGCCCGAAGTGCATCGACGCCGCCCACGCGGGATCGCCGGAGCTCGTGGGGAGGGCCGCCTCGTGCAGGGGCGCCGCCTCGGCCAGCAGCCCGGGCGCGAGGGCCGCCGCCGTCTCCTTGCGCTGGTCCTTCTGGTTGGCGCGCGCCGTCTTGAGCGCCTCGCGGGCCAGCCGCGCGGCCTCGCGCTCGACCAGGGCCTTCTCGCGCTCGGCCCGGAGCTTCTCCTTCTCGGCGAGCTCCATGAGGCGGGCGTTGTCCTTGTCGCGCGCGACCCGGGCCACCTCGTCGGCGGCGGCCTCGGCCTCCTCGGCGGTGGCCTCGAGCTCGGCCAGCTCCTGCTCCTCCTCCTCGAGCTGCGCGAGGAACGTCGCCTCCTCCTCCGCCGACTTCTCGGCGGCCTCGCGGCGCGCCTCCAGCTTCTCCTTCTGCTGCACGACGAAGGCGGCGAACCAGGCCTTGCCGTGCGCCACGCCGACCAGCGTCTGCTCCCACGCCCAGGCGCAGAAGCGGAGGAAGGCGAACTGCGTGCCGACGATGAAGGCCACCGCGGCGCCGGCGCTCACCAGCACCACGGTGCCAACCGTCGAGAAGAGCGCGGTGAGCGCGCCGCCGAGCTCCCGGCCGATGAGGCCGCCGGGCGCGTGCGCCCAGCTCGCGTCCTCCTTGAACATGAGCTGCGCCAGCACCGCGCCCGCCACGAGCAGCAGCCCCAGGGCGATGGCCTGCGGCCAGCGCCGTCGCTCGCGATCACCCACGAAGAGGATGCCCGCCGCGTAGACGCCCACCGCGGGGAGCACGAAGGCGCAGACGCCCAACAGCCCGCGCAGCCCCTCGGCGATGGCGTGGCCCACCGGGCCGACCGCGTTCTTGAAGCCGGGCCCCAGCCGGTCGCGCGCGTCGAAGGTGGCGACGGCGAGGAGCGAGAGCACCGAGAAGGCCAGCAGCGCCACGCCCACGATGGCCCGGCGGCCCGTGTGGCTGTGCTGCATCTTCTTCTGGGTGAGCTGCTTGCGACGCTGCGCGATGTCCTGCCGTGACAGAACGGACTTCTCGCCCTTGCGCTTGACCGACATGTCGACACACCCCTGTAGAAGGCTGATCCACCGGGGACTGTAGGAGGGGGGGCCGAACCCGCAATTTTTCGACCCGCGCTCATTTCACGACGGCGGGCCGCGGGTGATCTACGTTTACCGCCCAGATGGACGTCGGGTGTCCGCAGTGCCAGACCGAGTACGAGCTCGACGACGATCGCGTCGGCGAAGACGGCGTGACCGTCAAGTGCACCACGTGCGGGCACGTCTTCCGCGTGAAGAAGAAGCAGCTCGTGGTGACGCTCCCCGCGCGCAGCGAGGCGGGGGCGACGCCGCTGGAGGCCATCCCCGCTACCGATCTGCCGCCGCCGCCGCCGAGCCGGGAGTGGAGGCTGCGCCAGGCGTCGGGCAACGTCTTCGCCTGCCGCGACCTCACGATGCTCCAGAAGTGGATCATCGAGGGCAAGGTCGTCCGCGACGACGAGATCTCCCTCACCGGCGAGACCTGGAAGCGCCTGGGCAACATCCCCGAGCTGGCCAGCTTCTTTCAGATCGTCGACGACGCCGCCAAGGCTCGCGCGCTCGAGGCCATTCATCGCAGCGCCCCGCCGTCGGCGCCGGTGCCCGCTCCGAAGATCACCGACACCTGGCGAGGCGGCCAGTTCTCGTCGCCGCCCGCCAAGGCATCGCCGGCCGCCGGAGACGAGACGATTCCGTTCCACGGCGACCCGTCCCGGCGTGAGACGCCGCGGGAGTTCCCCGCGCCCGAGGTGAAGCCCCAGCCGGAGACGCTGCAGGGCGGGCGCTTCAGCACGCCCGCGGCGGACCCCGAGACGCTCCCGCCCGAGCCGCCGCCCAAGCGGCGCCAGACGCCCCAGGGCCCCCAGTTCGCGAAGGCCCCCGAGCCCGCGGTGCCGCCGCTCACCGAGACCCTCAAGGGCGGGAGCTTCGCCGCGCAGCCGTCTGGCGTGCGCTCGGCAGCCCGGGAGCCGAGCGACGAGGAGCTCAGCCGCGCGGTGAAGGGGAGCGGCGGCGGCAAGTGGGCCGCCCTGATTCTGCTGGGCCTCGGGGTCGGTGGCGGAGTGGGCTATTACTTCGGGGTGTACGAGCCCGAGCAGCGCGCCGCCGAGCTCAAGCGCCAGGAAGACGCCGCCCGCGTGGAGGCCGAGCGCCTCGCCGCGCTGCAGCCGCCCGACGTGGTGACCCCGGTGGTGGTGGACGCCAGCGTGGAGGAAGAGCCGTCGGACGCCGGCGCCGAGGTGCCCGACGCGGGCGCGCCGCTGCCGGACGCGGGCGTGGCCGACGCGGGGGCCGTGGTCGCGCTCGTCGATGCGGGCGCCGTCGCCCTCGCCCCGGTGGACGGCGACGCGGGGGTCGGCGCGCCGGTGGTGGTGGAGCAGAAGCGCACCTTCGACTGGTACGTCGCCCAGGGCGAGCGCCTGCGCGATCGCGAGAAGCCCGAGCAGTCGCTCGACATGTACGCCAAGGCCAGCGAGCTCAAGCCCGAGCGCGTCGAGCCCATCGCCGGCCGGGGCCTCGCGCTCCTCGACATGGCCAACTACGCGGGCGCGGCCGCGGCCTTCGAGCAGGCGCTCAAGTTCTCGCCCCGCTACGGCCCGGCCATCATGGGCCTCGCCGAGGCCTACCGGCTGCAGGGCAAGAACGAGAAGGCGGTGCAGTACTACGAGCGCTACCTCGAGGTGCTGCCCAACGGCAGCGAGGCCGCGGTGGCGCGCAACAGCATCGAGCGCCTCAAGCCGCAATGAAGCTCGAACTCGCGCAGGTCCGTCACGTGGCCCGGCTGGCGCGGCTGGCGCTGACGCCCGACGAAGAGGCGCGCTTCACCGCCCAGCTCTCCGCCATCCTCGACGCGGTGGAGCAGCTCGCCGAGGTGGACACCACCGGCGTCACCCCCACCACCTTCGCGCAGCCGAACCCCGTGCACGCCCGCCCCGACGCGGTGCACGGCGAGCTGCCGGTGGCGCAGGCCCTCGCCAACGCGCCGCAGCCGGTCGAAGGGTGCTTCGCCCTGCCGCGGGTGCTGGAGTGAGCGCGCTCACCTCGCAGTCCCTCGTGGCGCTCCGGGCGGCGCTGGCGCGCGGCGAGGTGTCGTCGCAGGAGGCGACCGAGGCGTCGCTCGCGCGCATCGCGGCCCGGGAGCCCCGCCTCGGGGCCTTCCTCCGGGTCGACGCCGAGGGCGCTCGCGCGGCCGCCCGCGCCGCCGACGCGCGCCGCGCCGCCGGCCAGTCGCTCGGCGCCCTCGACGGCGTGCCGCTCGCGCTCAAGGACAACCTGCTGACCGCGGGCCTCGAGACGACGGCGGGCTCGAAGATGCTCGAGGGCTTCGTGCCGCCGCGCGACGCCACGGTGACGGCCCGCCTCCGCGCGGCCGGCGCGGTGCTGGTGGGCAAGACGAACCTCGACGAGTTCGCCATGGGCAGCTCGACCGAGGCCAGCGCCTTCCAGGTGACGCGGAACCCCTACGCCGAAGACCGCACGCCCGGCGGCAGCAGCGGCGGCTCGGCGGCCTGCGTGGCGGCGCGCGAGGTGTTCGGCAGCCTCGGCACCGACACCGGCGGCTCCATTCGCCAGCCGGCGGCGCTGTGCAACGTGGTGGGCCTCAAGCCCACGTGGGGCCGCGTCTCGCGCTGCGGGGTGGTGGCCTACGCCAGCTCCCTCGACCAGGTGGGGCCGCTGGCGCGCACCGTGGGCGACGCCGCGGCGCTCCTGCAGGTCATCGCCGGCCGCGACCCCCTCGACGCCACCTCGGCCGACGTGCCCGTGCCCGACTACGCGGCGGCCCTGGAGGACGGAGTGAAGGGTCTGCGCGTCGGCCTGCCGCGCGAGTACCTCGTCGAGGGCCTCGAGCCCGAGGTGGCCGCGGCGATCCACGAGGCGGCGAGGACGCTGGAGGCCGCGGGGGCGACGCTCACCGAGGTGAGCCTGCCGCACACGCGGTACGCGCTCGCCGCCTACTACGTCATCGCCCCGGCCGAGGCGTCGTCGAACCTCTCGCGCTACGACGGCGTGCGCTTCGGGCACCGCGCGCCGGGCGTCACGCAGCTGCGCGAGCTCTACGAGCAGAGCCGCGCCGAGGGCTTCGGGCCCGAGGTGAAGCGCCGCATCATGCTCGGCACCTTCGCGCTCTCGGCGGGCTACCACGACGCGTACTACGTGAAGGCCCAGCAGGTGCGCACCCTCATCCGAGGGGACTTCGACGCGGCCTTCGGCCAGTGCGACGTGCTGCTGTCGGCCGCGTCGCCGAGCTGCGCCTGGAAGCTGGGCGAGAAGCTCGACGACCCGCTGGCCATGTACCTGATGGACGTGCTCACGCTGCCCTGCAACCTCGCGGGCCTGCCGGGGCTCTCGGTGCCGGTGGCGAGATCGTCTGCAGGCCTGCCCATCGGCGCCCAGCTGCTGGGCCGGCCCTTCGACGAGGCGACGCTGCTGCGGGCGGCGCGGGCCCTCGAGCGCGAGCGAACCCTCTCCACCTGGGAGCCCTGACATGCACCTGCCCAACTCGCCGCTGAACCAGCCGCCGACCGGCCACCCCTCCGACCTGGCGGGCCACGTGGCCACCGACGACGAGAAGACGTGGGCGCTCATCGCGCACCTGGGCTCGGTGTTCCTCGGCTTCCTCGCGCCGCTCATCGCGCTCCTGGCCAAGGGCAACGAGTCGAAGTGGGTGCGGGCTCACGCCATCGAGGCGCTCAACTTCCAGATCATGATGTTCATCATCTACTCGGTGAGCGGCGTGCTCTCGGTGGTGGTCATCGGCCTGTGCGTGCTCTTCCCCGCGCTGATCGCCGCGACCATCCTCTCCATCCTCGCCGGGGTGCAGGGCTTTCAGGGCAGGGCGTACCGCTACCCGTTCTCGCTGCGGCTCATCAAGGACTGAGCCGATGCCCGTCGCCGACTTCCAGCCGGTCATCGGCCTCGAGGTGCACGCGCAGTTGTTGACGCGCAGCAAGCTCTTCTCGAGCGCCGGCACGGCCTTCGGCGACGCGCCCAACACGCACACCACCGAGGTGTGCCTGGGCTTCCCCGGGGCGCTGCCGGTGCTCAACGAGCGCGTCATCGAGCTCGCGGTGCGCACCGGCCTCGCGCTCGAGTGCACGGTGAACCCGCGCAGCGAGTGGTCGCGCAAGCACTACTTCTACCCGGACAGCCCCAAGGGCTACCAGATCACCCAGTACGAGTTCCCGGTGTGCGAGTGGGGCGCCGTCACGCTCGACGCAGCGGCGCGGCGCGTACGCGTGCGGCGCATTCACCTCGAGGAGGACGCGGGCAAGTCGGTGCACGACGCGGCCGACGGGCTCACCCTGGTGGACTTGAACCGGGTCGGCACGCCGCTGCTGGAGATCGTCTCGGAGCCGGACCTGCGGAGCGCCGACGAGGCCGTGGAGTACCTCAAGCGCCTGCGGGAGCTCCTCGTGGCCATCGGCGTGAACGACGGCAACCTCGAGGAGGGCTCCTTTCGCTGCGACGCGAACGTGTCGGTGATGCGCAAGGGCACCGAGGTCTTCGGCACGCGCTGCGAGCTCAAGAACCTCAACTCCTTCAAGAACATCAAGCTGGCCATCGACGCGGAGATCGCCCGACACGTCGAGGTGCTCGAGGCGGGCGGGCGCATCGAGCAGGAGACGCGGCTCTACGACGTGCAGCGCAACGAGACGCGGTCGATGCGCAGCAAGGAAGACGCGCAGGACTACCGCTACTTCCCCGAGCCCGACCTGCCGCCGCTGGTCATCGCGCCGGAGTTCATCGAGCAGGTGCGGCGGGCGCTCCCGGAGCTGCCGGCGGCGAAGCGGCGGCGCTACGTCGAGGTGTTCAAGCTGCCGGAGTACGACGCGGGCGTGCTCACCGCCGACCGCGCCTTCTCGGAGCTGTACGAGCGCTGCGTCGAGGTGGTGGGCGACGCGAAGAAGGTGTCGAACTGGTTCATGACCGACGTCTCGCGGCTGCTCAACGAGTCGGGGAGCTCCGCGGCGCAGGTGAAGTTCACCCCTGCGCAGTTCGGCGCGCTGCTGGGCGCGGTGGAGCGGGGGGCCCTCTCGCTCACCGCGGCGAAGGAGGTCTTCGGCGTGATGTTCGCGACCGGGGCCGGGCCGCTGCAGGTCATCGACGAGAAGGGGCTCGCGCAGGTGAGCGACGCGGGCGCGCTGGAGAAGGCCGTCGACGAGGTGCTCGCGGCGAACCCGGAGAACGTCGAGAGCTACCGCGCGGGGAAGGTGTCGCTGCTGCCCTTCTTCATGGGGCAGGTGATGAAGCAGACGAAGGGCAAGGCGAACCCGAAGCTGGTGAGCGCGCTGCTCGAGAAGAAGCTGAAAGGGTGAGGCGGGAGCGCCAGGAGGCGCTCACCACTCGCCGCGGCGCGCCTGCTTCTTGTCCGAGGTGCGCTTCTTCGACTCGAGCCGTCGGCGCTGCGAGCCGCGCGTCGGCTTCGTCTTCACCCGCTTCGGCTGCACGTACGACAGCTTCGCCAGCACGCCCCGCAGCCGCTCCAGCGCCGCGCCGCGGTTCTGCAGCTGGCTCCGTCGCTCCGTGGCCGTCACCGTGAGCCCCGTCGGCGTGTGCACGAGCCGCACGCCGGTCTCGGTCTTGTTCCGGTGCTGGCCGCCCGGGCCCGAGGCCACGAAGAACTGCTCCTCGCACTCGAGGAGCAGCGCCTCGTCGCTCAACGCCGCGGCGCGCGCGGCTTGCTGGGGGCTCACGGGCATGGCCACCCCCTGACGAGGGCACGACGGTCGCCTGACTTCACAGCGTCACCCCGAGGCCCAGGCGCAGCTCCGGGAGGAACCGCGCTCCCTCGAGATCGTACAGCCCGCCGCCCGTGACCGACACGGTCACCCCCAGGTGCGGCAGGAAGAACCAGGTGAAGTCGTTCGCGAGCACGAAGGACACGCCGCGCGCGTCGGCCTTCGCGTCGCGGAAGGCGCGGTAGCCGCCCAGGAGCGCCACGCGCCAGGTGAGGCCGCGGTGCGCCTCGTCGCGCCAGTCGTTGAAGACGACCCGGGGCCCGCCGCGCACCCACCACCCGAAGGTCGAGGGGAAGAACGACACGCCGCCCTGCAGGTCCACGTAAGGAATGGCGTGCACCGTGGCGAAGGCCGAGAGGAAGTCGGGCAGCGCGGTCATCGGCGAGACCTGCGCCGTGGCGACGAGGTGTGGCCGGTCGCCGGCGAGCGCCGACGAGGCGAGCACCGCCGCGACCACCGCCCCCTTCACTTGATGAGGCCGATCTCGCGCAGCCGCTGCCGGAGGAAGTCGTCGGCGGTGATGTCGGGGTAGCGCCTGGGGTTCTCGGGCGTCACGCACTGGTCGAAGATCTTCAGCACGCAGTCGGGGTACGGGTGCACGAAGAAGGGCATCGAGTAGCGCACCACGTCGTCGTCGGCGCTCCTGGGGTTCACCACCCGGTGCGTCGTCGACGGAATGACCTCGTTGGTGATGCGCGAGAGCATGTCGCCGGAGTCGACGACGATCTGCCCCTTGAGCGCGTCCACCGAGAGCCACTCCCCGTCGCGGGTGAGGATCTCCAGGCCCGAGCTCGTGGCCTCGCAGAGCAGGGTGATGAGGTTGATGTCCTCGTGCTCCGCCGCGCGCACCGCCCCGGGAAGGAAGCGCTCCTTGAGCGGCGGGTAGTGGATGATGCGCAGCACCGAGTTCCCGTCGTGCGCCATGTCGGCGAACGTGTCGGTGGGCATTTGGAAGTAGTCCGCCAGCGCGCGCAGCATCACCGCCGCCGCGCGGTCGAGGGCGTCGAAGAGGCCCAGGGTGTTCGTCTTGAAGCTCGGCAGCTCCGCGGGCCACTGGTTCTCGCCGTAGCTGGAGCGCTTCGCGCTGCCGGGGGCCAGGTCGCGGCCCACGTGCCAGAACTCCTTCAGGTCACCGACGGCGCGGTTCTTCGCGTGCTCCTTGCCGAAGCCGGTGTACCCGCGCTGCCCGCCGCCGCCCGGCACCTCGGAGCGCTGCTTCACCTCCGTCGGGAGCGCGAAGAGGCGCGCGGTGTCGGCGTAGGTGCGGGCGATGAGGTCGCCGTCGACGCCGTGGTTGACGATGCTGACGAAGCCGAACTCCTTGAGCCCGTCGCCCCAGGCCTTGATGAAGCGGTCGCGCTCCTGCGGGGTGCCGTGCGTGTAGTGCGAGAGATCGAGCAGCGGAATACGTCGTGACATGGCGGCCGGCAGTCTACGGCTCGCCCGGGCGCGGAGCCTCTTTCTGGCGGCCCAGCCCGCGGGCCCCGAGCGCGAGCGCGACCCAGCCGCCCAGGAACGCCACGCCGCCGAAGGGCGTCACCGCGCCCAGCGCCTTCGTGCCCGTGAGGGCCATCACGTAGAGGCTGCCCGAGAAGAGCACGGTGCCCACGGCGAAGAGCCCGCCCGCCAGCTTCGGGAAGCGGCCCACCACCTGGGCGGCGAGCACCGCCGAGAGCCCCACCGCGAGCGCGTGCACGAGGTGGTAGCGCGCGCCCAGCTCCCACCAGCCGAGGCGCTGCGCCGCGTCGGGCAGCTCGCCCACGGCCCGCTTGACGCCGTGCGCGCCCAGGGCGCCGAGGGCTACGCCGGTGAAGCCGAGGAAGCCGGTGAGAAAGGTGAGGCGTCGGTGCATGGCGCGTTTATCCTCCCTCAGGGCCCGCTTGAGAACCGCCCCGAAGTCCGGGGGGCTCCCAGTCGTCCCTTTCCAACGGAGGCAGCATGAGCGACGTGGTGAGCAGCTTCGACCTCACCCTCGAGCAGCTCGAGGGGTACGAGTTCAAGGTGGGCTTCGACAAGCCCTGGGCCCCGTGGCACACCGACGAGCCGCCGCCGCTGGGCAAGGACGTCGGGCCCAACCCTGCGCGGGTGCTGGCCGTGGCCATCGCCAACTGCCTGGCGGCGAGCCTCGTCTTCTGTCTCTCGAAGAAGGGCGAGAAGGTCGCCGACGTGAAGGCGAAGGTGACGGTGGACATCGTGCGCAACGAGCACAAGCGCCTGCGCATCGGGGCGGTGAACGTCACCATCCAGGCGCCGCTGGCCCGCGACTCGGCGGCGCTGCTGGCCTGCCTCGACACCTTCGAGGACTTCTGCGTCGTCACCCAGAGCGTGCGCGACGGCCTGAAGGTGAACGTCAACGTCGAGGCCGTGGGCTGACACGAAAGGCTTGACCGGCGGCGCGGCAAGCGACGACAAGGCGCCATGCCCATCCGCCGTGGCTCCGTGAACCTCGCGCGCTTCCGCCTCTCGGGCGCGCTGCCCAAAGACGTCAAGCGCTGGCTCCAGCGGGGGCTCGCGCAGGCGGCCTTCGAGGCCATCGACGTGAAGGGCGACGACGAGCGCACGGCCGGCTTCGTCGAGCTCGAGGCCCCCGAGCGCGCGGAGTTCTCGGCCGGCGCCCTCTTCCACGGCCTGCACGCCCTGTTCGCCTGGCGGGTGGACTCGCTCAAGGTGAAGACGAGCGCGGTGCGCGCCGGGCTGCTGCAGTGGAGCCAGGCCTTCGAGCAGAAGCACGGCCGCGCGCCGGGTCGGCGCGAGCGGGCGGAGCAGAAGGACACCCTCAAGAAGGCGCTCCGGGCGAAGCAGGAGCCGGTGACCAAGCTCTTCGAGGTGAGCCTCGACCTCACCTCGCAGGACGTCTTCGTCTGGGCCACCAGCCGCGCGGTGGTGGACGACGTGCAGGCCGCCCTCGAGAGCGCGCTGGAGGTCAAGCTCGTGCCGCGCGTGCCCGCGGCCTTCCTCGCGCCGGGGGCCCTCGACACGCTGGCGCCCACCCGGGCCCTCTTCGGCGAGGCGGCCTGAGATGGCGACCAAGCGCGACGAGGCGAAGTTTTCGAAGGGCGAGCTCGGCGTCGACGGCCAGGCCGCCGCCGACGAGCGCACGCCTGAAGAGCTCGAGGCGGCGAAGGCCCAGGAGGCGCTCCTGCGCGGCCGCACCTGGCTGGGCCGCGAGTGCCTCACCTGGCTGTTGTGGAAGAGCGAGTCGACCGACGCCCTCGCCACGGTCGACGGGCTGCCGCTGACGGTGATCTTCAACGGCAAGCTGACCCTGCGGGCCGGGGCCGGCGAGGTGACCGAGGCGCAGGTCAAGGGCGTGGCCGCGCCCTACGCCAAGCTGGTCAAGCACGCCCTGGCGAAGGGGCTGCTGGTGCACGCCGCGAAGGTGCAGCTCACCTGGGGCGAGCAGGTGTTCGACCTGCAGCTCGACGCCGAGTTCTTCGACGTGCGCTCGGCGAAGCTGCCCTCGCTGCTCCAGGAAGAGGAGGGCGAGCGCCTCACCGAGCGCCTCGAGCTCGCCAGCCGGGCCTCGACCCTGGTGGACGCCCTCGTGGCGGCCTTCGTCGCCGCCCGGGCCAGCCGATCGTGGGACTCGAAGATCGTCCCGGCATTGCTGGAGTGGCTGGCCGATCGCTGATCCAGCAGGGGCTTGCTGGCTTGACCGGGGTGGCCAGTTGGTTTATGGCGGTCACCCTTTCCAGTCCTCCGGTCAAGACTGGAACTGATTCTCGAACCATTCCGCGAGGTTATAACGATGTACGCCGTCATTCGGACAGGTGGCAAGCAGTACCGGGTCGCCCAGGGAGACGTTCTCCGTATCGAGAAGGTCACGGGCGAGTCGGGCGCTGAGGTGAAGTTCGACGAGGTGCTGATGGTGGGTGGCACGGAGGACGTGAAGGTCGGCAAGCCGACCCTCTCGGGTGCGAAGGTGGTCGGCACCATCCTCCGGCAGGCGAAGGCCCGCCGCGTGCTCCACTTCCGCAAGGAGAAGGAAGGCTGGACGCGCCTGCGCGGTCACCGGCAGCCCTTCACCGAGGTGAAGATCACCTCGATCTCGGCCTGATTCACAGAGCAAGGAACTAAGCAGCCATGGCACACAAAAAAGGACAAGGGTCGTCGCGCAACGGGCGTGACTCGAACTCGCAGCGCCGGGGCACCAAGGTGTACGGCGGCCAGGCGATCAACGCGGGCGGCATCATCGTGCGGCAGCTGGGCACGAAGATTCACCCGGGCACCAACGTGCGCGCCGGTCGCGATCACACGCTCTTCGCGCTGATCGACGGCGTGGTGAAGTTCGAGCGGTACGATCGCACGCGCAAGAAGGTCTCGGTCTACCCGGCTGAGGGCTGAGCGCCGCCTCACCCACTCTTCTGCCTGTGTGAGGGCGCCGAGGTGACGACCCCGTCATCTCCGGCGCTCTTCCATTTTCAGCGCACGGCTCCGCCATGAAATTCGTCGACCAGGTTCGCATCTACGTGAAGGCCGGTGACGGCGGGAACGGCGCCGTCGCGTTCCGCCGCGAGAAGTACGTCGACAAGGGCGGCCCCTCGGGCGGCGACGGCGGGCACGGCGGCTCGGTCATCTTCGAGGCCGACCCGCAGCTCACCACGCTGCTCGACTTCCGCTTCCAGCAGCACCACCGCGCGCGCAACGGGCAGCACGGCATGGGCAGCGACATGAACGGCCGCGCCGGGGAAGACCTGGTGCTCCGCGCGCCGCTGGGCACGCTCGTCATCGACGAGGCGACGGGCGCGCAGCTCAAGGACCTCTCGACGCCGGGTGAGCGCTGGACGGTGGCGCAGGGCGGCAAGGGGGGCTGGGGCAACATCAACTTCGCCACCTCCACGCGGCAGGCGCCGCGCTTCGCGATGGACGGCCTGCCTGGCGACGAGAAGCACCTGGTGCTGGAGCTCAAGCTCCTGGCCGACGTGGGGCTGCTGGGCTTCCCCAACGCGGGCAAGTCCACCTTCATCAGCCGCATCAGCCGCGCGCGGCCCAAGGTGGCCGACTACCCCTTCACCACGCTGGTGCCGAACCTGGGCGTCGTCGAGTACCGCGAGCGGAAGTCCTTCGTGGTGGCCGACATCCCCGGGTTGATCGAGGGCGCCAGCGAAGGGCACGGGCTGGGCCTGCAGTTCCTGAGACACGTGGAGCGCTGCCGCGTGCTGGTGCACCTGGTGGACCTCTCCGCCAGCGTCGAGGGCCGAGACCCGGTGCAAGACTTCGACACCATCAACCGCGAGCTCGAGAAGTACAGCGCCACGCTGGCGCGCAAGCCGCAGGTGGTGGTGGCCAACAAGCTCGACCTGCCGCACGCGCGCGAGGCGCTGCCGGCCTTCGTCACGGCGATGGCGAAGCGCGGGGTGAGGGTGTTCGAGCTGTCCGGCGCGACGGGCGAGGGCGCGCAGGCCGTGCTCGATGCGTGCGCGCGGGTGCTCTTCACGACCGAGCCGCGAGGCCTGCGGCTCAGGGGGCGCCACGAGCCGGCGGAGGTCATCACCGCCTCGGAGGCGCTCGGCTCGGTGCAGCGGCCCGCGAAGAAGGCAAAGCCCACCGCGAAGAAGGCGAAGCCCGCCGCGGAGAAGGCGAAGCCCACCGCGAAGAAGGCGAAGCCCACCGCGAAGAAGGCGAAGCCCGCCGCGGAGAAGGCGAAGCCCACCGCGAAGAAGGCGAAGCCCGCCGCGAAGAAGGCGAAGCCCGCCGCGAAGAAGGCGAAGCCCGCCGCGAGGCCGAGGGCGCGCTGATGGGCGGCGGAGGACCGAAGTACGAGGCGGCGAACGGCAAGCCGCTCCCGGCCGACCTGCTGCTCGAGCCGCGCAAGGAGCGCATCGAGCAGATCATCGCCCAGCGCACGCGCTCGGTGACGGTGGTGCTCGACCGCCTCGAGGACACCTTCAACATGGCCGCCGTGCTGCGCACCTGCGAGGGCATGGGCCTGCAGGACGTGCACGTCATCCGCAACCCCGACGCGCCCTTCGCGCCGAACTCGAAGGTGACGCAGGGCTGCGACAAGTGGCTCGACCTCCACGTGCACCGCGACTTCACGAGCTGCGCCGCGCAGCTCAAGGCGAAGGGCTACCGCGTGCTCGCCTCGGCCATTCAGCCGGGGGCCACCAGCCTCTTCGAGCTCCGGTTCGATCAGAAGATCGCCATGGTCTTCGGCAACGAGCGCTTCGGCGTGTCCGAGGAGGTGCTGACGCACGCCGACGGCACCTTCTGGATCCCCATGCGGGGCTTCACGCAGAGCTTCAACATCTCGGCGGCCGCCAGCGCCTGCGTGACTCACGCCATCGCCTGGCGCCTGCAGCACCTGGGCCCCGACGGCGACCTCAGCGAGGCCGAGCGCGGGGCCCTGCGCGAGCAGTTCGCGTTCCTGTCGGTCAAGCAGCGGGGCCGGGTCTACCGAAACGGCTGATGAAGCCCCACCGGCGACCTCCGTCGGACCGCGCCAGGGAGAAAACGACATGTTCTTCAGTCGAGTGCTGGTGACGTTGTCCATGGCGCTGCAGGGCGCCTCGGCGGTGGACGCGGGGCAGGCCGCAGACGCGGGAATCAAGCAGCAAGTCCAGGTGGTTGCGGCGGTCGACGCCGGCGTGCCGCGCCCTCCGCTCGCGCCCGACGTGAAGGCCCTGGTCGACCGCGTGCAGGCCTTCTACGAGCAGACCCAGGACTTCACCGCCGACTTCAAGCAGGAGTACACCTACAAGGCCTTCAAGCGCACCCAGGTGTCCACCGGCACGGTCACCTTCCGCAAGCCGGCGCTCATGCGGTGGGACTACCTCAAGCCCGCGCCGAAGACCTTCGTGCTCGCCGGCAACCGCGTCTTCGCGCACGACCCCGAGGCGAAGCTCATCACCCGCGCCGCGCTCGCGAGCAACCAGCTCTCGGCGTCGGTCACCTTCCTGTGGGGCCAGGGCAAGCTGGCCGACGAGTTCAGCATCACGAAGAAGGCGTGCGCGAAGTGCACCGGCACGCAGCTCGAGCTCGTGCCGCTGGTGGCCGACCCGCGCTTCAAGCGCATCCTCCTCGAGGTCGATGAGAAGTCGGCGATGGTCATCAAGAGCACCGTGGTGGACCCCGACGGCAGCGAGAACGCCATCAGCTTCCTGCAGCTCAAGACGAACGTCGGCATCGACGAGGCCCACTTCAAGCTCTCGCCGCCCCCGGGCACCCAGGTGCAGGACTTCTTGAGCGGCCAGCAGCTCACCGTGCCCGGCCTCGACGGCGGCGCTCAGTAGAAGGTGACGACCTGGGTGGCGACGCCCGTGCGCGCGTCCACCAGCACCTCGCCGTTGGAGTGGCCTGGCTGGCGCGTGGGGTCCGACGGGTTGCCGCCGAGGAGCGCCAGCAGGAAGAGCACCAGCGCGCGCCGCATGGCCCGCTCATCGCACGCCCCGGCGCGGGCGCCAAACCGTGCGACGATGCGCGCCGTGCGCCGGCTCCTCCTCGTGCCCTGCCTCATCCTCCTCGGCTGCCACCGCGAGGTCGGGCCACCGCCGGTGGACTCGCTCGTGGGCGTCGAGCTGCCGCTGCGGCAGGCGCCGGCCCTCGCCGTCGCGCTCGACGGCACCGTGGGCGGCCGCGCGGCCGAGGTGCTGCTCGACCCGGCGCAGCCCACGAGCTTCGTGTCCAGCCCGTGCCTCGAGGAGCCGCCGCTCGTCGCCCGCGCCGAGGTGCCGGACCCCTTCGGCCCCACGGAGCTCTTCCCCGTCACCCGGGTGCGCGGGCTCTACGTGGGGGGCACGCACTTTCGCGCCTTCGACGCTGCCCTCGCGGCGGGCCCTTCGTGCGTGGTGGTGCTGGGCGCGCCGGAGCTCGCCGACGTGGCCGTCGAGGTGGACCCCGCGAGCCGGCGGCTACGCTTCCGCCCGAGCCAGCCGCGCGAGGCGTGGCTCGCCGAGGCGCAGGCCAGCGGCGACGACGCGCAGGTGCTGCTCCTCACCCGGGAGCCGCGCTTCGACTGGCCCCTCGTCACCGCGCGCGTGCGGCAGGGCACGAGCCGCCTCGACGCCACGATGCTCCTCTCGCTGCGCGAGCGCCGCAGCCGCGTCTCCGAGCAGTCCGCGCGCGCCGCCGGCCTCCGCGTGGGCGTGGAGGTGCTCCGCGGCCTGCCGCTCCCCGAGGGCGTCGAGCTGCCGAAGGACCTCGCGCAGCTCAAGGGCTTCGCCTTCGACACCCTCGAGCTGGCGCCGGGCTTCGGCGTGGCCGCAGGCTCGCTGGAGGTGGAGCCGGGGGCGCCGCCGCACGCGGCGCAGGGCGTGCTGGGCGCCGACGCCTGGGGGCGCTTCCGCCTGGTCTACGACGTGCGCGAGGCGGTGCTGATGCTGCGCCGGCCGCGGGTGCTCCAGTCGGGCAGCCGCGTGCAGTGCGAGCGGGGCGGGCAGCTCTCCGAAGAGGCGTGCTTCGAGGTGCAGGGCGCCGCGCGCGGCGACGGCGTGGACGTGACGGTGACGGTGTGGCGGCCGCTCGACGACGGGGCGCGGCTCTCGCTCGACCTCCCGGGCGCGACGCCCGGCGCCTGTCGCCTCGGCCTCACCTTCAGCGCGGGCGACCGCGGCCGCAGCTCGCAGCACCACTTCCCCTGGCCGAAGCTGGCGCAGACGCTGCCCGGCTGCGCCGAGGCCTTCCGCGGCGCGACGGGCGTGGTGCCCTCGCTCCTCGAAGAGAGCCCGCTCCCGGAGTGCCCCGGCGTATGCGCCTTCGCCCGCGACGGGGCCACCGGGCGCCTCTCCTGCGAGTGTCAGCCCGGCGTGCGCACCGCCGACGGCGACGCCGAGCTGCGGCTGCTCGAGCTGCTCAAGAAGCTGCTGCAAGAGAAGCTCCCCCCGCGCGAGCAGGAGCCCGAAGACCCGCCGTGACGGTCAGTCGTCCTGCCGCGTGGCCTTGAAGGAGTCGAGCACCGCCTGCGCCGCGCGCGAGAGGTACTTGCCCTTGCGCACGAGGATGCCGATGGGGCGGGTGAAGGTGCCCTCGGCGAAGGCCTTGGCGACGAGCGTGCCGCCGTCCACCTCGCGCTGCACGGTGGGCAGCGGCAGCACCGAGATGCCCAGGCCCAGCTCCACGGCGCGCTTGATGGTCTCGACGTTGTCCATCTCCATCGTCGGGTTGAGCTCGAGGTTCTTGTCGCGGAAGAGCTTGTCGATGCCCTTGCGCGAGGGCGCCTCGCGGTCGAACCCGATGAAGGGCAGGCCCACCAGCGCGCTCATCGCCACCTTCGCCTTCGAGGCCAGCGGGTGCCCCGGCGGCAGCACGGCGGCGAGGCGATCTTCACGGAAGGGCACGATGTCGACCCCGGCGCGCGGCTGCGGGTAGGCGACCAGCCCGATGTCGGCCGCCCCGAGGATGACGTCGTCGTACACCTGGTCGCTGCGCCGGTAGTTGAGCCGCAGGTTCACCTTGGGGTGCGTCTTGAGCAGCTCCTTCTGCACCGTGTGGAGCTCGTGCAGGCCCACCGAGTAGATGGAGGACACCGAGCAGCCGCCGCTCACCTCCGTCGCCTGCTCGCGGATCTCCTGCTCCACCTCCGAGAAGCGCGCGAGGATCTCCTTGCAACCGCGGAAGAGGCGCTCACCCGACGGCGTCGGCGTCACCTGGCGGGCGCTGCGCGAGAGCAGCCGCTGCTCGTAGCGGTTCTCCAGCGCGCGGATTTGCTGGCTCACGGCCGACTGCGTGACGTGGTTCAGCTGCGCCGCTCGCGAGAACGAGCCGGTCTCCACCACGTCCACGAACATCTTCAGTGATTCCAGCTGCATGAGGGCGACTCCTTGGGGGGCCCGAGTCATTAGCCACACTGAGGTATCAGTGCAAGTGATGTGAACCCCGCGGCGCGGGCCGGTGTCCGGAAGGCCCCTCCGCACGCTCCCGGTGCTCCTCTCGCCGCGCCGCCTTCGCCGGGGGCTGCGGGTGGCGCCGGTGTTCCCCCCTCACATCACCCACTGCAGCTGCACCGACGCGGCGAGGTACTGGTCTGCTGCGGTGCGGGCGAAGAAGGTCGAGGTCTCCTCGGCGTTGAGCGTGACGAAGTAGCGCTGCCACTCCGCGCCGCCGCGCAGGCGCAGGTGAGGGGCCAGCTCCACCGAGAGCCCGCCGCCGGCGTCCACCGCCATGGCTGAGGCCTGGGGGAAGAAGCGCTGGCTCCCCAGCTCGCCCTTGCCCGCGACGGTCTGGAAGCCGCCGAGCGCGTCGAGCTCCACGGTGCCGAAGAGGCGCAGCCGCGCGCCGAGCCCACCGCGGAAGCCGTTGAAGACCACGTCGGGGATGTTGGGGCGCAGCGAGCCGTCGTTGACCGCCGTCGCCGAGGTGGACAGCTCGTGGCGCGCGTAGCCGACGTGGCCGGTCAGCTCGAAGCGGCTGCCCAGCGGGAGCCGCCCCACCGCGCCGAAGCGAATGCGGTTGGCGTGGTTCGAGAAGCGCGAGGTGTCGACGCGGCTGGCCATGCCCACGCCGAACTCGGCGGTGACGAAGAGGCCCAGGTGCGCGAGGAAGCCGGCGGTGAAGTGCGCGCCGGGGAACCAGGTCGCGTCGACCGCCACGGCCGCGGCGAAGGGCTGGGAGGACGTGGCCAGCGAGGGGCTGGGGTTGCCGGCCCAGTTGAAGGTGCGGTTGAAGCCCCCGAAGCCGACCGAGGCGCGCACCGCCGGGCGGTCCGACGGCGTGAGCGGCTCCGACGGCGTCGAGTCGGCCACCTCCGGCGCGGGCTCTGGCCTGGGTTCCTCCCGCGGCGCGGGTTTCGGCTCAGGCTCCTTCTTCTTCGCGGCGAGCTGCTCCTTCTTTGGCTCGGCCTTCGGCTCCGGCTTCGGGTCGGGCGCAGGCTCCACCACCTGGGGCTCGGCCTTCTTCGTCGCGCCTGGGGGCTTGCCCTGGGCGACGGCGAAGAGGAGCGCCGCGAGCTGCGGCTTCGCCAGGGTCCTGGGTGGCTTCTTCGCGGTGCCCTTCACGGTGATGGTGTCGAGCGGGGTGCCGTCGTCGCCGCTGAGCACCTGCACGGTGATGAAGGCGCCGGCGGCCTGGGCGATGACGACCGCGATGGCGCTGGCGGGCGCGGTGACCTCGCGCACCTCCTTGGCCGTGGGCATCGGGGCGATGCGGGCCAGGGGCCGGGGCGTGTACTTCTTCGAGAGCTCCTTGCTCAGCAGCTTCGTCACCGCCGCCGGCCCGGTGATCAACACCACCGGCTTCTTCGGCGCAGCGAAGGCAGTGGTGGCAAGGAGGACGGTCAGCCCGACCCAGAGGCGCATGGGGTCGTATTTGACCTCAATCAAGGCGTCCGCGTCCCACGGTTTTCACAGGGCGAGGCGGTGCAGCTCGGGGTAGCGGCGCAGCACCTCGGGCTCGGTGAGGCCGCCCGCGGCGGGGTCCCACAGCGCCTCGGCGCCCAACAGCGTGGCCTCGTCGAGGCGCAGGCGGTCGGCCAGCAGCTCGCGGAGCTGGGCCCGGGTGTCGAGCCGATCGACGCCGAGCCGCGGCCCCCGCGTGCACAGGACGAGCGTGAGCACGCACAGCGGGCCCTGGGTGTCGCTCTGGCTGGCTCGCGCGCGGAAGTCTGCCAGCGCAGCGGTGTAGCTCTGCTGCGCGGCGGTGAGGTCGAGCAGGTCCTTCTCGCCGTAGCCGAAGTGCTGCCAGTGCGCGTCGAGCCCCGCCAGCGCCTGCGCGAGCCGTTGCACGAGGCCGACCCGCACGGTGACGCTGTCCGGTCCGCCCAGCGCGTTGGCCAGCGCCTCCTGCACCGGGGGCCTGTGCACCGCGTCGAAGGAGACCGCCAGCACCGACAGGTGGAACGGCGCGTCGGCCGTTGGGGCTGCTGGAGTCGGCGAAGGCGGCGCCGAAGCCGGGGCCGCCGCGGGCTGGGCCTGGCGACGGACGAACCACACCACGAGCCCCACGAGGCCCACGCCCGAGAGGAGCACGCAGCACAGGCCAGCGAGGCCCAGCACGGCGATCAGCTCGTCGGGCGGCGCGTCGTTCACGGGCCCTCCAGCGCGGCGACGGTCGCGTCGACCAGGACCTCGAAGAGCCGCTGGCCCTCATCCGCCGTCGCCTCCGCCGGGGCGCCGAAGTAGGCCTGCGGGCCGCCGGCCTCGAGGAAGTCCTTCGCGCCGGCCTTGATCGCCGCCGGCAGGTCGACCTCCAGGGAGGGCAGGGCGCGGCGCGCCGCGTCGTCGACCAGCTGCGGGGCCGCCGCGAGCATGAGCGAGGTCTCGTAGCGGCCGGCGTGGCTCCCGCCGTGCATGAACTCGTGGCCCAGCAGCGGGCCGGTGGGGGCGCGGCGGTGGTCCACCACCCGCACGCGCGCGGCCGGGTGCAGCGCCTGCGTGGCCTTCGCGGCCTCGTGCACCACGCGGAAGTGGGCGGGCTCGAGGTGGTGGTTGACGACGCCGACGAGGCCGAAGCCCGCCGCGCAGACGCCGCCGAAGATGCCCTGCAGCATGGCGCGGGCGACGTCGGCCGAGAGCGTCACGGTGCCGGCGAAGGGCGCGGCGAAGTCGGTGAGCGCGTAGGCCACCGCGGGGAACACCACCACGTCACGCGCCAGCCGCGCGGCGGCGCGCCGGCAGACCTCCTCGGCGATGACGACGTCCACGCAGAGCGGGAGGTGGGGCCCGTGGGCCTCGGTGCTTCCCAGTGGAATGAGGGCGACGGCGCCGCCCTCAGCCAGCGCCTTCACCCGGGGCCAGGCCAGCGTGCGGGCTTCGAGGAGCGCCATGTCAGCCCCGGAGCTCCGTCTTGAGCACCTTGCCGCGATCGCTGCGCGGCAGCGCGTCGACGAAGCGCACCTGCCGCGGCGCCTTGAAGGGGGCGAGGGCCTCGCGCACGTGCGCCTTGAGCGCCTCGGCGAGCGCGTCGCCAGGCGCGTGGCCAGCGTGGAGCGCGACGAAGGCCCGCGGCTTGTCGAGGCCGTCCTGGTCCTTGAAGGCCACCACCGCCGCCTCGCGCACCGCGGGGTGCTGCAGGAGCGCGTTCTCCACCTCCACCGGGGAGAGCCACTTGCCGCCGACCTTGAGCATGTCGTCGCCGCGGCCGCAGAAGGAGAAGCGCCCGTCGTCGGTCTGCTGGAACTTGTCGGCCGACACGCACCAGTCGCCGCGGAAGGTGAGCTTCGACTTCTCGTGCTGCTGCCAGTACTCGAGCGCCATGGAGTCGCCGCGCACCCACAGCGTGCCCACCTCTCCGCGGGGGAGCTCCTGGCCGGCGTCGTCGCACACCTTCGCCTCGTAGCCCTCCACCACGCGGCCCAGCGAGCCCAGCATCACGTCGTCCAGGCGGTTGGTGATGAAGATGTGGAACATCTCCGCGCTGCCGATGCCGTCGAGGATCTCCACGCCCGTGCGCTGCTTCCACCGCTGGTAGAGCTCGGCCGGGAGCGCCTCGCCAGCGCTGATGACGACGCGCAGGCTCGAGAAGTCGGCGGTCGCCAGGCCCGGCGAGTTCAAGATGGCGTTGAGCGCCGTGGGCACCGCGGTGAAGACGGTGGGCCGGTGCTTCGCCAGCACCTCGAAGAACTTCTCGGGCGTGGGCTTCTCCTGAAAGAGCGCCGTGGCGCCGCCGGCCAGCAGCGGGAAGAGGAGGTTCGTGCCCAGCGCGTAGCCGAAGGCGAGGCGGGGCACCGAGACGCCGACGTCCTGCGCGCCGTAGCGCAGCACCGGCAGGCCGTAGGTCAGGGCGTTGAAGACGAAGTCGTGCTGCTTGTGCACCGCGGCCTTGGGGAAGCCCGTGGAGCCCGAGGTGTAGAGCCAGGCGCAGACGTCGTCGCGGTGGGTGTCGGCGACGGTGGGGTCCGCCGTGGCGCGCCGCAGCTCGTCGTCGTAGTCGAGGTGCCGGCCCGCGCCGCCCCCGGCGACCAGCACGTGACGCAGGTGCGGGCAGCGCTCGCGCAGGGCCTCGGCGGTGGCCGCGGTGGCCGCGTCGGTCACCAGCAGCTTCGCGCGGGTGTAGTTCAGGTAGTACTCGACCTCCTCGGGCCTGAGGCCGGGGTTCACCGCGCTCACGCAGCCGCCGGCCTGCACGGTGGCGAACCACGCCGAGGCGAACTGCGGCACGTCGGGCAGCATGAGCAGCACGCGCTGCTCCCACGCGAGGCCCAGGCCCTTGAGCACCGCGCTGGCCCGGTTCGTCGCGTCGGCGAGCTGCCCGTAGGTGATGACCTGGTCCTCGAAGTAGAGGGCCGGGCGCGACGGGTGCGCGGCGGCCTGCGCGTGCAGGAAGACCTGCGCCAGGTTGAGCCGCTCCGGGAGCTGGAAGGGATCGAGCGTCATCGCGGGGCCGACTCTTCGGACTCGCCGCCGCCGATGCAAGCGTTCTCAGAGCGCCGCGGCGCCGGGGCGGGCTGGCCTTCGGGGGGGCCGCTGGGGTAGGTCCATGCCTTCGGCATCGGCCGGAGTCTGAGTTCTACGCAGGGGTCGTTCATGCAACGAGATGCCGGAAGCAGGGCGGCGACCGCGGGTCTCTCCGCGGCGCTGGTGGTGGTGCTGGGCGCGTGCGGCAACGCGTCGTCCTTCCTGGGGGACCTGCTCCCGGTGCGCATCGAGCCGGGCGTGCCGGTGGTCGACCTCCGCGCCGACGTCAACCGCAACGGCGTCGTCGAGCTCGACGTGGCCAGCGAAGACGACGAGGAGGAGACCTGGGACGAGCGCCACGGCGCCATCTTCCTCGCCAACATCGACGACGATCTCAACGCCTGCCCGAAGTCTTCGACGCTGTCCGACGTCGAGCTCGCGCGCTGCAACGACGCGGCTGACGAGGTCATCAACGGCCCCGACGATCTCGAGGACCTCGCGCCGCTGCGGCTGGCCCCCTGGCCGGGCGCGCCGTCGGGCACCACCGTGAAGCTCGTCGCGGCGAACCCCGGCAGCGCCTACGTGCGCTTCTTCCGCCGCGTCGGCGAGACGTGGGAGTTCGTGCCGGCGGGCAACCTCTTCCTCGCGGACCTGCGCGGTGGCGCGGAGCTGCGCATGGAAGGAAAGGACGTCGTGCGCGACGCGAGCGCGTGGGACGGCTTCGTCGACGTGACGCTGGTGGTGGAGGTGCCGCCCCAGGCCAACTGGGTGCCGGGCACCTACCGCGACACCGTGCGCCTGCGCGTCTCGCCGGTGCTGACCTTCAGCCACGCCGAGCCGGTGACGAGGGCCTACGCCTCGCGCATCCCCCGCGACGCCGACTCCGAGGCCTTCCTCGCCGACGTGACCGCCGCGGTGACCGCCGCCGGCTCGGGCGTCACCCTCGACACGCCCACCGTGGAGGACCAGTGGACCCAGGACTTCTTCGAGACGGGCTACCAGTCGATGCCGGGCCCCGGCGGCCAGCAGCGCGTGATGACGGTCATCTTCCGCTCGGCCAACGTGGAGGGCTTCGGGCCCTTCCCGCTTCGCGAGGCCGGGCGCCTGGTCTTCACCCGCTTCCGCGGGAAGGACGTGGGCGGCGTGCAGCAGTTCGACGCGCGCACCTCGCCCGACGAGCAGACGCTCAACTCCTTCGGCAACTTCGAGACCATTCCCCCGTACACCGCCAACGGGCGGGCGTGGCCCCTGGGCCGGGCGCTGCGCGGGCGCGTCACCGGCTACAGCCCCGACCAGAGCTTCGTGGCGCTCACCGACTCGCAGGGCTGGCAGTCGCCGGCGCTCGACCTCGACACCTCGTGGCTCTCGGTGGCGCACGTGGACGAGACCGTGGCCTTCCTCAAGGTCTCGACCCCGCGCGGCTGGGTCGTGCTGGCCAACGACGCGCGCCTGGCCAAGTCGATGCTCGAGGCCGAGGTGCAGCGCGGCAACGGCGCCGTGCCGATGTTCGTCGGCAAGAAGTGGCTTGACGACAACTACCAGGAGTTCAACGCCCAGGCCTCCATCTCGCAGGTGCTGGCCAACACCCAGGTGATGGCCGCCAGCGCCGAGGCAGCGGTGAAGATCGACGAGCAGCTCGCGGTGCTCAAGGCCGCCACCGGCGTCACCGACGCGGAGATCGTCAAGGTGCCGTTCCTCCACGACCTCATGTACGACTTCTCGGTCGCCTACCAGGTGGGCACGGTGAACCTCTTCTCGCTGAGCCCCTCCGTCGTCGCGGTGCCTGACCCGCACGGCCCCATCATCGACGGGCAGGATCTCTTCAAGGCCCAGCTCGAGGCCGCGCTCGCGCCCTACCAGGTGACGGTGAAGTGGGTGGAGAACTGGAACCTCTACCACCGCCTCGGGGGCGAGGTGCACTGCGGCACCAACGCGCTCCGCTCGACTCCTTCGCAGAAGTGGTGGGAGGTGGCCCCGTGAAGCCGCTCGTGATGTCGCTCATGTTGCTCTCGGGTGCGGCGCTGGCCGAAGGGGCCGTGGTGAGCGAGGCCTCGCTGCCGAAGACCTTCGTCACGCAGGCCCGGCGGGAGATCGCCCTGGCCCGCACCGCCTCGCCGCAGGCCTTCGCCGGCGTGGCGTCGGTGCGCGCGCAGGTGGCCACCCTCGACGCGCGCAAGCGCGGCCGCCTGGCGCCCGTGACGTCGTACCTCGCGTCGCTGGGGCCCGCGGCGACCTGGGCCCTCGTCGAGGCCCTCGCCTTCGACGGCGCGCTCGAGGCGACGCTCCCGCGCTCGGCCCACGTGGCCTGGGAGGCCGGGCTCCTCGAGGCCCTCGGGCGCCTGCAGGACGCGCGCGTGCAGCCGCTCCTCGAGGTGGCCGTGGCCAACGAGGCCCTCGAGCCGGAGGTGGTGCGCTCGGCCACGGAGGCGCTGGGGCTTTTGGGCAACGACCGCGCCGTGACGACGCTCCTCGCGCTCGCCTCGACGCCCGGCGCGCACCGCGCCGCCATGCTCACGGGCCTGGGGGCCTGCCGCCGCCTCGCGGTGGCCGACTTCCTGGGCCGCGCGCTGGCAGGCAGCATCGACGACGCCGAGCGGCTGCGCCTGGTGAAGGCGCTCTCGCGCGTGGGCAACGCCTGGGCCCTCGAGACGCCCACCGGCGCGCCCGTGAAGGCCGAGGTGCCGCGCCTCAAGGCCACCGCCGCGCAGGCGCTGGTGAAGCTCTTCGTGAGGAGCCAGGGCAACGTGCGGCAGCAGGCGGCCGACGCGCTGCTCATCGTCGCGGCGCCCGAGACGCCGATGCTCCTCGCGCAGGTGCGCGCGGTGGACCCGGCCGGCGTTGACGCCCTCGGCCAGCGCTTCGCCGCGCTGCCGCGCTAAAAAGGCCCGTCAGTCGCGGGTGCGATCGCGCCGCGGGAGCCCCGAGAGGTCCTGGTCGGGCTCCCACATCGCCGAGCGGAGCCGGCCGCGCGCCGTCTCCCGCTCGCCGGCCTCGTCGAGGTTTCCCATCATCGACTCGCCGTGCCAGGCGCCCAGCAGCGCGATGAAGAAGCCGATGCCGCCGCCCACGATGATCTTCGTCAGGTCGAACACGAAGAACCAGTTGGGCATGAAGAAGGACATCAAGAAGACGATGAGCACCGAGAGGAAGGCGCCCACGGCCGGCTCCATCAGCCGGCGCCCGGGGCTCACCACGCCCACCGCGAGGCCGCCCAGGTACAGCGCCCCCAGGTGCAGCATCATCTGCACCTGGTAGTGGAACATGGGCGAGACGTACTTGCCGGCGATGAGCGGCCCCAGCCAGGAGCCGATGAAGAGCTCGATGGCGAGGAAGAGCACCAGGCTCAGGAAGGTCCAGGCGGTGGAGAAGGGGCGCTCGCGCGGGTCGGCCATCGGGCGCCCAGCATAGCCCTCAAACCCCCCGCTACGCGCGCCGCGCCGCGACCGCGAGGCCGGCGCCCACCAGCGCGCAGCCCAGCGCGGCGAGCGACTGGAGGCGCGAGACCTCCGCCGCGGTCTGCTGCTCGAAGACGCACTGCTCGGTGCCGGGGGCCTCGCAGGGGGCCCTGGCGCGCTCGAGCACCATGACCAGGAGGGCGCCCGAGGCGAGGAAGAGGCCCGCGGCGAGGCCGGCGAGGGCCGCGCGGGCGACGGGGCGGAAGGGGCGCGCCATGGGTGAGGTCGAACCCTAGCGCCCTGGAGTACCTTCCCGGCCATGCGAATCCTCTACGGGGTCGTCGGTGAAGGCATGGGCCACGCCACGCGCTCGCGGGTGGTGCTCGAGCACCTCACGAAGCACCACGACGTGCACGTCGTCGTCTCGGGCCGCGCGCGCGACTACCTCGCGAAGCGCTTCGAGAACGTGCACAACATCTGGGGCTTCACCATTCAGTACGAAGGCAACTCGGTGAAGAAGCTCGACACGCTGCTCGAGAACCTGAAGGGCGCCATCACCGGCTGGCCGCAGAACGTGAAGAAGTACTTCGAGCTGGTGGACGCCTTCGCCCCCGACGTGGTCATCAGCGACTTCGAGTCGTTCAGCTACCTCTTCGCGCGCAACCACTTCCTGCCCTGCATCAGCATCGACAACATGCAGATCATCAACCGGTGCATGCACGACCCCGCGCTCATCGCCGGCCACGAGGACCAATTCCAGCTCACCAAGAGCATCGTGAAGGCGAAGCTCCCGGGCGCCTTCCACTACCTCGTCACCACGTTCTTCTCCCCGCCGGTGCGCAAGGCGCGCACCACGCTGGTGCCGTCGATCCTCCGGCCGGAGATCCTCGCCGCGAAGTCGGAGCCCGGCGAGCACCTGCTCGTGTACCAGACGATGACCAGCAACACGGCGCTCATCGAGGAGCTGCGCCGCTCGGGCATCGAGTGCCGCATCTACGGCTTCCGGCGCGACCTCACGGAGCCCGTGCGCGAGGGAAACCTCGTCTTCAAGCCCTTCAGCGAGGCGGGCTTCATCGACGACCTGCGCACCGCGCGCGGCGTGGTGGGCGGCGGCGGCTACACGCTCATGAGCGAGGCTGTGTACCTGAAGAAGCCCATGCTCTCGGTGCCCATCGGCGGGCAGTTCGAGCAGGTCATCAACGCGCTCTACCTGCAGCAGCTCGACTACGGGCTCCACGCCCCGGTGCTCGACGGCAAGGTGCTCGGCGAGTTCCTCGAGCGCGTGGACGGCTGCGCGAAGTCGCTCGAGGGCTACCAGCAGGACGGGAACCGCCTGCTCCTCGAGAAGCTCGACGAGCAGCTCGCCCTCGCCGCCGCGAAGAAGGGCGACACGTGGGACGAGACGAGCTTCGGGTGAGTCAGGGGGCCAGCGGCTCGCCGAGCTCTGCCAGTCGCGAGCGGGCCTTCTCGTGCTGCTCGCTGCCCTCCGTTGTCAGGGCCACGACCCGGCGAAAGAGGGTCGCGGCGGCCTTCGGGTCCGAGTCCTTGAGCTGGTAGCCCTGCAGGTAGAGCTGCCGCGCGGCGTACTCGTTCTCCAGCAGCTTTCGCCGCAGGGCCTCGTCGGCTGCCGTCGGGTCGTTCCTCATGCCGCCGAGCGGGGCGGGGGGCTCGGTGATGGCGATGCCACCGTGGCCCTCGACCCCGTCGGTCTTCGGCGCGTCAGGGGCCACGGGCGTACGGGAATCGCAGCCGAGGAGCAGCAACGAGGCGAGCAGGGCGACGCGCATGCGAAGGACGTTAGCGCAGCCCGCCGTCAGTCGCCCGCGAGCGCCTTCGAGATGGCGTCGAGCAGCTGCCGCAAGAAGCGCAAGATGGCGTCCCACACGGTGCCTGAGCCGCGGTCTTCGACGAGGGCGGTGGCCGAGGCGACCTTCGGGGCGCTCACCTCGCCGGCGAGGCCCAGCTCGGTCTCCTGGCCCTCCTTGACCACCACCTCTCCTCCGCGGCCGACGACGCGCACGCTGCCCTGGTGCACGGCCACGAGGGTGCTGCCCTCGCGGCGCTCGACGACGAAGGTGCCTGGCTCGGCCTGCAGCACCCGCCCGCCCGTCGCCTGCACGGCGAAGGGCTCGCCCGGGTGCCGGCTCTGCACGCGCACGCGGCCCTGCTCGAGCACCACGTCACGCTCGCCCGCCACGCGCAGCCGCGTCGCCGGGCGGAGGAGCAACCCGCGGCGGCCCTGCGCCTGGCCCACCAGCACCGCGGCGTCCTCCTTGTCGGTGGCCAGCACCGCGGCCTGGCGGATGACGGTGTCCTTCGCCGCCGGCTGGCCATCGACGACGAAGCCCTTGCCCGCGACCAGCACGGCGCCGACGGGGGCCCGCGGCCACGCCAGGAGCACCACCGCGACGGTCGCGGCGACGGCCGCCCCGGCCCACAGCAGCCGCCAGGGGAAGGTGGGCGTCGGCGCGACGGGGCGCACCAGCCGCGCCGCGCGCACCTCCA
>CAYUZK010000007.1:0-68377 GCA_964449625.1 uncultured Archangium sp.
CCACTGGCCCGCGACGTCGCCCAGCTCCAGCACCCGCACCACGTTGGGGTGCGAGAGCCGCGCCAGCACCCGCGCCTCATGGAGGAAGCGCGCCTGGAAGTCGGGCGCCTGCGCGAGGTGCGGCAGCACGCGCTTGAGCACCACCGGCGCCTGGCCCGACTTGCGCGCGAGGAACACCTCGCCCATGCCGCCCGCGCCGAGCCGCTCCAGCAGCGCGTACTCGCCGAAGCGCGGGGCCACGCTCAGCGGACCTCGGTCACCAGCATCGAGCCGATGAGCGGGGTGATCTCCGCGCTGCTCTCTTCGCCCACGCCCAGGCGCCCGGGGTCGGCCACGTCCTGCCCGAAGGTCGGGTCGAGCTGCGTCCACTCCCCGACGAAGGCCTCGACCCACTCGTGCCAGTAGAGCGCCGGTACCTTGTCGTCGTTGACGAGGTACACGAGCCCGTCCACCCGCTTGGCGGGGATGCCCAGGGCCCGCAGGAGCGAGACCATGAGCAGCGAGTGCTCGGTGCAGTCACCGCGCAGCTGCGCCAGCACCCCGGTCGCGCTGTCCGACGACGCGCCGTAGTCCTTCACCAGGTTGGCGTTCACCCACTGGTTCACCTTCTTCGCCACGGTCCACGCGTCCTTTTCCGTGCCGGCGATCTTCTTCGCCAGAGCCACCACGTCGGGGTGGTCGGCCTCCACCGCGAGGGTGGACTTGAGGTTGGCGCCGCCGTTGGGGTCCGCCAGGGGCCGCGGCTTCTTCACCTTCGGCGCCGCCGCGGAGATGGTCACCTCCACCTTGCCCTCGCCCAGCGGCTTCCACTTCTGCCGATAGGTGTCGACCCAGAACTTGTCGGGCACGCCCGTCACCACCAGCGTGAGCTGCCCGGGCACCGACCGCGCGCCCGGCGGCGCCGGCTTGGGCAGCACCACGCGCGTCAGGCTGAACACCTCGACGAGATCGATGCGCCGGGCCTTCTCCTCCGGCTCGAGGAAGGCCGTCATCACCGGGCCGTACTGCACCTCCACCATGCGGCCCTTCTCGTCCACCCACGCGTCGGTGGGCACCTTCTCCTTCTCGGAGATGGTCGTCACCTTGCGCAGCCGCACCTTGACGCCGCCGAGCACCCGCGACTCGGTCGCGCCGGGCGTCGACGTCACCTTGTACTGCTCGAGATCGGTGGAGTCGGTGATGGTGCCCAGCACCTTCGCGTTGCGCTTGAGCGCCACCCGCGCCTGGTCCGCGTCCTCCACCACCTCGCGAGAGGGGGGCAGCATTCGCACCTCGTCGGGCACGCCGGGCTTCTTGCGCACCACCTTGAGCCCGTCGGCCACCGGCGTGCCCTCGAGGCGCTGGTTGCCGCCGTCGCCCTTCTGCTCCATCACGAAGGACAGCAGCCGCCCGCCGGGCTTCGACTCGTAGACGCGCGTCTCGCGCATGGTGCGCTCGCTCACCGACGTCGGGCCCACCTTCGCCTTGAACTGCAGCTCCATCACCGCGGTGACGGTCTTCTTGTCGGCGGCGAGCTCGACGTGGCTGAACATGTACCCGACCTTCTGACCCTTCAGGTACAGCCCCATGTACTCACCGCCCGCCGGCCGGGGCACCTGCACCACGTCCGAGAGGGGCTGCGCGGACGCGAGCAGCGAGACGACCAGCGACGAGAGCAACACCTTGAAAGCCATGAGCGCGGGGGCCCCTTCCGGGAAGGCGATAGGCCGCTCCGACGCGGCGCGCCCAACCCTATGCATTGGATTGTTCGACACGCACCCCCAAAACAGAGAACACCGCATCGAAATGCCCGGGTAAGCGGGCCAGACACCAGCAGCCGGAGGACTCCATGGCCAAGACGCTCCCCACGCAGGGCACGCCGCGAGAGGCAGTGATGCAGCAGCTCCGCGCGCTCCACGGTGACGACGCGAAGTGGAAGGACGGCCGCACCTTCAGCCTCGTGTACTTCGCCGGCGACGAGGTCTCGCAGCTGCTCAAGGAGGCCTACGGCGAGTTCATCGCGGAGAACGGCCTCTCGCCGGTCGCCTTCCCCTCGCTGCGCCAGATGGAGTGCGAGGTCGTCTCCATGGCCGCCGGGCTGCTGGGCGGCGACGACGACGTGGCCGGCACCATGACCTCCGGCGGCACCGAGAGCATCATGATGGCCATCAAGGCCGCGCGCGAGTGGGGCCGTCGCGAGAAGGGCATCGCGCGGCCGCACGTCGTGGTGCCCGCCTCGGCGCACCCGGCCTTCGACAAGGCCGTGCACTACTTCGACGTGGACTACGATCACGCCCCGCTGCTCCCCGACTACCGCGTGGACGTCGCGGCCATGGAGAAGCTCATCCGCCCCGAGACGGTGCTCCTGGTCGGCAGCGCTCCGGCCTACCCGCAGGGCGTGGTGGACGACCTCACCGCCATCGCCGCGCTCGCGAAGTCGCGGGGCCTGCTGTGCCACGTCGACGCCTGCCTCGGCGGCTTCTTCCTCCCCTTCGCCAAGAAGCTGGGCGCGCCCGTGCCGCCCTTCGACTTCCAGGTGGACGGCGTCACCTCGATGTCGGCCGACCTCCACAAGTACGGCTACGCGGCCAAGGGCGCCTCGGTGGTGCTCTACAAGAGCAGCGCGCTGCGCCGGCACCAGTTCTTCACCTACGCGGGGTGGAACGGCGGCCTCTACGCCTCGCCGTCCTTCTGCGGCACGCGGCCCGGCGGCGCCATCGCCGCGGCCTGGGCGGTGATGCACCACCTGGGTGAAGCAGGCTACCTCTCGCGCGCCGCGAGCATCCTCGACACCACCAAGCAGCTGCTGGCCGGCGTGGGCGCCATCGAGGGCCTGCGCGTGCTGGGCGCGCCGGTGGGCGGTGTGTTCGCCTTCTCGAGCGACACGCTCAACGTGTACGAGCTGGGCGACGCGATGGACGCGCGCGGCTGGAAGCTCGACCGGCAGATGAACCCGCCGGCCCTGCACGTGATGGTGACGCCGGCGCACGCCGCGGTGCTGCACGTGTTCCTCGCGGACCTCGCCGCGTGCGCGAAGAGCCTCGCCGCCGGCGAGCCCGCGCCCGACGGGAGCGCCGCGATGTACGGCATGGTCGGCGCCGTCCCCGACAAGCAGCAGATCGACGGCTTCCTCGTGGACTTCCTCGACGGGCTCTTCAGCCGGGCGTGAGCGCCCTCGTCGGCCTCGGCGTCGTCGTGCTGCTCTCCTTCTTCGTGGAGGCGGCGGCCGGCTTCGGCAGCATGGTGGTCGCGCTGACGCTGGGGAGCCTCGTCTTCCCCGTCAACGAGCTGCTGGGCGTGCTGCTGCCCATCAACCTCGTGCTCTCGGTCTACCTCGTGGCGCGCGGGTGGGCGGCCATCGAGTGGCGGCTGCTCCTCGTGCGCTGGCTGCCGCTCCTCGCCGTGGGCCTGGCCGCCGGCACCCTCGTGGCCAGCCGCGCGAGCGAGGCGCCGTGGCTCAAGCCGGCCTTCGGCGTCTTCGTGGTGCTGGTGGCCAGCTGGCAGCTCGCGGTGGCGCTCCGGCCGGCCCTCGGCGCCGGCGCCCTCCCGCTGCCGGCGAAGGTGGCGGCGCTGCTCTCGGCCGGCGCCGTGCACGGGGTGTTCGCCACCGGCGGGCCGCTGGTGGTCTTCGTCGCCGCGCGGGAGCTTCCGGGCAAGGCCGCCTTCCGCGCCACCCTCTCGATGCTCTGGCTGGTGTTGAATGCGCTGGTGATGCCCCGCCTGGTGCTGGACGGACACGTCTCCGCGGCTTCCCTCGGCCGCTCTGCGCTCTTGCTCTTGCCGCTGGGCGTCGGCATCGGCGCAGGCGAGTGGCTCCACCACCGGCTCGACGAGGGCCGCTTCCGCGTGCTGGTGGCCGGGCTGCTGGTGCTCGCCGGCGCGGTGCTCGCGGTGCAGTCGTGGCCCGGCGCGGGGCGCGCGTGACGGGCGCCGTCCTGCAGGTGCTGCTGTGCCTGGTGACGCCCGCCGCCGCCATCTGGGCCGCGCAGCGCTTCAAGCCGGCGAAGGTGCTGGGCCCGGTGGTGCTCTGCTACGCGACGGGCATTCTGCTGGCGAACCTGCCGGGCCTCTCGCTCTCGGAGGGCGCCAGCCGGGGTGTCGCCGAGGCCGCGGTGCCGCTGGCCATCCCGCTCCTGCTCTTCTCGACGGAGCTCGACAAGTGGCTGGGCCTCGCCCGGAGCCTTTTGGTGGCCTTTGGCCTCGCGTGCCTCTCGTCGGTCATCGCCGCCGCCAGCATCGGCTGGGCCTTCCGCGACGCGAGCGAGGAGTGGTGGAAGATCGCCGGCATGCTGGTCGGCGTGTACGTCGGCGGCACGGCGAACATGACGGCCGTGGGCCTCTCGCTCGAGACGAGCAGCGAGACCTTCGTGGTGCTCAACGCGGCCGACGTGGTGGCCGGCGGCAGCTACCTGCTCTTCCTCCTCTCGCTGGCGCCGCGGCTGCTCGCGAAGGTGCTGCGGCCCTTCTCGGCGCAGCCGCACCACGAGCCCTTCGAGCACCCCGGCGCCCCGCTCTCGAGGTGGACGCGCGCGCACGCCCCGGCGATGGCGAGGGCCTTCGCGCTGGCGGTGGCCATCGTCGCCGTCGCCGCCGGCGGCGCCCTGCTCCTGCTGGGCAAGCTCGACGCGGGGCCGGTGCTCCTCACCATCACCACGCTCTCGCTGCTCGCCTCGCTCTCGCCCCGCGTGCGGAGCTGGAGCGGCGCCTTCGAGCTGGGGGAGTACGCGCTGCTCGTCTTCTGCGTCGCCGTGGGCAGCCTCGCCGACGTGAGCAAGCTGGGCGGCACGAGCCTGCTGCTGCTGGGCTTCGTGGTGGGGGTGCTGCTGCTCGCCTCGACGCTGCACTTCGGGCTGTGCGCGCTGTTCCGCATCGACGTCGACACCGCCATCATCAGCTCGACGGCGGCCATCTTCGGCCCGCCCTTCGTGGGCCCCGTCGCCGCGTCGCTCAAGAACCGCGCGCTGGTGGGGCCGGGGCTGACGCTGGGGCTGGCGGGCATCGCGCTGGGCACGTACCTGGGCCTGGGCACCGCGTACGCGCTCCGGGCCCTCGCCGGGTGATTGCGCTGACGGTCGCGCCAGCCAACTCGGGCGGCGGGCGCTATACCCGCGTCATGCACGACTACGTCGCCGGCGAGCTCTGCGCGCCTCCGCAGCCCGAGGGCTCCTTCACCGTCAGGAGCCCGGCCGACCTCGACGACGTGGTGGCCGAGGTGCCGTGGGCGAAGGCGCAGGTGGACCGCGCCGTCGACGCCGCGCGCGCCGCCTTCCCCGCCTGGCGCCGCCTCGGGCAGGAGGCCCGCGCCGGCTTCCTGCGCGCCTACCAGCAGCAGCTCAAGGCCCACGCCGACGCGCTCGCCCAGGCCATCAGCCGGGAGATCGGCAAGCCCCTGTGGGAGGCGAAGACCGAGGTCGGCGCCATGGTGAGCAAGGTCGACCTGGTGCTCGGCGAAGGCGCGGCCTTCACCAAAGACGTCCGCCTCGAGGACCTCCCCGGGGAAATCCGCCACCGGCCGCACGGCGTGGTGGCCGTGCTCGGGCCCTTCAACTTCCCCGGGCACCTGCCCAACGGGCAGCTCCTCCCCGCGCTGCTGACCGGCAACACCGTCGTCTTCAAGCCGTCGGACAAGGGCCCCACCACCGCGAGCCTCATGGCCCAGTGCTTTCACGCCGCGGGCCTGCCGCCGGGCGTCTTCAACGTGGTGCAGGGCGCCGTGCCTGTCGCCGAGCACCTCGCGACGCACCCGGGCCTCGACGCGCTCCTCTTCACCGGCAGCGTGCCCGTGGGCCAGCGCCTCATCGCCGCCAACGCGCACCGGCCCGGCGTGCTGGTGGCCCTGGAGCTGGGCGGCAAGAACGCCTCCCTCGTCTTCGACGACGCCGACCTCGAGCGCACCGTGCGCGAGCTCGCCTTCTCGGGCTTCGCCACCGCGGGCCAGCGCTGCACCGCCACCTCGCGCGTCATCGTCACCCGGGGCCTCGCCGACGCGCTCTGCGCCCGCCTCGCCGACGCCGCGGCGCGCGTCACCGTCGGGCACCCCGCCGACGCCGGCGTCTTCATGGGGCCCGTCATCTCCGAGGGCACCCGGCAGCAACTCCTCGCCGCCCAGGCCCGGGCGCGCGCGGCGGGCTTCGAGGCCCTCGCCCCCGGCGGCGTGGTCGAGGCGCGCACGCGCGGCTACTACGTACGCCCGGCCGTGCACCGCGCGCCCGCGGGCCTCAGCCACCTGGCCGGCTACACCGACACGGAGCTCTTCGCGCCGGACCTCGCCGTGCTCGTCGCCGACGACGTCGACCACGCCCTCGCCGTGGCCGAGGCCACGCCTTTCGGGCTCTCCGCTGCCGTCTTCACGCGCGACGCGGCCACCTTCGAGCGCTGCGCCGACGCGCTGCGCGTGGGCGTGCTGCACTGGAACCGCTCCAGCGCCGGGGCGAGCGGCCGCCTCCCCTTCAGCGGCGTGAAGGCGAGCGGCAACCACCGGCCCGCGGGCATCTTGATGGGCACGTCTTGCGTGTACCCGATTGGGGTGCTCCTGCCGGCGAAGGCCGACGCCCCGCTGCCGAGCTGGCCGGGCCTCGAGTTCTTGGGAACCTGAAGACGCGCTAAGGGAGCTTCATGAACCGGACGGCCTGGGTGCGCTTCGCGCTCTTCGTGGTGGCGGTGAGCGTGGCCGGGGCCCTGTGGTTCCGCGCGCTCAAGGACGAAGGCGCCGACTCGAAGGTGGTGCCCTACAGCGAGCTGCTCCAGGCCGTCGACGAGGGCCTGGTGGCCGAGGTGGTGCTCGAGAACGCGCGCATCGTCGCCAAGCTCAAGCACAAGGGCAACGCGGGCCGCGGCCAGGTGCTGACGGCCTCGCGGCTGCCGAACCTCGACGAGCGCGCGCTCCTCGACCGCCTCGAGAAGCAGCAGGTCTCCTACGCCGGCCACATCGAGCAGACCGGCGGCCTGTGGACCGCGGTGCTCTCCTCCATCTTCCCGCTGGTGATGCTCATCTTCCTCTTCCGCGCCATGGGGGGCCTCATGGGCGGCGGCGGGCGCGGCGGGGCGCGGCCCATGAGCTTCGGCAAGAGCCAGCCCAAGCTGTTCGACCGCTCCAGCGAGAACCGCAACACCTTCGCCGACGTGGCCGGCGTCGACGAGGCCAAGGCCGAGCTCGTCGAGGTGGTCGGCTACCTCAAGAGCCCCGACAAGTACCGGGCGGTCGGCGCGCGCGTGCCCAAGGGCGTGCTCCTCGTCGGTCCGCCGGGCACCGGCAAGACGCTGCTGGCCCGCGCGGTGGCCGGCGAGTCGGGCGTGCCCTTCTTCACGATGTCGGGCTCGGAGTTCGTCGAGATGTTCGTCGGCGTCGGCGCGAGCCGCGTGCGCGACCTCTTCACCCAGGCCAAGGAGCGCGCCCCCTGCATCGTCTTCATCGACGAGCTCGACGCCGTGGGCAAGACGCGCGCCGGCGGCGGGCCCTTCGCGGCCAACGAGGAGCGCGAGCAGACGCTCAACCAGCTGCTGGTGGAGATGGACGGCTTCGACGCCAACGCGGGCATCGTCATCATGGCCGCCACCAACCGGCCCGAGGTGCTCGACAAGGCGCTCCTGCGCGCCGGGCGCTTCGACCGCCAGGTGCTGGTCGACCGGCCCGACGTGCGCGGGCGCGAGGCCATCCTCCAGGTGCACGCGAAGCGGCTGACGATGGAGGGCGTGGAGCTCAAGGTCATCGCCCAGCGCACCCCGGGCATGGTGGGCGCCGACCTCGCCAACGTGGTGAACGAGGCCGCGCTCGCCTGCGCCCGCCGCGAGGGCAAGACCGTGCAGCAGCGCGACTTCGAGGAGGCCATCGACCGCATTCAGCTCGGGCTCAAGAAGGACGGCCGGGTGATGAACGAGACCGAGCGCCGCCGGGTGGCCTGGCACGAGGCCGGGCACGCGCTGGTGGCCCTCTCGGTGAAGCACGCCGACCCCGTGCACCGGGTCACCATCATCCCCCGCAGCATCGGGGCCCTGGGCGCCACCCTGCAGCTCCCCACCGAGGACCGCTACCTCATGACGGGCGACGAGCTGCGCGACGCGCTCGCGGTGCTGCTCGGGGGCCGCAGCGCCGAGGAGGTCGTCTTCGGCGACGTGTCCACCGGCGCGCAGAACGACCTCGAGCGCGCGAGCGAGCTCGCCCGGCAGATGGTGTGCCGCTTCGGCATGTCGTCGCTGGGCGCGCAGACCTTCGGGCGCCCCGGCGGCTCGGCCTTCCTCGGCGGCGCCGTCTCCTTCGAGGAGCGCAACTTCAGCGAGGACACCGCGAAGCGCATCGACCAGGAGGTGGCCGCCATCCTCGACGTGGAGCACCAGCGGGCCAAGAACATCCTCTCGACGCGCCGCGAGGTCCTCGACGCGCTCGCCACGGAGCTCCTCGAGAAGGAGACCCTCGAGCGCGACCGCATCGAGGCCCTCGCGAAGCCCGCGCCCGAGCTGGCCCCGAGCTGAGCGCCGAAGCGGCCTACTCGTCCGGATCGGGGATGATCTCTTCCGACTCCGCCTCGAAGGCCTCCTCTTCGGCCGTCGGCTTGGCGCCGTCCTTGGCCACCACGTACCACTGGCGGCCCTGCTGCACGCGCTGGCACAGGCCCTCCTTCTCCATGGCCTCCAGCAGCCGGTTGAAGGTCGAGAAGCCGTGCTCGCGCTCGTCGAAGTCCGGCTCCTTGCGCACGATGGTCTCCTTAACCAGCGACGGGTTGAGCGGCCCGGTGGCCCGCGCCAGCAGGCTGGAGATGACCTCCCGCGCGATGGAGGGGATGGCTCTTCGGCGCCCCTCGCCCGTCTTCTCGGGCTTGTCGCCCTTCTCGCCCTTCGGCTTCTCGCCCCGGCGGCCCTCGCCCCGCGGCTCGTCGCGGCGGCCGCGCCCACCCTCGGTCTTCAGGTAGAGGAACTCGTCGCAGGCCTTCACGAAGATGGGGCTGGTGGACTGCTTGACGCCCAGGCCGATGACGTACTTGTCGTTCTCGCGCAGCTTGTTCGCGAGCGGCACGAAGTCCGAGTCGCCCGAGGCGATGACGAAGGTGTCGATGTGCTCGCGCGCGTAACAGAGCTCGAGAGCGTCGATGACCAGGCGCATGTCGGCGCTGTTCTTGCCTGCGCGGGTGGACGGCGGCACCTCGACCAGCTCCACGCCGTGGTCGTGCAGGTGGCCGCGCGCGTCCTTGAAGCGCGACCAGTCGCAGTACGCCCGGCGGAAGATGACCTTCCCCTTCTCGAGGAGGCGGTCGACGGAGGGCTGCAGGTCGAAGTTCGAGGGCGTGATGCCGGTGTTGGTGACCAGGTTCTCGAAGTCGATGAAGAGGGCGATGCGCCGCGCGGTTGGGTCGTTCACGCCCCTGCTTGAATCACGTTTCGGGCCCGCGCGCGCTGTCCTAAGTCACCTGCCCGTCATGAGCGCACTCGAGTCGTGGGCTGGCCGCTGGTTCGTCGTGAAGATCGGCGGGGAGCTCGCCCAGGACGTGCGCAGCCTCTCGGCCACCGTGGGCCAGGCGGTGCGGGCCTTCCTCGCCGCGGGCATCAAGGTGGCCGTGGTGCACGGCGGCGGGCCCCAGGCGACGGACCTCTCGCGGCGCCTGGGCCTCGTCACGACGCAGGTCGCCGGCCAGCGCGTCACCGACGAGGCGACGCTCGAGGTGATGAAGCAGGCGCTGGGCGGCGTGGGCGTCAACGTGGCCCAGGCCATGCGCCTGGCGCAGGTGACGGCCCTGTGCACCTCGGGTGTGTCGGCGGGCCTGGTCGAGGCGTCGCGCCGCCCGCCGGTGGTGGTGCCAGGCGAGATCGCCCCGGTGGACTACGGGCTGGTGGGCGACGTGACGCAGGTGAACGTGGCGCTCCTCGAGAAGCTGGCGGGCATCGGGGTGGTGCCGGTGCTGGGCTGCCTCGCGGGCGACGCGCACGGCAACGTCTACAACGTCAACGCCGACACCGTGGCCACGCGGCTGGCCGGGCGCCTGGGCGCCGCGCGCCTCTTCCTCGTCTCCAACGTGCCCGGCGTGCTGCGCGACAAGGCCGACCCCACCACGCGCATCGCGCGGCTGACGCCCGCCGAGGCCCGGGCGCAGATCGCCAGCGGCGTCATCCAGGGCGGCATGATCCCCAAGGTCGAAGAGAGCCTCGCCATGCTCGACGAGGGCATCGACGCCATCCACATCGTGGGCCTCACGCCCGAGAGCTCGCTCCTCGACGAGGCCCGCGAGCCCGGGAGCCGCGGCACCGTCTTCGCGAGGACCTGACGTGGGGCGCAAGGTGCTCCGCGGCGTGCTGCTGCTGCTCGCGCTCGGCTACGCCGTCTCTTACTTCTGGAATGACTGGCTCGAGCACCTGCCGGAGCCCTGGCAGACGGTCGCCGCCGTCGCGCTGCTGGCCCTCGTCGCCCTCGATGTCGCCGCCATGTCCTCGACGCGCCTCTCGCGCTTCCTGGGCGGGGGCGACTGACGGCGCTCCACGCTCGTCAGGGCGCGCGCCCCTTGGCCTTCGGCAGGCTCCGGCCCGCCCAGCCGCCGTCCTTCCGCTGCCAGCCGCTCGTCTCGTCGTACGCCTGACTCCACGCGCGCAAGGCCACCACGTCGTAGGGCCCGAGCTCCACCGGCACCTCGTCGACGAGCTCGATGCCCTCGAGCGTCGGCCGCAGCCGCAGCGCCGTCATCGTCACGCCCGCCCGTCCCGCGGCTCGCAGGGCCTGGGTGAAGGCTGCGTCGTGGAGCGCAGACGGCCGCAGCGCCTGCACGTCGTCGCGCTGCACGGTGAAGATGATGGAGCACCGCGTGCCCGCCCGCGCCCGCCGCGCCAGCGCCTGCGCGTGCGCCGTCGCCCGCTCGCTCGCCGAGTCGGGGAAGTAGCCGCGCCCGTCCGGGTACACGAGGTGGCAGTTCTTCACCTCCACCAGGTGCGCGCCGTCCACCACGAAGTCCACCCGGTGGTGCCGCCCGAGCTTCTGCTCCGGCCGCACCTCCCGCGCGTCCTCGAAGCCGCGCACCAGCCCCTGCTCGAGGGCCACCTTCACCAGGCGGTTGGGCAGCGTGGTGTTCGCGCCGAGCAGCCGCCCCTCGAGCTCCAGCAGCTCCCACGTCCACGGGAGCGCGCGCCCCGGCGCCTCGCTCAGCCACACGCGGGCGCCCGGCACCACCAGGCCCTCCATGCGCCCGGGGTTGACGCAGTGGGCGCGCACCAACTCCCGGCCCACGCGCACCTCGGCGATGAAGCGCTCGTAGCGGCGCACGAGGCGCCCCTCCACCAGCGGCGTCGGCCAGCGCCACAGCGTCGTCATGGCGCGCGATAGACGTCGATGCCGTCCACCACCGTCACCTGCACCGCGGCGCCCAGGAGCTTCCCCGGCGCGTCGCCCACCGGGTCCACCGGCAGCACCACGAGGTCGGCGTCGAAGCCCTCGCGCAGCATGCCGCGGCGGTCCTCGGCGAAGCCCGCCCACGCCGCGCCCGTGGTGAAGCCCGCGAGCGCCTCCTGCCCCGACACGAGCTGCTCCGGGTGCCACCCGCCTGGCGGGTTTCCGGCAGCGTCCTGCCGGGTGCGCGCCGCGTAGAGCCCCAGCAGCGGGTTGGGCGACTCCACCGGGAAGTCGCTGCCGAAGGCCACCTTCGCACCCGCGTCGAGCACCGAGCGCCAGGCGTAGGCGAAGCGCGCGCGCTCAGGGCCCAGGCGCGCCTCGGCCCAGGGCATGTCGCTCGTCGCGTGCGTGGGCTGGAAGCTGGCCACCAGCCCGTGCTGCCCCAGGCGCTTCACGTCGGCCTCGGTCAGCACCTGCGCGTGCTCCACGCGGTGGCGCAGCGTGCGGTCGAGCGTCGAGAGCACGTCGATGACGCTCGAGTTGGCCAGATCGCCGATGGCGTGCACCGCCACCTGGAAGCCGCGCTCCGAGAAGGCCCGCGCGCGCGCCGCCAGCACCTCCGGAGAGAGCAGCAAGAGCCCCTGCTGCCCCGGCTCGTCGGCGTAGGGCGCGTGCAGCGCGGCGCCGCGGCTGCCCAGCGCGCCGTCGGCCAGCAGCTTCACCGCCTTGAGCTCCACGTGGCGGCCCGCGGCGGGCCCCAGCCCCAGGAAGGCGTCCGCCTCGTCGCCCTGCCCGTCGGCCATGACGTAGAGCCGCACCGGCAGCGCGCCCTGGAAGTCCCACAGCTGGAGCTGCTTGAAGGTGGCCAGGTCCATGCCGGCGTCGTGCACCTGCGTGAGGCCCAGCCGCGCGCAGGTCTCGAGCGCCGCCTTGAGCCGCGCGCGCACCTGCTCCTCGCTGGGCCGCGGCACCTTCGCGCTCACCAGGTCGATGGCGTTGTCCACCAGCACGCCGGTGGGCTCGCCGCGCTCGTCGCGGAGAATGCGCCCGCCCTCGGGGTCCTTCGTCGCCGCCGTGACGCCCGCCCGCCGCAGCGCCTCGCCGTTGACCCACGCCGCGTGCCCGTCCACCCGCGAGAGGAACACCGGCGTGGTGGGGAAGGCCTGGTCGAGGCTCGCGCGCGAGGGGAAGCGCTGGGTCGGCCAGTCGTTCTGGTCCCACCCGCGGCCCAGGAGCCAGTCGCCCTGGTACGCCGAGGCCGGCGCGGCCTTCACCCGGGCCACCGCGGCGGCCTCGTCCTTCGCGTCGAGCAGCGAGGCGATGACCAGCGCGCGCCCGAGCGACAGCACGTGCGCGTGCGCGTCGACGAGGCCCGGCACGATGACCGACGAGGGGAACTCCTCGACCACGGCGCCGGGGCCGGCGACCTCCAGCACCCGCGCGCGGGAGCCCACGGCGAGCAGCTTGCCGTCGCGCCACGCCACCGCCTGCGCCGTCGGCTGCGCGGGGTCCATGGTGCGCACCAACTTCGCCACGAAGACGATGGTGGGCTTGTCTGCCGGCATTCGCTTCACGCAGCCCCCGAGCAGGAGGACGACCGCGAGCCACCTCACGGCAGCGCCGGCTCCGTGGTGTAGGTCGACTCGCCGGTGAGGGAGAGAAGGAAGGCCTTGAGCGCCGCCATCTCCTTCACCGTCACCTTCTGCGCCGTCAGCTTCGGCGAGAGGTTGGGGTTCGCGTGGCCGCCCTGCGCCATGAGCACGATGGCCTCGTCGAGCGTCTTCGCGTGCCCGTCGTGGAAGTACGGGGCCGTCAGCGCCACGTTGCGCAGCGAGGGCGTCTTGAACTTGCCCAGGTCGGCGTCGGCCTTCGTCGCGTCCTTGCGGCCGGGGTCGGCGCCCAGGCCCACGTTGTGGAAGTCGTAGTCGGTGAAGAGCGGCGGCACGTGGCAGGTGATGCAGCCCTTCGCGGCGAAGACCTTCTGGCCCTCCTTCGCCTGCGCCGAGAGCGCCTTCGCGTCGCCGGCCTGCGCCTTGTCCCACGGCGAGCTGCCGCTGTTGAGCGCGCGGAACCAGGCGGCGAAGGCCTTGGGCACGTTGGTGGCCGTGGCCGGCTCCCCGAAGGCGCGCTCGAACATCGCGCGGTAGACGGGCACCGCGTTGAGCGTGATGGCCACGGTCGCCGGGTCGGCGCCGAGCTGCCCCTTCCACGCGGCGTTCGACACGGCCTCCAGCGTCGGCATGCGCCCGTCCCAGTACCAGCTCGCGTGGTAGCCGAGGTTGAGCATGGTGGGGGCGTTGCGCACGTTCACCGCGCCGCCCACCTTGGTGTCGAGCGCGTTGCCCGAGGTGTACGCCTTGTCGATGTGGTGGCACGCAGCGCAGGCCATGGAGCCGTCCTTCGACAGGCGCGGGTCGAAGAAGAGCTTCCACCCCAGCTCCGCCTTCTCGGGCGTCGTGGGGTTGTCCTGGGGGGCCGTCACCGGCGGCAGGCCCACCGGCAGCGCCGGGAGCGCGGGCGCGGCGGGCAGCTCCACCTTCGGCGCGGGCGGCGGCTGCGGCGCGGGCTCAGCCACCACCGCCGCGGGCTTCTCGGGGAGCGCCGGCGGCGGCGTCTCGACCGTCTTGCAGGAGGCAAAGACGGCGAGAGCGAGGGCGCAGGCGCGGAGCGTGGTGGACATGGGGCACTCTTGCCCCCGCGGCGCCCCGCGCGCACCCTAAAAAAACCTCACCCCAGGGCGGCCACCTGGAGCCGGCGCAGCAGCTGCAGCGCCGCGCGCTCCGTCACCCGGCCCGCGGCCCAGCCCAGGCGCTCCCGCCAGTCCTCCGCGGGCTCGTAGTGCACCGCGTAGACGTTCGCGGTCTTCGCCTTGCCCAGCAGGTAGTCGTCGCTCGTGGCCAGCTCGTCGACGAGGCCCAGGTCCTTCGCGCGGCGCGCGAGCCAGTACTCGCCGGTCGACACCGCGTCGACGTCGAGCGCCGGCCGCTGCGCCTTGACGAAGTCCTTGAAGAGCCCGTGCGTCTCCTCGAGCTGCGCCTTGAACTTCTCGCGGCCCTTGTCGGTGATCTCCCCAAAGAGGCTCACCGTGCGCTTGTACTCGCCGGCCGTGAGCTCCTCGTAGTCCACGTCGTGCTTCTTCAGGAGCCGGTGGAGGTTGGGCACCTGCGCCACCACCCCGATGGAGCCGATGACCGCGAAGGGCGCCGCCACCACGCGGTCGGCGACGCAGGCGACGAGGTAGCCGCCGCTGGCCGCGACGCGGTCGACGCACACCGTCACCTGGAGCTTCTGGGCCTTGAGCCGCTCGAGCTGCGCCGCAGCGAGCCCGTAGTGCGGCACCACCCCGCCAGGGCTCTCGAGCCGCACCACCACCTCGTCGCCGGGCGAGGCCGCCGCGACGATCGCGCTCACCTCCTCGCGCAGGCTCTCGACCGCCGTCGCCAGCAGGTCGCCGTCGAAGTCCACCACGTAGACGCTGGGCCGGGGGCCGGGCTTGTCCTTCTTGCGGGCCTTGAGCAGCTGCTTGAAGGCCTTCGGCTCGAGCACCAGCCCGCGGAGCCCGTCACCCAGGGCCTCGAAGCGCTCATTGAGGTTGCGCACCTCGAGGCTCCCGCGCGCCCGCCGACGACGCCGCGTCACGACGACGATCACGCCCACGATGGCCGCCACCGTGAGGAACACGACGAGGCCCTTCGCGGCGAAGCCCAGCGTATCGAAGAGGAGATCCATGAGGCTCGGGCTAGCCCGACCTGGCGGCCGGCGCTACCGGCGTTCGGCGAGGCGTCACCGGGCCAGGGCCTCGCCCTCGAGCACGACCTCGGCCGGCGGCAACCGCGCCGCGTGCCGCTTCACCTCGCGGGACAAGAAGGCGAGCGTCGCGGCCACCACGCCGAGATCGTCGAGCCAGCCCAGCACGGGCACCACGTCGGGCACCACGTCGAGCGGGAGCGCCACGTAGGCCACCGCCGCCAACCCCAGCAGCTTCTTCCAGCGGGCGACGGCGGGGCTGCGCAGCCAGGCGACGACGTGGGCGAGGTTCATGGGCAGGCCGCACGAAAGCCGCGCCAGCCGATTGCATCGGGGGCAGACTCCCTGCCCATATGGGCATGCGCAACCGGAAGAAGGGGCCGAAGCAGCAGGAGCGGTTCAGCGACCCGACGCCGCTGGCCTACGACTTCGAGGTGCACCCGCCGGGCACCCTGTCGCTCGGGGCCGTGGACCTCTCCCAGGCCGCCGCGAACAAGAAGGCCGCCGACAAGGCGCTCGAGGCGCTGCAGAAGAAGCTCTTCGAGCTCCAGGTGCGCTACTGGCTCGAGAAGCGCCGCGCCGTCTTCGTCTTCGAGGGGTGGGACGCCGCGGGCAAGGGCGGCGCCATCAAGCGCATGACGGCGCTCATGGACCCGCGCGGCTACAAGGTGTGGCCCATCGCGGCGCCCGGCGAAGAGGAGCGCGCGCACCACTACCTGTGGCGCTTCGCGACGCGCATGCCGCCCCGCGGCACCCTCGCGGTGTTCGACCGGAGCTGGTACGGCCGGGTGCTGGTCGAGCGCATCGAGGGCTTCTGCAGCCCGAAGGAGTGGCAGCGCGCCTACGACGAGATCAACGCCTTCGAGCGCATGCACACCGACGACGGCGTCGTGGTGCTCAAGTTCTTCCTGCACATCGACGAGCAGACCCAGCTCGCCCGGTTCAAGGAGCGCGAGAAGGACCCCATCAAGAACTTCAAGATCGGCGAAGACGACTGGCGCAACCGCAAGCGCTGGGACGAGTACGAGGCCGCCTACCAGGACATGTTCGACCGCACCCACCGGCCCGACGCGCCGTGGATCGTCGTGGCGGCCAACGACAAGCGCGCCGCCCGCCTCCAGGTGCTCGAGGCCGCCGTGGAAGCCCTCGATAAGTGAGCCGCGAGGCTCCCGTGACGACTGCTTGTGCAAAGTCTGCGACTGGCTTGCGAGCGTGAATGAATCACGGCATCTACCCGTGGTCTCTCAGCGGTCCGCCGTTCCTCCCCCCACCCCTTTGGAGTCCATCGCCCCATGAAGACGCTCGCCCTCGCCGCCGGTCTGCTCGCCCTCCCCGCCTTCGCTGGCCCCTCCGAGCTCAAGGGTGACGCCGCGAAGGGCGAGGCCACCTACAAGATGATGTGCGCCTCGTGCCACGGCGAGAAGGGCGACGGCGCCGGCGCGGCGGCCGCGGCCATCACCCCCAAGCCCACCAGCTTCACCGACCCCGCCAACGCCGACCGCCTCACCGAGGAGTACGCGTACAAGATCATCAAGGAGGGCGGGGCCGCCAACGGCAAGTCGCCCATGATGGTCGCCTGGGCCGGCTCGCTCAAGGAAGACCAGCTGCGCGACGTGACGGCCTACGTGCTCAAGTTCAAGCCGGCCAAGGCCGCCCCCGCCGAGGCGAAGGACGCCAAGAAGGACGGCAAGAAGAAGAAGTAGGCCGCTACAGCTTCCCCTCGGTGGCCATGGCCTCGAGCTGCTCGTCGGTGGGGAAGCCCCTCACCCGCCAGCGCTCGGGCAGATCGCCGATGGGCTGCATGAGCTCCCCCAGGGTGCGGCGCGCGATCTCGAAGGTCGTGCTCCACACCTTCGCCGACGCGTTGAGCTCCCCGGGCACCGGCCGCACGAAGTCGATGCGGTCGGTCTCGGGCAGGAGCGCCTCGAGGTCTGCCTGCCAGGCGCACGCCGTGAAGATGTCGCCCGAGGGCGCGCGGAAGGCCCGCAGCGTCGCCACGCGGATCTCGTGGCCGTTGGACTCCAGCAGCGCGTCGAGGACCTCCTTCTGGCGCGAGTACGCCGAGGCCATCGTCTGCAGCGCCAGGAGCTTGAGCTTGGGGTAGGCCGGGCTGCCCTTCTCGGGGAGCCAGCGCCTCCACTGGCCGTCCTCCAGCCGGAAGGTGACGGCGCTGTGGGCGCGCGGCTCGAGCAGCGCCTCCTCGGCCCTCGCCGCGAGCTGCGTGAGCCCCTCGGCGTCCGCGTCACCGGTGATGAAGAGCACGTCGTGGGTCGGCGCGAGGGCCACCGGCGCGCCCTTCACCGGCAGGGCGGCGATGCGGTCCACCAGGAGCATGCGCGTGGCGTCGAGGGTGTCGTGGTAGGGCGAGGCGAACACGCCCGGCGCGGTCTCCTCGAAGGGCACCCTGGTGGCCTCGGCGAGGTTCTGCTTCGCCCGGGCGAAGAGCTGCTCGAAGGAGAGCCCCCACGCCTCGAGGCGATCGGGCCCCAGCTCCGTCACCGACGAGGGCAGCTCGAAGGCGAGGTGCGCCGCCAGCTCGTCGTTGAGCGGCTCGTGCGGCAGCATCACCTCGTCGATGGCCTCCTGGTCGGCCCCGAGCTCCAGCTCGGCCTGCCGCCGAACCGCCGAGAACCACGGCCGATCACGCAGCCGCGGCAGCACCGCCCGGAGCACCTGGTCGCGCGTCGCCGAGGCCTCCCCGCGAATGGAGGACCAGAAGCGGCGGTGCAGCACCCGCGGGCGGGCGCCGATGGGCGCGGCCTGCCACTCGTTGAAGGCGTGCCGCAGGTGGATGAAGGCCACCGGCCCCGACGGTTCCCCGACGACCAGGCGATCCTTGGTGGCGTCGGCGGTGATGGGGCGGACCTCCCCCTTCGCGCGGAGCAGCTCGATGCAGATCTGCGCGAACTCGTCCCAGGTGACAGGCATGCGGGCGGGGCATGATGTCACGATCAACCCCGCGAGGGCCCGAGGAATTTTCTGCTCTGGCCCCACCGGCTGAACAAGGCCCGACGCGCGCCGTCTGCGCTCTACCCTCGTCGCCAAAGCCGCCTAGAGTGCCGGAATTCTTTCGCTGGAGGCCCGCATGTCGTCCCTCTCTCGCCTGACGCTGTCCCTGTCGCTCCTCGCCGCCAACCTCGCCTTCGCCGGCTGGACGCAACAGGGCGAAGGCACCGCCACCGTCGATGCGAAGGGGCCGGCGGGCTTCAAGATCCGCGGCGTGGCCAAGAAGGTGCGCGTCACCGACGACGGCAAGCACCTCACCGTGACGCTGGCCATCGCCGACGTCGACACCGACAGCGACCTGCGCAACAGCCACATGAGAGAGGACACCGAGGCCGCGAAGTACCCCGACATCACCCTCTCGGTGCCGGTGGACTCGCTCAAGGCCGAAGACGGAAAGACGACCGAGGCCGAGGCGAGCGGCACCTTCGGCATGCACGGCCAGAAGAAGGACGGCAAGTTCAAGTACAAGGCCACCTGCAAGGCCGGCGTGTGCGAGGTCGAGGGCACCGCGAACCTCAAGCTCACGGACTTCGGCATCAAGATCCGCTCCTACCTGGGCATCACCGTCAAGCCAGACATCGTGGTGGGCGCGCGGTTCACGGTGAAGAAGTAACTTTCCTCCCGGGCGAAATCGGCGAAAGTACCTCCGGCCGCTGCCCCCTTTCGGGGCGGCGGCTTCGTCGTGTGAGGCCCTGACTGGTTCGCGGAGGTGCCGTGCTTTCGATGCTGCGCTGGTTCTTGCTGCTCTCGCTCATGTCCTCGGCGGCCTGGGCCTTCCCGTGGATGGTGAAGAAGGGCTACGGGAGCTGCGCCGCCTGCCACGTGGACCCCTCGGGCTCCGGGCAGCTCACGCCCTACGGCCGCGCCCAGGCCGACGTGCTCGTGCGCTGGCGCGTGACGCCCCGGGGCGAAGAAGAAGAGGTGCCGAAGTCGGCCAACTTCCTCTGGTTCCTCGAGCTGCCGGAGGTCCTCAACCTCTCGGGCAACTTCCGCAACGGCCTGATGGTCCGCCCGGGCGGGAGCATGCCCGTCATCCCCGTGCCCATGGCCGCCGACCTCTACGCCACCGTCAACGCCGGGCCCGTCGTCGCCCACGTCACCACGGGCGTGGGCATCCGCGGGGCGCAGCAGGCGGCCATCCTCCCCTCGTGCTCCCCCGCGGCCGACCCGGCCGAGCCGTGCGGCGTGCAGTGGGTGGCCCGCGAGTTCTGGGCGGGCGTCAAGGCGGGCGACGACGCGGTGATGGTGCGCGCGGGGCGCATGGCCCTGCCCTTCGGCCTGCGCAACAACGAGCACATCGCCTTCGTGCGCGACTACACCCGCACCGACATCAACGTGGGCCAGCAGGTGGGCATCTCGGCCTCGTACAACTCCGAGGAGCTCCGCGGCGAGGTGATGGGCATCTTCGGCAACTTCCAGGTGGGCCCCGACGTGTACCGCGAGCGCGGCTACTCGGCCTTCGCGGAGTACACGCTCAGCCACAACGCCTACCTCGGCGTCTCGAGCCTCATCACCGGCACCGGCGCCGACCTGCGCACCGGCCGCCCCACCACGCGCCACGCGCACGGCCTCTTCGGGCGCTTCGCCCCCTTCGACAAGCTCGCGCTCCTCGCGGAGGTGGACTTCCTCGCGTGGCAGACCAACGGGCTGCTCGATCGCCTCGGCTTCGCCGGCCTGCTCCAGGGCGACTACGACCTGATGCAGGGCCTCCACCTCATGGTGACCGCCGAGGCCGCGCACACCGGCTCAGGGGAGCGGGGCCCGTCGCTGGGCGGCTGGCTGTCCGCCGCCTGGTACCCGCTGCCCCACCTCGAGCTGCGCGTCGACAACATCCTGCGGCGCCGCTCCTCGCCGGGGATCGAGGCGACCTTCGAGTACACTTTCCTCCTTCAGCTCCACGTCTTCCTCTGACGCAGGCCCCATGACCGTTCGTCTCTTGCTCCTGTCGAGCCTCGTCGCGCTCCCGGCCTTCGCCACCGCCGAGTTCCCCACGACGATCCAGATGCACCTGTCGCTCTCGAGCGCCCCGCCGCAGTCCTGCGCGCTGTGCCACGTCAACGGCATCACCGGCTCCGGCACGGTCAACACGCCCATCGGCCGCGCCTTCACCATGAACGGCCTGCTGCCCAACGACACGGCCAGCCTCATCGCCGCCCTCGACGCGATGGAGGCGGCCGGCACCGACAGCGACATGGACGGCGTCGGCGACGTCGCCGAGCTCCGCGCCCGCACCAACCCCAACGTGGCCAACGCGCCCACCGACGGCGGCATGGGCGGCGGCACCGGGGGCGGCACCGGCGGTGCGGGTGGGGGCGGCGAGGTCGTGCTCCCGCCGCCGCGCTTCGGGTGTGGCGGCGCGGTGGTGCCGGGCCTCGCGGCCGTCGCGGCCCTGGCCCTGCTCCGTCGCCGCCGGCGCTGATTGCCGCCGCGCAACGCGGGCGGGGGCTGCTAGAACGAGGGCCATGAACGTCGACGACCTCAAGGAGCGCGTCAGCGCCGCCTACGCCGACCGCGAGAAGGCGAAGGAGCCGTTCTACGCGATGGCCGTCCGCGAGACGCTCGCGCTGGTGGACCGCGGGGTGCTGCGGGTGGCGCAGAAGACGCCCGCGGGCTGGGAGGTGAACGCCTGGGTGAAGGAGGCCATCCTCCTCTTCTTCTCCGTCTCGGAGATGAAGACGATGGAGCTGGGCCCCTTCGAGTTCCACGACAAGATTCCCTTGAAGAAGGGCCTCGCCGAGGCGGGCGTGCGCGTGGTGCCCCCCGGCGCCGTGCGCTACGGCGCCTTCTGCGAGCGCGGCGTGGTGGTGATGCCCGGCTACGTCAACATCGGCGCCTGGGTCGGCGCGGGCACCATGGTGGACACCTGGGCCACCGTGGGGAGCTGCGCCCAGGTCGGCCGCAACGTGCACCTCTCGGGCGGCGTCGGCCTGGGCGGCGTGCTCGAGCCGTCGGGCGCGCGCCCCGTCATCATCGAAGACGGCGCCTTCATCGGCAGCCGCTCGGTCATCGTGGAGGGCGTGGTGGTGGAAGAGGAGGCCGTCATCGGCGCCAACACCGTGCTGACGGCGTCGACGCCCATCATCGACGTCACCGGCCCCGAGGAGGTCATCTACAAGGGCCGCGTGCCGGCGCGCAGCGTGGTGGTGCCCGGCAGCCGCCCCAAGAAGTTCCCCGCCGGCGAGTACCACCTGCCGTGCGCCCTCATCATCGGCCAGCGCACCGCCTCCACGGACCAGAAGACGTCGCTCAACCAGGTGCTGCGCGACTTCTCCGTGCCGCTGTGACGCCGGAGACGCTGGCGGCGCGCGCCCTCGAGCTCGTCCGCATCCCCTCCGTCATCGGCGACGAGCGGGCCCTGGCGGACCACGTCGAGGCCTGGGCGCGCCGGCACTTCGCCGTCACCGAGGTGCGCCGCGTCGGCCACTCGCTGGTGCTGGGGCCGGCCGTCGACCCGCGCCCCACGGTGCTGCTCGTGGGCCACCTCGACACCGTGCCAGCGCACCCCGACAGCGGCCCCGCGCGCCTCGAGGGCGACCGCCTCTTCGGCCTGGGCAGCTCCGACATGAAGGGCGCGCTGGCGGTGATGCAGGCGCTCGCCGAGGCGCTCCCGCGCGCGACGCTCCCCGTCAACCTGCGCCTGGTCCTCTACGAGCGCGAAGAGGGCCCCTTCCTCGAGTCGGGCCTGGGGCCCCTCTTCGCCGCCGCGCCGGAGCTCGCGGCCGCGGCCTTCGCCATCGCCCTGGAGCCCACCGACGGCGCCGTGCAGGTGGGCTGCGTGGGGTCGCTCCACGCGACGCTGCGCTTCGAAGGCCAGGCGGCCCACTCGGCGCGGCCCTGGCAGGGGAAGAACGCCATCCACGCCGCGGGCGGGGTGCTGGCCGACCTCGCGCGGCGCGAGCGCGTGGCCGTGGTGGCCGGCGGCCACACCTTCTTCGAGGTGATGAGCGCGACGCTGGCGAAGGGCGGGCGCGCGCGCAACGTGGTGCCGGAGCACTTCGAGCTCAACCTCAACTACCGCTTCGCGCCGGGCAAGTCGGTCACGACGGCGCAGGCCGACGTCGAGGCGCTGGTGGCCGGGCGCTGCGCGGTGGCGTTCACCGACCTGGCGCCCAGCGGCCGCGTCTGCGCCGACAACCCGTACTTCCAGGCCCTCGAGCGGCTCTCGGGCCGGCCCGCCGAGGCGAAGCAGGCGTGGACCGACGTGGCCCGCCTCTCGGAGTGGGGCGTCGACGCGGTGAACTTCGGGCCCGGCGAGACGGCCCAGGCCCACCAGCGAGACGAGAGCGCGAGCATCGCGGCCCTCGCGCGCGCCTTCGAGGTGCTCGAGCGGCTCCTGCGCGGCGCGACGTAGCGGAAGCCGCCGTCAGCTCAGCGGGGTCAGCGGGCCCGCCGCGAGGCGCTCGACGAGCTCGCCCAGGGCGTAGGGCACCGAGTGCGGCCGGTCGGCCGTCGCGGCGTGGTCGTGCTCGAAGCCCAGCTTGTGCAGCCACTCGTGAGCGAGGTGCCCGGCCACCTCCGCCGGCGTGTAGCTCGAGAAGAAGCGCCGGTTGGTGGTGATGGTGTCGCTGCCGGCCGTGGTGTAGCCGACGACGCTCCGGTGGAAGACGGAGAAGTTCTTGAGGTGGAGGTTCAGGTCGACCTCGCCGTCGGGCGCGGCCTCGAAGCTCTCGTGGGCCGCGCGGACCGCGGCGTAGACCTCTTGCGGCGAGCGCGCCTCGTCAGCGAAGCCCGGGCGCCCGGCGAAGGTGGCCGAGAGCACCGCGTCGCGGAACTGCCGGCTGTTGAGCACCTCGCCCAGCACGCGCGCCGCGTCCTGCAGCTTGCGCTGCTCGGCGGCGGTGTAGCCGGTGACGCGGCCGAGCGAGACGCGCAGGGGCGCCCCGGGCTCGAAGGTGTCCGCCGGGGGGCTCGTCGGCCGCGTGGGCGCCGGGGCCGTCGGGGTGCGCGGGGCGGGCGCCGCGGGCTGGCGGTTGAAGAGGCGTGAGACCCAGCGTCCGATTCTCATGGTGAGCTCCCGTGCGATGAAGTGCGCTGCTGTGGGGAGTTCTCGGGGCGCGGCGAAACAGGTTTCCCACATTGTTTTCTCGCGCGCTGAGAGGGGGCCCAAAGCGCGTAGCATCGCGCGCATGGCTCGACGTGCGCTGACGCTCCTGGTGCTCCTCTTCGGCGGCGTGGCGGTGGCGGGGACGAAGATCATCCAGAACGACACCTTCACCGGCGCCGGCTCGGTCAACGCCGGCGTGAGCTTCGGCGAGTACCAGGGCGCGGCGGTGATGTTCGAGCCCCCGGCGGGCGAGTACCCGCTCAAGATCATCGCCATCGACGTGCTCTGCGTGCCCTACATGAGCAGCGGCTCGGGCACGGGCGCCTACGAGCTCGACGTGTGGGACGAGTCGGGGGGCACCGTCGGCGCGCCGCGGCCGCTGCCCAACGACGGCGGCACGTTCTACCCGGGCCGGGTGTCGCGGCAGGGCGTGCAGCTCATGACCTCGCTGGGCCAGTTCAACCGCTTCACGCTCCAGAGCCCGGTGACCGTCAGCGCGGGCAAGGTCTTCGTCAAGGTCTCGCAGCAGCTCCAGACGTCCTTCGACAACACCACCATCGCGCTCGACCTCGCGACCGCGCCGAAGCCCGGCGCCAACTTCTTCTTCGACGGGTTCGGGTACTTCCACGCCTTCGAGCTGCCCGACGGCGGCGCGTACAACAACCTCAAGAGCAACTGGGTCATCCGCCTCGTGCTCGAGGTGCCCGACGTCGCCATCACCGTCACCTCCATCACGCCCTCCAGCGCCCCCGTCAACGCCAGCACCAGCGTCGTCATCGCCGGCACCAACTTCGAGCTCGGCGCGAAGGCCTTCCTCGGCACCACCGAGCTGACCGTCACCTCCCTCACCTCGCAGACCGTCGGGGCCATCGTGCCCTCGGGCCTCGCCCCGGGCCGCTACGACGTCCGCGTGCGGAACCTGTCGGGCGTCGAGGGCGTGCTGCCCAACGGCTTCGAGGTGCTCCAGGTCGATGGCGGCTCGGGCACCGGCGGCGGTGCGGGCGGCGGCACCGGCGGCGGTGCGGGCACTGGTGGCGGTGCAAGCACCGGAGGGGGCACGGGCACCGGCGGTGGCGGCGGCACCACCAACGAGCCGCTGCGCCTCGTCTCGGTGACGCCCACCGAGGCCTACGTCGAGGACAACACCGGCCTCTTCCTCACGGGCGCGGGCTTCGAAGCGGGCGCGCGGGTGCTCGTCGGCGGAGCGCGCCTCGACGAGGTGACCGTGGAGTCGAGCGCCATCATCAGCGCCACCCTGCCCTCGAACCTGCTCCCCCCCGGGCAGCACGACGTCACCGTCCTCAACCTCGACGGCGAGCAGGCCACGCTCCCGAAGGCCCTCACGCTGTCGGCCGGCAGCCGCGCGCGCCCGGGCTGCTCCTGCGCCGCGCCGCACCTGGCGCCGCTGCTCCTGCTGGGCCTGGCGCTCCTCTCGCGCCGCCGCTCGATGCGCTGAGCGGCGCCGTCAGCCGCCCAGCAGGGTCGCCTGCACGCGCTTGAGGAGCGCCGACTCCTCGGGGAGCACCCTGCCGTCGGCCAGCACCAGCGCCCGGGCCGCCATGAGCGCGTCTTCGGTGCGTGTGCGCAGGAGCGCCCAGTTCGGCTCGCTCGGGCGCCGGCCCGCCTTCACGCTCTCGAGGATCTTCTGCAGGGCCCCCTCGGGCACCGACCAGCTCCGGCCCAGGCCCAGCAGCACCTGCACCTCCTGCTGATCGACCACCCCGTCGACCCAGGCCACGTGCAGCAGCAGCTTCAGCACCTCGAGGTTGAACGCGTCGTCCTGGGAGAGCGCCATGGTGGGGCGCACCTTACCCCCGCGCCGCCCGCCGGCGCGCCATGAGCGCGAGGAAGACGGGCCCGCCCAGGAGCGCGGTGATGACGCCCACCGGCGGCTCCGTGGCGAAGACGAGGAAGAGCAGCCGCGCCGCGAGGTCGGCCAGCATCAAGAAGGCCGCGCCCAGCAGCGCGCTCGCCGGCACCGCCACGCGCTGGTCCGCGCCGAAGAGCAGCCGCGCCACCTGGGGCACGAGCAGCCCCACGAAGCCCACCAGGCCCGAGAGCGAGACCACCGCGGCCACCGCCACCGAGGCCGTCAGCAGCAGCACCCGCCGGGTGGCCCGCGCGTCGAGGCCCAGGCTCTGCGCGTCTTCGTCGCCCAGCGTGAGGAGGTTGAGGCGCGGCGCCAGCGCCACCAGCACCCCCACGGCGAGCAGCACCACCACCGCGGTGCTGGCCAGCGTCGGCCAGCCCTCGTAGCCGATGGCCCCGGCCAGCCAGAAGAGGATCTCCCCCAGCTTGTCCGGCGCGACGAGGGCCTTGATGAAGGTGATGGCCGCCAGGGCGAAGGCGTTGAAGATGACGCCCGCCAGCAGGGTGGTGTACGGCGTGTGGCCGCCCGCCAGCCGGCCCACCAGCATCACCAGCAGCGTCGCGCCGAGGGCGCCGAGGAGCGCGAAGGCCGACACCGGCGAGAGGCCCGGCACCAGCGAGAAGGCCGACAGGCCCAGGGCCAGCGCCACCGTCGCCCCCAGGGCCGCGCCGCCCGAGACGCCCAGCACGAAGGGGTCCGCCAGGGGGTTGCGCAGCAGCGACTGCAGCGTCGCGCCCGCCGCCGCCAGCGCGAAGCCCACCAGGCCCGCCAGCACCACCCGCGGCAGCCGCAGCGAGAAGAAGATGGTGTGCGCCGACGAGCCCTCCACGCGCACCTCGTCGAGCGAGAGCGGCTGCTCCCCGAAGGCCACCGCCAGCACGAAGGCCCCGGCCACCACGGCGAGGCAGCTCGCCATGACGGCGAGCCAACGGGCGGGGCTGAAGCGCGCGGCAGTCATGGGAGGCGAGCGCGGCGCGTACCACGTCGCCCTCGCGGCCTCACCCTTCGCATCACGCCGGCCCTCACCGGGCGCGCACGCCCAGCACGTTGGGCACCCGCCACTGCCGGGCCGGGTCGCTGCCGAAGAAGCCGCTGCGCCGCCCGCCGCCCAGGTGCAGCGTCAGCGCCGCGCTGTGGATGGAGAGGCTCGCCTCGGGCCCGCCCTCCATGTGCATCGCGCGCACCAGCCGCAGCGGCAGCGCGAGCAGCCGCGTGGTGAGCTCCGCCATCTCGAAGGGCGTGCGCACGAAGACGAACAGCACCCGGCCCTCGGCGTCCTGGCCCACGAGGGCCTCGCTCCAGGCCTGGCCGTTGGGCTTCCACACCCCGACGCCGGGCGCCTTGATGAGGCGGAGGTTCTGCACCACCGACTCGTAGGGCAGCCGCCGCGGCGCCGCGCCCGGGGCGTCGACGTCGGCCATCACCGCGGCCGGCGCGCCCTTCGCCGTGGGGTGGAAGGCCAGCACCGAGAGGTACGCGCGGCTCCAGGCGCGGTTGTTGAGGTGCGCGCGGTGCTTGAGGTACCCGACGTTCGACACGTAGTCGGTGCCGTACATGCCGGCGTTGATGGCGACGACGAAGCCCCGGTCTTCGCACCACTCCTTCGCCGTGCGCAGCGTGCCGCCGTGCTCGCTCGCCAGCCCAAAGCCCAGCGGCGCCACGGCCGCGTCGATGCGCACCACGTGCGCCAGGCCATCACCCTGCGCGGGCGACGGCTCCACCACGAAGGCCCGGTACTCGACCCCCGGCACCACCGGCGTCCACCCGGCGTCCGGCGCCGCGAGCAGGAGGGCCAGCAGCGCCGCCACTCACCACTCCGTCTGCGTGACGACGGGCAGCTGCAGGGCGCGCTCCCGGTCGAGGTCCAGGTTGCCCACGTGGAGCGCGATGGGTGACTGCACCCACTTGTAGATGCTCTGCGTGAAGAGGCGCACGAACTTCTTCACGTGCGCCGCCACCACCTCGCCGGGCAGCTCGGGGAACATCTCGCCCACGGCCTGCACCACGTCGGCGGGCCCCAGCTTCTCGCCCGCGAAGAGGTGGAAGCAGGCGTCGAGCACCGGGAAGGGCATCAGCTCGTCTTCGCCCACCTGGTTGGGGGCCAGCTCGGGGCCCGCGGGCCGCGCCGTCACCGCCGCGATGCCCGCGTAGTCGTGGCGCTCGTGGAGGTACTCGAGCAGGTACATCACCACCGTCTTGGGCAGGTTCGAGATGACGGCCAGCGCGCCCATCAGGTCGCCGCCGATGGTGGTGTAGCCCACCGCCTTCTCCGACATGTTCCCCGTCTGGAGGAACAGGCCGCCCGAGGTGTTGGCCCAGTTCCACATGCGCTGCGCGCGCAGCCGGGCCTGCACGTTCTGCACGGTGATGGGCGTCAGCGGCCGCTCCGGGCCCAGCATCTCCCGGGTCGCGGCCAGCTCGCGCTCGAAGGCGTCCTCGATGGAGACGACGCTGAAGGCCACGCCGAGCTCCTTCGCGATGAGGGCCGCCGCGTCGCGCGTGCCCTGCGAGGAGTTTCGCGTCGGCATGTAGAAGGTCTCGATGGGCACCTTCGCCCGCGAGGCCCAGCGGTGCGCGATGAGGAGCGTCAGGAGCGAGTCGCGCCCGCCCGACAGCGCGATGCCCAGGCAGCGGAAGCTCCGCGTCTTGGTGAAGTAGTCGCCGATGCCCATGGCCAGCGCGTCGAGGAGGTCCTCGCAGTAGCGCTCGCGCGCGGTGACGTGGCGCTCCGGGCCGGGGAGGAAGAAGCTGCGGTGCGCGGGCACGGGGTAGCACAGGCCGTCGCGCCGCGTGGCCACCGGCACCGGCACCACGTGCGAGGGCTCCTCGTGCCTGGCCCAGGCGCGGCGGTCGTCGCGCCAGGTGGTGTTCTCGGTGCGCAGCCGCAGCGTGCGGTCGAGGTCCACCACCGCCGCCCCCCAGGTCTCCCGGAAGCGGGGCAGCTCGAGCGCCATGCGGCCGTTCTGGTTGACGAAGCCGCCGCCGTCGAAGACGAGGCCGTCCTGCGCGCCGACCTGGTTCACGTAGGCGATGGTGCACTGGTGGTCGCCAGCGCGCGTGCTCAAGAGCTCCCGCCGCGTGCCCTCGACGCCGACGCGGAAGGGCGACGACGAGAGGTTGCAGACGAGCTCCGCGCCCGAGTACGCGCGGCGCCGCAGGGGGCCGTCGGCGCTCCAGAGGTCCTCGCACACCTCGACGCCCAGCACGCCGAAGTCGCAGTGGAAGACCAGGTCGCCCAGGGGCACGCCGCGGTGCAGCTCGCGCATGCCCGGCAGGCCGCGGGCGAAGGTGCGGCCCTCGTAGAAGATGTTGTAGGTGGGCAGCTTCTCCTTGGGCACCAGCCCGTGCACGCGGCCGGCGCCCACCACCGCCGCGCAGTTGTAGCGCAGGCCCTGGTGGGCCACGGTGACGCCCAGGCAGCTCACCAGCGGGAGCGCGGCCGTCTCGCGGGTGTAGCGCTCGAGCTCGCTCCACTGGCGGTCCACGAAGGCCTGCCACTGCACGAGGTCCTCCTGGGGGTAGCCGCCGACGAGCTGCTCCGGGAAGACGGCCACCGTGACGTCCTGCGCGGCCATGTCCTTCGCGGCGGCGACGGCGCGGTCCACGTTGGCGCCGAAGGCCCCGACGGTGGTGTTGACGGCCGCGAGGCCCAGCTTCACCAGTCTCATAGGGCGACCCTACACACCCGCCCGGGCCTCGTCCTGCCCGGGGGCGAGGGTCAGCGCTGGCCCACCGGCTCGGGCGGCGGGGCGGGCGCGGCGGTGGCGCTGGCGGGAGCGGCGGCGAGGCGCTCGTCGCGGCGGCGCTGGGCTTCTTTCTCGACCGCCTTGAAGGTCTCGGCCACGCCCTGCTGGTTGGCCATGTTCACCGCGAAGGTCGGCACCCAGCCGCCGGGGTCGACGACGAAGCGGTACACCGCGTGGCTCTTCGCGCCGTCGCCCACGGGCGTCACCACCCAGCCGCCCTCGTTCAGGCGCACGCGCGAGATGCCGTTGCGCTTCGGGAGGTGGTCGGGGAAGGCCTTCCACTCGTTGCGGAAGGTGCCGCCCTCCGGCGTGGCGCTCTCCTTGAGCCAGGTGCGCACGACGTAGTCGCGCTTGCCCACCACCGGGAGGTCGATGAGCGTGTAGACGTAGACGGAGCGATCGGGCAGCGGCTCGCTGATCTCCCGGCAGTCCTTCAGGTACGGCATGAAGTGCTTGAAGCGCGCCACCCGCATCAGGGTCTGCTCGATGTCGTAGACGGGCGCGGCGATCTCCCCCTCCGCGAGGATCTCCCGCACCTGGCTGCCGGGGAAGGCGCGGTTCTTGATGGTGATGGGGCCAGTCAGCGCCGTTTCCCACCGGGGCTCCTCCTCGGCGCGGGCGCCGGCCGCGGCCAGGCACACCAACAGCGAGCAGGAGGCGACGGAGGACGGCATGGGGCCATCTACTCCCATTCGGCGAGGCGAATTCAAGGCGGGCCGCCCCACCCGTTCAGTTCATGTAGAGCTCGGGCTTGCGAGGCTTGAGCTGCCCCACCAGCATCAACAGCTCCTCCGTCACCGACTGCACGCGCTGCTCGACGTCGGTCTCGCAGAGCACCTCGAAGCGCCGCGGCACGTCCTGCATGAAGGTGCTGGCCACCACGTCGGCCAGGGCTCCGCCCATCACCCGCGCCGTCACCTGCGCCACGCGCTGCCCCACCTCCAGCGGCACGCGCGCGAGCAGCTCCACCAGGGCCTGCCGCAGGTTGCGCTCGAGGGCCTCGTCCACCGGGCCGTCCTCCACCAGCTCCGCCTCCACCTCGCGGTAGAGGTGCGCCTTCGGCAGCTCGCGCACCAGCCGCGCGCGGGCCACGCCCACCAGCACCAGGTTGTAGCGCCCGTCTTCCATGGCCTCGTGGGGCCCGATGACGCCCACGCAGAGCATCGGCTCGAGCGCCGGCGCGGCACCCAGCAGCGGCTCCTGCCCGGGCGACACCTGGGCCATGGCGAAGACGCCGTCGCTGGCGAGCGCGTCCTTCACCAGCTCGCGGTAGCGCGGCTCGAAGACGTGGAGCGGAACGGCCGCGCCCGGGAGCAGCACCACCGGGGGCAGCGGGAACACCTTGAGCCGCTTGGCGGCGGCGCGCGCCTTGTCGAGCGCCTCGCTCATACCGTCAGGCCGCGGGCGCCGGCGCCCGGCTCTTCATGATGCGCTTGCTCACCAGCACGTAGGCCCCGAAGGCGACGAGCAGCGCGGGGATCAGCCACACGAAGTGCTGCTTCACCATCGCCGTGCCCTCGTGCACCAGCTCCGCGTAGCTCATCGTCGCCGTGCGGCTGCCCACCGCGTAGCCCACCGCCGTCAGCACCGTGACCCAGATGCCCGCGCCCAGGCCCGTCCACAGCGTGAAGCTGCCCAGGGGCATCTTCGAGAGCCCCGCGGGAATCGAGATGAGCTGGCGGATGGCCGGCAGGAGCCGGCACACGAAGGTGGCCCCGGCGCCGTACTGGCGGAAGAGCTCCTCGGCCCGGCGCAGCTTCTCGGGCGGCAGCAGGAAGTACTTGCCGTAGCGCTCGAGGAAGGGCGACCCCAGGGCGCTGAAGAGGAAGTAGTTCACGTAGGCGCCCAGCAGCGACCCCGCCGTGCCCGCCAGCACGCACAGCACCGCGTCCACCGTGGGGTTGCCCGTGGGGAGCCCACCGCGCGCCGCCAGGAACCCCGCGGGGATCATCACCACCTCGCTGGGGAAGGGGATGAAGGAGCTCTCGACGGCCATGAACAGCAGCACCAGGAGGAAGCCCCAGGTGGCCGCGTGCAGGGCCAGGGCTTCGATGTGGCTGATGAGCATCTGGGTCACGGGCGTTCTCCTCGCGCGGCTGGGGCGAAACCGGCTCCGCGTAGCACCATTCCCGGCAACGAAAAACCCCGGCGCCGCGTGGGCACCGGGGTCTCGAGGACGACACCGCCGCGGTGGGGCGGAGCGTCAGCGCATCGCCGTCTCGTCGCCGGCCTTGGCCGCGGTCTTGGGCATGGTGGCGAACGAGATGTTGCCGTAGCCGGCCGAGGCGCAGCTGAACATGACCTTCTTGATGATCTTGAACTCCACCTGCTTGTCCGCCTGGATGTTCACGTCACCCTTGAACGCGCCCTGGTCGTTGGCGGCGTTGTGCAGGTCCTCGAACTGCTTCTTGAGCTCGCGCAGCTTCTCCTCGAGCGCGGGGATGTTGAGGTAGTCCTCGCGGGTGAGGTCCTCGACGCGGCCGATGAGGGCGCCCGAGACGATCACCTCGTCGCGGCTCACCTGCACCACGGGGGCGAGGGTGATCTCCTCGGTGTTCGAGGCCTCCGGGAGCTGGATGTTCTTCGACATCGAGAGGATCTCGCCCGTCGCCGAGAAGTTGGCGATGAGGAAGAGCACCAGGATGACGAACATGTCGACGAGCGGCGTCACGTTGAGGTCGGAGTTCACCGACTTCTTGCCGTGCAGCCCGTGCCCGAACACCTTGCTGTGCTCGAGCCGCTTACCGAACCGCTTACCAGGGGCGATGATGGCCATTTTCGAGGCGTCCTTGAATCAGGTGCTGGAGGCGGGTGAGACCGAGACCGAGGGGAACAGGTCGGTCGCCCCGTCCTTGATGACCGTGTCGATGATGCGTACGAGGTCCTCGTACTTCACCGCGTCTTCGGTCGAGAGCGTGATGGCCGCCTGGTCGGGCTGCTGCGTCTTGAGCTCCTTGAGCTTGACGACGAGCTTCTCGATCTCGAGCTGGCCACGATCGTTGCGCGTGATGGGCAGCGGGTCGAGCTGCGAGCCGCCGACCTGGAGCTTGAGCTCCTTGTCGGTGATGAGCAGCGTGATGGGCTGCAGCGTCGTCGGCGGCGGCTCACTGTCAGAGGAGCTCTGCCCCGACTGCGACACCTGCAGGCGACCGATCTGCGTCCACACGGCCGTCATGATGAGGAACACGATGGTGACGGCCATCAGGTCGATGAACGGCACCAGGTTGATGGCGACGTCGAGCGGCTTCTTGCCACCTTTTCCACCGCCACCGAGATCCATACCACCGGCCATGAGACTACCTCCGCGTTACGGCTGCGCTGCTGACCTGCGTTGACAGCAGCAAGTGGGGGCAGGTTTCACCAGACCCCCACCTGCTGCCTGAACGGACTGAACCGACTTACTCCTCGGCCTGAGCCGGGACGGTCATGTTCTTGAACTTGTCCTTGTTCTGCACGATCAGGTTGAGCACCGAGACCGAGGTCTCGTTGATGTCGTTGATCAGCGACTGGGTCCGGCCGTTGAGCACCGAGAAGAACACCAGCAGCGGGATGGCGGCGATGAGGCCGAAGCGCGTGCAGTTCATGGCCTCACCGATGGAGCCGGCGAGGATGGTCGCGCGGTCGGCAGGCGACGCGTGGGCCACGGCCTTGAACGAGTTGATGAGACCGTCGACCGTGCCGAGCAGACCGGCGAGCATGGCGGCGTTCCCGAGCATCGCGAGGTAGCCGGTGCGGGCCTCGAGCTTCGGGTTCTCACGCAGCGACGCCTCGTCGAGGGCCGCCTGCACCTCTTCTTCACCCTTCGGCACGTTCATCAGGCCAGACTTGATGACGTTGGTGAGCGGGGTCGGCTTCTGTCCGGCCACGTAGTTGATGGCCTTGTCCAGGTCACCCGCGTAGATGTGCTTCTTCAGGCCGCGGAGGAACCCGTCCTTGTTGATGGAGGCCGTCGCGAAGAGCACGATCACGCGCTCCACCGTGATGGCCAACCCGGGGACCAGGCACAAGGCGATGGCATACATGCCCCAGCCGCCTTCGACCCACGACGCCGCGACACCGGCAAAGAAGCCTTCGCCGTGCTCGCCGCCACCTGCATTCGCCAAAATCGTCAACTGTCCAAGCGTCATTGTGGTGTTGCCTCCGTGAATCGAAGCCCTGTTTGCTTCCGGGATCAGAAGTGCCGAAAAGCCGCCGAACCTTAGGCGCCGCCTGAAACAAGTGTCAAGCCGCCGACCTCGACCCCCGAATTCTCACAACTCCCCGGCGTCGCTTGAGTTTTCCTACACCGTCAGGCGCGTGCTAGTCGGCGCGCTGATGGGGCGAAAGCGAATCGGCGAGCTGCTGGTGGAGCGTGGGGCGATCAGCGCGCGGCAGCTCGAGGCGGGCCTGTCGGCGCAGCAGCGCACGCGGCAGCGCCTCGGGGTGACCCTCGTGCAGCAGGGCCTCATCTCGGAGGTGCTGCTCGCGCAGGTGCTGGCGCAGTCGCTGGGCGTCGCCACGGTGGACCTGGGGCAGGTGCAGGTCGACTGGAGCGCAGCGCACATGCTCCGGGCGCGCGTGTGCGAGACGCACGAGGTCTTCCCCTTCTCCATCGACGGCAAGGGCACGCCCCACAAGCGGCTGCTGCTGGCCATGACCGACCCGCTCAACGACGCGGCGGTCGAAGAGATCGAGTTCACCACCGGGCTGCCCGTGGTGCGCTACGTGTCCACCCACACCCAGGTGCGCGCCGCCATCCTCCGCACGTACCACAAGGCCTCCGCCGCCGAGGCCGAGGCCCGGGCGCGGGCCCTCACCGCCCCGGCGTCGGGCGACGAGGCGCCGATGGTGATGGGCGAGGAGATCATCTCCGTCGCCAACCCGGTGCCCGCGGCCGCCCCCCGCCGCGGCGGCGACGCGGTGGCCCGCGACCTCGACTTCCTCTTCGGCAGCCGCGACGAAGACGAGGGCGACGTCGCGCAGCTCGAGCGGCGCTTCTGGGCGCTCCTGCGCCTGCTCCAGCGCAAGGGCGTGGTGACGCGCGACGAGTTCCTCGCCGAGCTCGAGCGCGGGCGCTGAGCTCACCGCCGCTCAGCCCAGCGGCTTGAGCATCGGCAGCCGCATGGTGAAGGTCGTGCCCTGGCCCTCGACGCTGCTCACGCTGATGTCGCCGCCGTGGTTCCTGATGATGCCCTGCACGATGGACAACCCCAGCCCCGTGCCCCGGCCGTCGGCCTTGGTCGTGTAGAAGGGCTCGAAGATGCGCGCCTGCGCCTCGGCGGCGATGCCCGAGCCGGTGTCGCTCACCGTCAGCACCGCCTGCTCACCCTCCACCCGCGAGCCCACGGCGATGCGCCCGCCCGGCGGCGTCGCGTGGCAGGCGTTGGTGATGAGGTTCACGAAGACCTGCACCAGGTTCTGCCGCACCGCGAGGAAGGGCGGCACCTCGCCCAGGGCGCGCGCGACGGTGACGCCGTGCTTGTGCACCACGTGGTCGCAGAAGCCGACGGCCTTCTCGATGACCGCGTTGACGTCCACCTCCTCGGGCTTCTCCTTCGCCGGCCGCGCGTAGCTCACCAGGTCGCGCGTGAAGCGCAGCACCCGCTCGGAGTTGTCGACGATGCGCCGGTACTTCTCGACGTCGGCCGCGTCGGCCGTGAGCGAGGTCTGCGCCCGGCGCAGGAGCGCGTCGGCGTAGGTGGACACCGCCGTCATGGGGTTGTTGATCTCGTGCACCACCGACGCCGCGAGCTGCCCGAGCGAGGCCAGCTTCTCGGCCTGGATCATGCTGCGCTCGAGCTCGCGCATGCGCGTCAGGTCCTGGCCGATGGCCATCACGCCCTCGACCTCGCCCGACTGGCTCAGCACCGCCGAGGTGTTGAAGGTCACGCGCATCTCGCGCCCGCCGCGGCCGAGCAGCACCGACTCGACCCCCGAGACCGCCTCGCCCTTCATCGCCCCGCCGAAGACGCCCAGGAGCTTGAGCCGCTCCGACTCGGGCATCAGCTCGCCCACGTCGGTGCCCAGCACCTCGGCCTTGACGCGGCCGGTGAGCTGCACCAGCGCGTGGTTGAACACCACCACCCGCCCCTCGCGGTTCACCACGAGGATGAGCGCGTTCGCCGTCTCGAGCAGCTCCTCGAGGTACTTGCGCATGAAGGTGAGTTCGTCGATGAGCTTGGCGTTGCGCACCGCCACCGAGACCTGGTTCGCCAGCTGGATCAGCACGCGCTCGTCGCTCATCACGTCGGCCGTGAGCCCCGCCGGGTACTCCACGTTGACGGCGCCGAAGAGCTGCCCCGAGGCCACCAGCGGCGCGGCGATGCCCCGCACCGAGCCGTGGAAGAGCAGCGGCAGCTCGCCCGACGCCACCAGCACCCGGTCGGCCGGCAGGCCCCGCGCCTCGAGGTGCGTCTTCTCGACCATGGAGCGCCGCAGGTGGAAGCGGTCGCGCTCGCCCTCGCGCATGCGCCCCTCGGCGTAGAGCGAGGTGAGGTGGCAGGTGCGCGGGTCGACGATGCGCACGCAGAAGGCCCGCCCGGGGAACAGGCCCTTCACCCCGCGCGCCACGGTGGCCACCAGGGCCTCCTCGCTCGTCGCGCCGGCCACGTTGCGGCCGATCTCCAGCAACGCCGCTTCGACGCGCGCCTGCTCCAGCAGCGCCCGGCCCGCCGCCGCGAGCGAGTCGAGCATCGGCGAGAGCCGCCGCGCGACGATGGCCACCGTCTGGCCGCGCCGCGACACCGTGAGCGTCACCGACTGCCCCGTCTTGCAGGGCACCTCCACCTCCACGCCCCGCCCGTCGTCGGGCAGCGAGAGGCCCTGCGTGTCCATGAACTCGCCCAGCGACCGGCCGGCGAGACCCTTGGCGCCGCACAGCACCTCGAAGGGGCCGTTGGCGGTGACGATGGCCAGGCCCAGGTCGCACAGCGCCGCCGGGGCGTCGACCATGTCGAAGAAGGCCTGGAAGGCGTCGGCCGCCGGGCCCGGGGTGCCGAAGGGGCGCACGGTCGAGTCATTCTTCATGGGCCACCGCCTTGTCGAGGTCGACGATCTTCGCGTTCCCGACGTACGCCTTGGTCTCGTAGCGGGTGATCTTCCCGATCTTCCTGACGATCTCCGCCATGCGCTCGGCCTCGCGGTGAATGATGTCGACCGCGCGGAAGCTGGGGTCGGTCTCGGGCAGCTTGCGCTTGAGCAGCTCGGCGTAGCCCATCACCGAGGTGAGCGGCTGGTTGAGCTCATGGGCCGCCGTGCCCGCGAGGGCCACGATGACCGCGTTCTTCTCGCTCTCGAGCAGCCGGGCCTCGGCGTCGGTCAGCTTGCGCTCGAGCTGCAGCCGGTCGCGCAGGTCGGTGAAGAGCCCCACCGTGGCCGTCTCGCGCTGGCCCTCGTAGATGATGGAGGCCGCGAGGTTCACGGGAATGCGCTCGCCGGTGCGCGAGATGATCACCGCCCGGCTCGAGGCCAGGCGCCCCGGGCCGCCGTGCTCCGGCGCACGGAGCTTCTTCATCAGCTCCCGGGCCAGGCCGTCGGGGTAGAGGTTCGTGACGTGCAGCTTCCCGATGACCTCGGCCGAGGTGTAGCCGCAGATGGCCTCGGCGGCCTTGTTGAAGAGGATGATGTTGCCCTTCAGGTCGGCGGCGATGATGGCGTCCACCGAGCTGTCGATGAGCCGCTCGAGGAAGTCGGTCGTCTGCCGCAGCGCCTCGGCGAGCTCCCGCTGCCGCGTGACGTCGCGCAGCGTGAGGATGGCCACGCCGTCGCCCGCGTCACCCCGGAGCTGCGCCGCCGACACCGAGAGCGTCAGCCGGCGCCCCTTGCCCGTCTTCGCGTGGAGATCCACGTCGGTCTTCACCTGCCCCTTCGACACGGCGAAGAGCACGTCGAGCAGCAGCGCCTCGTCGACGGGGTTGGCCAGGGCGTTGATGTGCTTGCCCTCGGCCTCGGCCGGCGTCAGGTCGAGCAGCGCGCGGCCCGCCGGGTTGAGCGAGAGCACACAGGCCCGGTCGTCGAGGATGGCCACGCCGTCGGACAGGTGGTCGAAGTACGCGGCGTAGCGCTTCATGTCCGCCACGCGCTCCTCGGCGGCGATGCGGGCCGTCTTCTCCTTCTCGCGCTGGCCGCGCATCTTCTCGAGCTGCCGCACGTTGCGGAAGGCGACGGCCGTGGCGTGGGCGACCGTGGTGAGGAACTCCACCTCGCGCGGGTTGAACCCGTCGCCCGTCGAGCGCCGCAGCAGCAAGATGCCCTGCACCTCGCCGCGCACCGCCAGCGGCAGCGCCGCGAGATCGCGGATGCCGCGGGCCGCGACCGACGCCTTCACGCCCTCGAGCAGCGGGTGCGAGGGCGCGTCCTCCACGATGACCGGCTTCTTCGTGCGCAGCACCTCGCGCACCTCGGGGTACCGGGCCAGATCGATGCGGTGGTCCTTGAGGCCCGCGTCGTCGGAGGCGGCGATGATGGTGCCCTCGCCGTGCGCCGCGTCCACCACCACCAGGGCCACGCGGTCGATCTGCAGCTCCTCCGCCAGGCGCCGCGTGACGTCGTGGAAGAGCTCGTCGAGGTCCGTGGCCTCGGCGTAGCGCGCCGTCAGCTCGAGCAGCACCTTGAGGTCGCGCTGCCGCTGCTGCGTCTCGGTGAGCGTCGCCAGGCGCGCGCGCAGGTGCGCCAATCGCGGCACCAGCTCCGCGTCGAGCGTCGCGGGCGAGACCACCTCGAGCACCTGGGCCTCCACGCCGGCCTGAGGCTCGAGCACCCCGAAGAGCGCGGCCCGCGGCGCCTTCGCCCGCAGGAGCGCCCGGGCCGCGTCGGCGCCGGGGTCCGTCAGGTCCACCACCGCCACGTCGAGCTCCGGGCCCACCGCGTCGGTGACGGGCACCCCGCCGCGCGCGAGCACCTCCACCAGCCGCGCGCGACGCACGCCATCGGAGGGCAACACCGCGACTGGCCGGGTAGACGAAGACACCGGGGCCGGTTCTAGCTCCAAAGAAGCCCAAAGCCCCACTCCCGACGCGAGGCGTGAGGCCCTTTTTCGCTCGGCACGGCGCGGCGCGTCAGTACCCGGTCACCAGGCTGTCCCCGTGGGCCGAGACTGGGGTCCTGGCGCGCGCAAACGGGTGACGGCGCGCAGAAACGCACCCCAGCGCGTGTAGGCTGCGCCGCCCATGAGCTACCAACGAGATGACGTGAAGGCGCCGCGGGTGTCCGGCCTGGCGCTGAAGGCCTTCGTCGGCGCCCTGGAGAGCGGCGTCGGCGGGGTGCTCCTCGACAAGCTGGTGAAGGACAGCGGCATCGACCGCTGGCGCGAGCTGCCGGCCGGAGCCTCGCCGCCGCTGCAGTGTCCGCTGCCCCACCCGCCCGCGCCGAGCGACGCGCGCTCGCTCGCCGCCCAGGCCGAGGCCGCCGTGCTGGGCGCGCCGGCCACGCGCCGCGAGACGGTGGCCACCTTCGCCCGCGCGTACCGCGAGGGCCTCGACCCCATGTCGGTGGTGCGGCGGCTCCACGAGGCCATCGAGCGCATCGACGGCCGCGACGAGCGCCTGGGCCTCTTCATCGCGCGCAAGCCCGAGGAGTCCCTCGCGGCGGCCGAGGCCTCGGCGAAGCGGCACAAGGCCGGCGCGCCGCTCAGCCTGCTCGACGGCGTGCCCGTGGTGCTCAAGGACGAGGTGGACCTCGCAGGCTTCGCCACCACGCTGGGCACGCGCTTTCGCAAGGACGTCGCCACCACCGACTCCACGGTGGCGGCGCGGCTCAAGGCGGCCGGGGCGGTCATCCTCGGCAAGGCCAACATGAACGAGATCGGCATCAACCCCATCGGGCTCAACCCGTGGCACGGCGCCGCGCGCAACCCGTGGAACCGGGGGCGCATCACCGGCGGCAGCTCGAGCGCCTCGGGCGCGGCGGTGGCGGCGGGTGTGGCGCCGCTGGCCATCGGCGCCGACGGGGGCGGGTCCATCCGCATCCCCGCGGCGCTGTGCGGCATCGTGGGCCTCAAGGCGACGTGGGGGCGCATCCCCGAGACGGGCGTGCCGCCGCTGTGCTGGAGCGTGGGGCACGTCGGGCCCATGGGCCTGACGGTGGACGACGTCGCCGCGATGTACGCGGTGCTGGCCGGCCCCGACGGCCACGACGTCATCGCCGAACTCCAGCCGCCGCCGCACCTCGCGGGCCTGGGCGAGGCCTCGATGCAGGGCCTGCGCGTGGGCGTGTGCTGGGCGTACTTCGAGGACTGCTCGGCCGACGTCGCCTCGCGCTGCAAGGCCGCGGTGAAGGCGCTGACCGACGCGGGCGCCACGCTGGTGGAGCTGCCCCCGCCCGACCTCAACGTCATCTTGTGGTCGCACAGCTGCCTCATCCTCTCGGAGATGAGCGAGGCGATGCGGCCGCAGATCGAGCGCGACGTCACGCAGTTCGGCCTCGACTCCCGCGCCAACCTCGCCATCGGGCAGCACTTCCGCGCGACGGACTACGTGCACGCGCTGCGGCACCGGCACCGCCTCACGCGCGAGTGGCTCGAGCTGATGAAGACCTGCGACGTGGTGGTGACCCCCAGCACGGGCATCGCGGCCCCGCCCATCCCCGAGGGGGCGCTGCCCGACGGCGAGTCGAACCTCCCGGTGGTGGACGCGCTCATGCGCTTCGTGCGCCTGGCCAACCTGACGGGCTTCCCCGCGCTGACGGTGCCCGCCGGCTTCGACCGCGACGGGCTGCCGGTGGGCGTGCAGCTCATGGCACGGCCGTACGAGGAGGCGCTCCTGCTGCGCGTGGGCCGCGTCATCGAGGCGACGGTCGAGACGCGCAGCCCGCAGGTGCGGGTGTCCGCGCTGCCGTGACGCAGTTTCGCACCACGGGGTGCGCCGCCTTCGGCCACCCCGAGTTCACCGTGCGCTTCGCCCGCGAGGTGCCGGTGCCGGGCCTCGAGCGCCGGCTGCTGGACCTGCTCGAGGGCGAGGTGGCCCGGGGCGTCGTCTTCAAGCCGGGGCAGACCGTGCAGCTCGGCTGGGCCACCCTGCGGCTCGTGGCGCGGGCCGACGGCACCTACGGCGTGCTGGAGCCGGACCTCGCCCACGAGCTCAAGTGGGTGGAGTCGGTGGACCAGGCGCTCCTCGAGGCCTGGCGCCAGCAGGAGGTGCTCGCCAGCGTGGGGCTCGAGGCCCGGGCGGACTTCCCGCGGCAGGCGCTGCAGGCCGTGGTGTGCGCGCGCGCCTTCGAGGCGACGCGCTGGCTGCTGGGGCGCACCGAGCCCTCAGCGCCGACGGACTCGGGGTGGTTCCTGGGCTGCCTCGACGACACGCACGACCACCAGGCCAGCGACGCGCTGGCGGTGGTGCCGCTCGTGGAGCTCGCGGCGCGGGTGCCGCCGCTGGCCCAGTTCCTCGCGCTGCCGGTCGGCGCCGACGTGGTGCTCTCGGACGACGGCGGGCTGCGCGCCCGCGTCTTCCTCGACGACGAGGAGCGGCCGCCGCGGCCTGGCTCCTACCTCGACACATTCAACCGGCCGGGTTGATCTCGCTCGACAGGGCGCGTGAGGTGAGGAAGCCTCGCGCCTTCACTTCCTCCTGCTGGGAGCTGCACGCGAATGGCACAGGTGACGCTGCGGGACCTGGCGAGCAACGAAGACATCGTGGTGCCCCAGGAGGGCTACATCTTCGGGCGCGTCGGCGGTGACGCGGACATCCAGATCGAAGACAACTCCATCTCGCGGCGGCAGGCGCGCGTGTCCTTCAAGGGCGGCCGGTGGCTGCTCGAGACGCTGGCGGCGCCGCAGGGCAGCCGCGCGCCCAGGCCGGTGGCGCTCCAGGAGGGCGCCGTCTTCGCCATCGGCGAGAGCGAGTTCGAGGTCGTCGCCGTCGACGAAGAGGAGGGCGAGGTCGACCCGCAGGCGCGCACCTTCGCGCCCACCAAGAGCAAGCCGGCGCCGTCGGGCAGGCCCGAGAAGACCGCCGCCGCCCCGCCGCCGAAGCGCCCCCCCACCGCGCAGGTGCCCAAGGGGGGCGACGACGAGGCGCCGCCGGCCGGCGTCGGCGCCATGTTCGTCGCGGTGCCCCGGGGCCTCGCCTACTACCTCATCAACGTGCCCAAGCTGCTGGTGAACCCGCTGGGCACCGTGCGCACCACCATCGAGACGCTGCCCAGCGAGCCGATGGGGCGCATCGAGCTCATCGGCTACGCCCTGCCCGCGCTGCTGGCCTCGGCGCTCCTCGGGAGCATCGCCGGGGGCATCGCGACGCTCATCCGCGGTGGGGGCTTCGACTTCCTCGCCTTCGTCCCCATCGTCCCCGCCATCGTCTCGGTGGTGGGCGCGGTCATCACCGGCTTCGTCTTCCACCCGGTGCTCGACTGGATCATCACCAAGCTCAAGGGCTCGTCGGACGCCCGCTCGCGCACCAACTACTTCCTGCAGACGATGACGCTCAGCGTGCTGCTGGCGGTGCCGAGCGCGCTGGGCGCCATCCTCGGCGCGCTGCCGGTGCCCTTCATCAACCTGCTCGGGCCGCTGCTGGGCGTCGCCGCGTCGCTGGTGTCGCTCTACGTGACCTTCCAGTGGTTCGTCTTCTTCGACGTCGTGAAGTGGTTCCGCATGGTGGTGCTGGGCCTGGGCGGCCTGCTGGTGCTGGCGGGCGTGGTGGGCTTCGTGCAGGGCCTCGTCCACACCGTGAGCGGCGGCGGCGCGCCGGCCGTGGCCCAGGCGCCCGACGACGCGCCGGTGCCCGAAGGCGTCGACGCGCCGAACACCGACGGGCCCGAGGCCATCGCCGCGGCGCTCCAGGCGAAGGCCGACGCCCTCGACAAGGCGCAGCAGCGCATCGACGACGCGCAGAAGGCCGACGCGAAGGGCACCGAGCCCACGAAGAAGGACCCGCCGAAGGACAAGGTCGTCGAGAAGCCCGCCGAGCCCCCGCCCGAGAAGAAGCCCGAGCCGCCGGTGGAGGTCGTCGCCGTGGTGGCCCCGCCGCCGAAGGACGACCCGCCGCCGCCCACGCCCACGAAGGACCCGCCGAGCGCCGGCGGGAGCTCGGGCTACGCGGCCTTCGCCCGCAAGCGCGACGCCGTCGAGAAGCTCTTCGAGAGCGACCCCACGGTGCTGGCGAAGAGCGGCGAACTGCAGCGGCTCTACGCCGACTACCTCGAGGCCGCCTTCGAGCTCGACCGGAAGTACGGCAAGGAGACCGCCAAGCGGCCCGAGCGCCGAAAGCTCAACGCGCACCTGCGCGACGCGGCGCTCTACGGCAAGGCCGGCAAGACGGTGGACCAGCTCGCCGCGAAGCTCGGCATCCGCTGAGCGGTGGCCCGGCCCCCGTACGAGCGACTGTGAGGAGCGGCAGCGCGCCATGAGCCAGGACTGGACTGAAGAGAAGTTCCGCGCGCTGACGATGCACTCGGCCGACATCATCTCGCTGCTCGATGGCGAGGGCCGGCTCCTCTTCAACTCGCCAGCGACGGTGCGCATCAACGGCTTCACCCCCGAGGAGCTGCAGGGGCGCGAGACCTTCGACCTCATTCACCCCGACGACCGTGACGCCGTGGCGCGCGCCTTCACCAGCGCGGTCGCCACGCCAGGGGCCGTCATCACCGTGCAGTACCGCTACCTGACCAAGGACGAGCGCTGGCTGTGGATGGAGGCCGTCGCCTGCAACCAGCTCGACAACCCCGCGGTGCGCGGCGTGGTGGCCATCAGCCGCGACGTGAGCGAGCGCCGCAAGGCCGAGGCCGAGCGGCTGCGCCTCGAGCAGCAGCTCCTGCAGGTGCAGAAGCTCGAGGGCCTCGGGCTCCTCGCGGGCGGCGTGGCGCACGACTTCAACAACCTGCTGGCCATCATCCTCGGTGAGACGAGCCTCTTGCAGCGCGCCGCCGGTGACGCCGCGCGCGAGTCGCTCACCAACATCGAGCAGGCCGCGCGCCAGGCCGCCGAGCTGACGCAGCGGCTCCTGACCTACGCGGGCGGCCGCCGCGCCGAGAAGACCCCGGTCGACCTCGTGCACCTCGTGAAGGAGCTCGAGCCGCTCCTGCGCCTCTCCACGCGCGGCGTGACGAGCCTCGAGGTGACGCTGCCGCCCAGCCTGCCCAACGTCGTCGCCGACGCCGGCCAGCTGCGCCAGGTGCTGCTCAACCTCGTGCAGAACGCCGCGGAGGCCTCGCCCGCGCAGGGCGTGGTGCGCGTGCGCCTGGGCACCGTGGAGCTCGACGAGGCCGCCCTCGCCGCGTGCCCGCTCCGCGGTGGCCTCCAGCCGGGGCCGGCGGTGGTGCTGGAGATCAGCGACCAGGGGCCGGGCATCGACGCCGACGCGCTCGCGCGCATCTTCGACCCCTTCTTCACCACCAAGCAGACCGGCCGCGGCCTGGGCCTCGCCGCCGTGTCGGGCGTGGTGCGCGGCCACGACGCGGCCCTGCGCGTCGACTCCTCTCGCGGGAAGGGGTCGACCTTCTCGATCTTCCTCTCGCCCACCGTGGCGCCCGCGCGCGGGGCGCTGGCCGACGCCCACGCGCGCTTCGAGGGCCGCGTGCTGCTCATCGACGACGAGCCCGCCGTGGGGCGCACCACGGCGCGCGTGCTGAGCGCGCTGGGCTTCGAGGTCGAGGTGAGCACCGGGGGCCGTGAGGCCCTCGCCCGCGTCGCCGCGCGCCCGGAGGGCTGGACGCTCGCCGTGTGCGACCTGGTGATGCCCGACCTCGATGGCCACGAGACGACGCGACGCCTGCAGGCGCTGGTGCCGGAGCTGCCGGTGCTGCAGGTGTCGGGCTACCCGCCCGAAGGCGAAGGCCCGCGCGGCGCCCTGCTCGGGTTCCTCGCCAAGCCCTTCGGCACGGCCGCGCTGGTGGAGGCCGTGCGGCAGCTCGTGCCGCGCGCCGAGCGCCCGGTGGCCTCGCCGTCAGCCCGCTGATGCCCGTGGTCGCGGGTGCTGCGCTGCCCCTGCGTGGCGGCAGCGGTCGCGCGCCAGGCGCTCAGGCGCCCTGGCGGCGGTCCGGCAGGTAGCCGTGCGCGCGGAGCCAGCCATCGGTCTCGGGGGGCCTGTCCTGCGGGCGCCACGCCGACTCGGTGAGGATCTCGGCCCAGATGCTCGAGCGCTGCGGGCGGGCCGCGCGGCGCTCCATGGTGGGGGTGCTCTGGGTGGGGCGGTGCTCGTTCACGGGGCGCTCCGGCGTAGGGGTGGAACAGGCTGCTACGCGGCTGATCCAACGCGACCTTCGCCCTGCGTCAAAAAACGAGTCACCCGCCGCGACGAATTCGACGCACGACGACCGCTTCCTTGACGTGAATGACGCGCTCCTCGCGGCCGCAGCGCCAGGAGTCGGGGGCCGTCGCCACCGACCACCCCCGCTGCGCGAGGAGCGGAGGCAGCCACGCCGGGCGCACCTCGAAGCGGGCGCTGGCGCAGCCGCGACGCCACTGCACCACGTCGTCGGGCCGCACCCTCACGACCGCCACGAGGCTGCCCTCGCCGTCGCCGTCGGTGAGGAACGCGGCGTCGAGGGGCCTGCTCGGGCACAGCGTCACGTCGCACAGGTGCGCCACGCGCTCCGCCGCCGAGCCGAGCCTCGCTGAGTCGGCCACCCCCAGAGTCACCGCGCGCTCCTCGCAGGCGGCGAGGGCCAGGAGGAGGCAGGCCCCCAGCCCCAGGCGGGCGCGCGGCCACGGGGCCTTCAGTTCTTCACCTCGTTACAGCTCAGCCCGTTGGCCGGCGCGCAGTTCTGCCCGATGAGGCACCCGCCCCCGCCCTGAAAGTCCACGCAGCGGATGGAGCGACAGTCGCCGTCGGTGACGCAGGCGCGGCGGCTGATGCTGCACTCGCCGGCGCTGCAGGTCTCCTGGGCGCAGTCCTCGTCGACCTGGCAGCTGCAGAAGCCGTTCTCGTCGCCCTCGTCCACCCCGCAGCGGCCGGCGCAGTAGCCGGTGGGCTGGCCCGGCGACTTGGCGCACACGCCGCCGCGGCGACACTCCTCGTCGGTGGCGCAGGGCAGGTTCGTGTTGACGGGGCACCCGGGGTTGCTGCGGCTGCAGGCCCACTGGCTCACCACCACGATGACGTCGGCGCACGAGTAGCCGCGCGGGCACGACTGGCCGCTGCTGCAGTCGGCGCCGCAGAAATAGTTGCCGGGGTTGCGGGTGTCGACGAGGCAGTAGTTGGGGCCGCTCCCGCAGATCTGCACGCCGCCGCCAAAGCTGCAGTTGTCGCAGTAGGGCCGCAGCCGCGTGTCGTAGTCGTCGTAGCAGCGCGCGCGGGTCACGCCGGCGTCGGGCTGCACGCCGCACGACTCGCCGAAGCGGCAGAAGGTCGAGGCGGCGCAGAACTCGGGGTCGCACACGCCGAGCTCGCAGCGGGCGAGCTCCTCGGGCGTGGTGCCGGTGCAGGCGCAGGCCACGTCGCCGCAGCGGCAGCTCACCCCGTTGCAGTCGCCGTTGCGGCGGCAGCCCTCGGCGCAGCGGCTGCGCGAGAGATCACACACCTCGCCCAGCTCGCACTGGAGGTCCGTCGAGCACCGCCCGCGAGGAATGCACTGGCCCGACGCCGTGTCGCAGAAGGTGGTGGCGTCGGTGCAGTCCAGGTTGTTCTCGCAGCCGCTGCGGTCCTGGCAGAAGCCGGCGCCGTTGCAGAACTGCGCGCCGGGGCACGCCTGGTCGGTGCGGCAGAAGCACACGCCCGTCTGCGACTCGCAGCGGAAGGCGCTGGTGGGCGAGCCACAGTCGCCGTCGACCAGGCAGCCCTTGTTCCCCACGCGGGTGTCGCGACACCCCCCAAGCGCCAGGGCGCCCAGCAGCAGCGACGGCAGGAGACGGCTCATGGGCTGAAGGCGCTCGAGAGGGCGATGGTGTAGCTCGACCAGCTCACGCCCGAGAGCGTGTCGTAGGTCCACTGGTTGTAGGCGAACTTCGGCGAGCGGCTCGAGTAGATGACGACGAAGAGCTGGTTGCCCGCCTCCTCGCGGCGCAGCTTGTCGACGGCGGCCTGCGGCAGCACCACCTGCGTTTCGGTGCCCGGCAGCACCATGCTCCACACCGTCACGGCGCCGAAGGGCGTCGGCCGGAGGATCTGGATGCTGTGCAGGTCGGCCACTGCGCCGGGGTCCACCGTCCACGAGACGGTGCCCGAGAAGCTGCCCGCCGGCTGTTGGATGTTGGGCGCCGGCAGCATGGGCCCGATGGTGATGCCCTGCTGCAGGTTCCCCGGCTGGCGGCGGAAGTAGTAGCTGACGGGGTACGAGGCTGAGCCGGCCGACTCGTTCATGAAGACGAAGTTGCTGCCGTCGAGCCGCGGGAAGCTGGGGAAGACCAGGTTGGGGCTCGCCGAGGAGACGCTCGTGGCCTGGCCCAGGCCCGTGTCGAAGTTGTTGGGGTTGGGCACGAAGCCCTCAGCGCCCAGCTCCAGCCACGCGTAGAGCGAGTTGAAGCCGGGCTCGGGCCCGAAGATGCCGGGGAAGCTCAGCGGCGAGTCGATGGTGACGGGCACCGCCACGTCGAGCGGCATGTCGAGGATGATGTCGCGGCCCGTCGCCGGGTTGTCCGCCGAGGTGGTGATGCCGCGCTTCACGCCCATGGCCACGGGAGTGAAGCTCTGGCTGGCGGCGCGCCAGATGCCCAGCACCGCGTACACCGCGCGCAGGCCAGCGCCCGTGTAGACGAGGTACTCGCCCCCGTCCTGCACGACGCGCCACTTCTCGCGCGACTTGTCGGGCCCGGCTGAGAAGGGCGGCCCGCCGTAGAGCGAGGTCTGCGCCACGAAGACGCGCGCCTCGAGCGACTCGCCCGACTGCAGCGGCCGCGGCGACTTGAAGCCCGCGACGCGCCCGGAGATGGTGGACGGCGGCGGCCCCGGCGGCGGAAAGCCCGAGCCCGGCTCGCCCCCGCCCGTGCGCGCGATGAAGACGGTGAGGTTCTCGGCGTTGACGCCGCTCACCGTGGCCGACTCGAAGAAGTCCTTGAAGACGGTGACGGTCTGCGCCTTCACCAGCGCCGGGTCGGAGAAGGTGATCTGCCCGCGCTGGTCGGTGAAGCCCTGGAAGGGGGTGGTGGGGTCCAGGCCCAGCAGCACCTGCGCCCCGGGCACCGGCGTGCCGTACGCCCCCTGCGTCGACTCGAGCACCGTGATGTTGACGGTGCCCACCAGCGGGCCGCCCGAGAGGCCGCCCGAGATGCTGCGCGGATCGAAGTACGAGAAGCCGCCGGGCAGCAGGTCGCTCTGGGTCAGGCGCTCCACCTTCACGTCCACCACGCCGACGTTGGCCTTGGGCGTGCGGCAGGTCAGCACGTGGCTGTCGACGACCTTCACGTCCTTCGCGTTGAAGACGCCGAACTTCACCACCGTGGAGTCGCCGAAGCCCGAGCCGTACACCGTCACCAGCGTGCCGCCGGCGATGGCCCCGCGCTCCGGCTGCACGCGGCCGATGGAGAGCGCCTCGAGGTAGGTGAAGGCCTCCGTCAGCACCGCCTCGTTCTCCGGGTCGGCCGCCTCACGCACCACCAGCGCGCTCGGCGCGCCGCCGCCGCCCGGGGGCGTGGTGAAGGTGGCCGCCGTCTCGGAGGTGACGCTCAAGGCCGTGGGCGCAAAGGCCCCCAGCCGCGCTTCGACGGTCGTGGGGAGCGCCGAGGCCACGAGGGCCACGTCGGTGCCGCCGGCCGCGGGGCCGCTCGCCGGCGAGAGCGACGCGAGGCCCAGGCGCCAGGTGACCGCCGCGGGCAGGGTCTCGGTGCTGGAGCCAGTAACGACCACGTCGGACCGGCGCGGCGCCGCCCCGCGCGCAGGCACGGTGAGCTCCGCGGTGCCGAAGGTGCGCGCGCCCACGGTGGCCACCTCGCCGCCGATGGTGACCTCGAGGGTGCCTACGTCGAGGGCCTGGCCGGTGAGCGTCACCACCTCGCCGGGGCGCACCACGTGCGGCGTCACCGAGAAGACGGCGAAGGCGCCAGCGGCGTCGACGTACGAGAAGCCGCCGCGCCGCGTCCACGTGCCGGCCGGCGTCGTCACCACCACGTCCACCGCGCCGGCGCTGACGGCCAGCGGAGACTCGACGGTGAGCTCGCCATCGGAGACGACGGTGAGGGCCGCGCCGTCGGTCGCTCCGAAGCGCACGCCCGTCGCGCCGGTGAAGCCGCTGCCGGTGAGCGTCACCACCGTGCCCCCGGCGAGTGGGCCGGTGACGGGCGAGAGGCCGGTGACGCGGAGCTCCGGGAGGTAGCGGAAGCCGCGGCGCTGCGTGGAGACGCCGTTCTTGTTGTAGACGACGAGGTCCACCAGGTCGGTGGCCGCGCCGCGCGGGGTGACGGCCTTGAGCTCGGTGGACGACACCACGGTGATGCGCGGGCTGGAGAAGGCGCCGAAGAGCACCTGCGTGTCGCTGGTGAAGCCCTGGCCGCTCACCGTCACCTCGGTGTCGCCGGCCAGCGGGCCCTCGCGGGGCGCGAAGCCCGTCACCACGAGCTCGTCGAAGTAGGTGAAGCAGTTGTTGCAGACGAAGCGCCCGTTGGGGTTCTGCATCGTCACCGAGGCCTGGCCGGCGGCGCCTGGCGGCGTGCGCAGCTCGATGGTGCGATCGTCGATGATCTGAAAGTCCTGCACCGGGTTCGAGCCGATGCGCAGCGTGGTGAGCGGCTTGGCGACGGTGCCGCTCCCGGCGAAGTCGCGCAGGAAGCCCGAGCCCTCGAGCATCACCGGCGTGCCGCCAGCGGAGGCGCCGCGGGGCGGCAACAGGCGCGTCACGCGCAGCTCCGGCGGCGGCCCGGCGTCCACCTCCTCGCCGGCGTCGGGCTCGACCTGGCCCGCGTCGAAGCCCGCGTCGAGCTCCTCTCCAGCGTCGGGCTCGACGCCGGCGTCGGGCGTCACCTTCGGCGGGCAGGCCAGCAGAGGCACCACCAACAGCGTGAGCAGCGACAGGCGCAGAGCGCTCATGGCAGGTACTCCAGCTTCAGCGTGTACGAGTTGGCGACGCGCTCGGTGTCACCCACCACGCGCACCAGCACCTGGCTCGAGGTGAGGGCGCTCGCGGCGGCCGAGACGGTGGGGGCGACGTCGTTGGAGCAGCCCAGCAGCGTGGCGCCGTCACCCTGGAACAGGCACAGGCGCAACAGCCCCGCGCCCGCCGTGTAGTTGATGAGGCTCACCCTCACGCCCTGCCCCGCCGGCACCGTGGCCTTGAACCAGTCCTGGTCCTGCGGGCAGACGCGGCCGTCGGCCTGGGTGCTGGTGTTGAGCAGCGTGGGCTGGCTGGGCGAGTCGTTGGGCTCGAGCGCGTCGTCGTCGCAGGGCGTGCCGCGCGACTTGAGGAAGGTGACGTCGTAGCGCTGGAAGGGGTCGATGGTGCTCACCACCACGAAGTACGTGGCGGGCACCGGGGCGACGTAGCTCACCAGCAGCCGGCCGCCGGCGAGGGTGCGCCCGGTGGGGTCCTTCACCACGGTGGTGAAGTTGTTCTCGGCGAAGGGGTCGGCGTCGACGTTGACGCCCAGCAGGTCGCCGCGCGAGAGGGCGATGGCGAACCAGTCGACGTCGCCGGGGCACAGCGTCAGGTCGCGGTACGGCCCGGGCGCCACGGAGAAGGCCTTCGTGTCGTCGTCGTTGGGCTCGTAGCGGTCAGGCTGGCACTCGCGCGCGACGCAGCGGCCGGAGGGCACGTCGCAGCGCTGGTTGGCCGCGCAGTTGTCGTCGGTGCGGCACGCCGGCGCCTTCGGGAGGCACGCGCCCGTCTGCACCAGGCACACCAGCGGCACGGCGCAGTCGCGGTCGGTGTAGCAGCGGCTGCCCGCGCTGCAGTTGCCGGCGGTGTCACAGGTGAGGCCCGCGCCGCACTCGGCGTCGGTGGCGCACTGCACGCACTTCTCGGCGACGCAGCGCTGGCCCGCGGCGCAGACGTCGGCCTGCGTGTCCACGGTGCAGCGCGGCTGGCAGGCGCGGCTGCCGGTGTTGCAGATCTCCCCCGCGGAGCAGTCGTCGCTGGTGGAGCAGCCCAGGTCCTCCTCGCACACGAGGGTGACGCGGTTGCAGCGCTCGCCCTGCGGGCACTCGCTCGTCTCGCCGCCGGGGCACAGCGACACCTCGGCGCGAGGGAGGCAGAGCCCCTGCTTGCACCACGAGCCGGCCTGGCAGTCGTCGTTGACGGCGCAGGCGGTGCCCCAGCCCTCGCGCAGCGCGCACAGGCGCGTGTCGGCGTCGCAGGCCTCCTTGACGCTGCACTGCCCCGAGGTGCTGCAGGTGGTGCAGAACTGCTCGGTGGTGCACACCAGGCCCGCGTCGCACTCGGCGCGCGTCTGGCACTCGGGCTCGCGGCCGGCGTCGGGCTGGGGCTGCACGCGCGGCGGGCACGCCAGCAGCGCCGGCACGACGAGGCTGGCGAAGACCAGGCGCCTCACTGGAACACCGAGATGTCGCCGCTGGGCCAGGTGACGTCGGCGACCTCCCAGATGTCGTCCTTGCGCGCGAGCGTCTTGCTCAGCTCCGCCTTGAGCACGCCGTAGAGGTAGATGCGCACCGTCGCCTTGCTGGCCGGGTTCGGGTTGAGCAGGTCGTTCTGGAACACCACGGCGACGCGGAAGGTCGAGTCGATGGGGTTGACGTAGCCGAACACCTCGGGGCCGTAGCCGGTGAGCGCGTCGCGGACGAACTCCGGGTCGTCGGTGGTGTCGGTGAGCACGCCCCAGTCGGGGGTGCGGTTCTGGTAGTAGCAGTCGTCGGGCGGCGTGAAGAGCAGCGACTGCGTCGAGCGCAGCACGTGCAGGTCGAGGTCCGTGCCCGGGTTGTCCCAGAAGAGCTCCACGAGGAGCTTCTGCGCGGGCGAGGCCACCACCGTGGCGCGCGCGGGCGTGCACGACTTCGCGCCAGCGGCGTCGGTGACGTCGAGCTGCACCTCGTAGGCGCCGGGCACCGTGGGGTCGAGCGTCATCTGCGTCGTCGCGTTCTCCGGCGAGGCGATGGTGGTGCCCGAGGCGAGCGGCTTGCTGCGAATGGTCCACCTGTACGTGAGCGGGTCGTCGGCGTCGGGGTCGGCCGAGGCCGAGCCGTCGAGGGTGATGGTCTGCCCCGGCGCGCCGTTGCCTAAGGGGGCGATGGTGGCCACGGGCGCGCGGTTGACGGTGGCGCTCAGCGGAACCACGAGCTCGCGCTGGTCGGGGTCCGTCGTCTTGAGGCGGATGCCGCCGGTGAGCGGCCCTTCGGTGCCCCCGGCGACGGCCACGCGCACGGTGAGCTGGAGCTGCTCGGGCAGCCCGTTGGCGCCGACGGTCTTCACCACCGCGGGCGTGCGCGTGGAGCCGACGAAGCTGAAGGCGCTGGAGGTGTCGTCGGTGAAGGCGATGTCGTCGATGACGAGGTCGGCCGTGCCGGTGGAGGTGATGGTGAGCACCTGCACCGCCGAGGCGCACTCGGCCACGCGCCCGAAGTCGAGCATCGCGGGCTCGAGGGTGAGGGCGGCCCGGGTGCTGCCCTGCCCCAGCAGCGTGAGCGAGACGGTGGGGTTCTCTTCGTCGTCGGTCTCGAAGGTGAGCACGTTCTCGTACGACTGCTCAGCCAGCGGCGTGAAGGTGACGACGAGGGGCTCGGTGACGCCGCTCTCGACGAGCTCGGGCGCGGACACCACGCGGAAGATGCCGTCGTCGGCGCCGAGGGCGACGTTGCTCACCGACAGCTTGAGCCGGCCCACGTTGAGGAGCGGCACCTCGAGGGACCTGGTGTTGAGGACGGGCAGCGTGCCGAAGTCCACCGGGGAGCCGGGGGGCGCCAGGCGCGGGCGCACCTCCTGGAGGATGTTGGTCTCGCAGGCCGCGAGACAGACGAGGAGCGACAGGGCGGCGCGCTTCACGGCCCCTTCCCCTCTTCGTAGTACTGCAGCTCGACCTGGGCCGAGAGGCCGGGCACCGACTCGCCCGAGAAGAACACGAGGTTGCCGCCGGGCTCGTAGACCCAGCCGTCGGGCGCGCCCTGCCGCGGCGTGCACACGAGGTTGTACGAGTCGGCCGGGTTGCCCTCGCAGGCGGAGCGGTCGAGGTTCACGCAGCTCGCCGTCTGGTCCGCCGGGGCGTTGCACGGGTAGCGCAGGCGCACCTGCAGCGTCTCGAGGTTGGGCGCCACCTGGAGCGAGAACTTGCGCCGCAGGCCCACGGCGTTGCGGGCGAGCTTGCCCAGGGTCACCGAGAAGTTGTCGTCGCAGATGCTGCCCACCTCGCCGCCGGTCAGGTCGGAGAGCGCCTGGTAGCGCACGCCGGGCGTGGCGCCGCAGCGGTTGGTGGGCGCGTCGCCCATGATGGCCGCCGTCGTCACCATGCCGTCGTTGCCCACGCCCTTGGCCGTCTCGAAGTAGCGGTAGAAGAAGCGCACGTCCTGGCTGGAGCGGTCCTCCTCGTCGGTGACGAAGATGAGGTAGAGGTACGCGTCGCGCCGGAGGAACTGGAAGACGGTGTTCGTCTCGCACTCCCCGGGGCACGCCGGCGCGTTGGCCTTGCACGCCGCCTTGCACTGGAGCACCGCCGCGTCGTTGGCCTGGCCCTGGAGCTCGAGGCTCAGGCGCGCCGCCTCGAGGCCCACCTCGTACGGGCTGCCGTTGGTGCCCACCCGCACGTTGTTGGCGAAGGCCACGGCCACGTTGGGCGTCTGCGGCGAGAGGATGCGCGGGTTGCCCACGAAGCGGCCGGCGTCCTTGAAGATGTCGGTGGTGGTGACGGCCATGCGGTAGTCGATGGCGTTGCGGGCGAACTCCTGGATGAAGGACTGGAAGTTGCGCGCCAGGTTCTCTTGCCGCGGCGCCATGGAGCCGGAGTTGTCGATGATCCACAGCACGTCGATCTTCGAGGCCGCCTCCTGGTTGTAGGTGTCCACGCGGACCCCGGGCGGCAGGGTCTGCTGGAGGCGCTCCCGGCCGCACTCGCAGCCGGCCACCGAGAGGGCGGCCAGCGCACACACCAGCGGCGGAAAAAGGGTCGAGGGAGGCGGTCGCAAAGCCGTGTGGGTATAGCAAGGTGTGCACCGCTTGCGCCCGCCGCGAGGCCAAGTTCCTTCAAGGGCTTGGAGTCAGGGCACCTTCCTCGTTGACTTGGTTTCCAGTGACCTCTATGGCGCCGGCGCCATGGCCTCACTCCGCGACATCCGCAAGCGCATCCGCTCGGTCAAGAACACCCGGCAGATCACCAAGGCCATGAAGATGGTCTCGGCGGCCAAGCTCCGGAAGGCCCAGGAGGGCGTGATCGCCGCCCGGCCCTACGCGCAGACGCTCGACGCCGTGATGTCCACCCTCATCGGGCGCTCGGAGCCCGGCGCCCTGAGCCACCCGCTGTTGTCGCGGCGCCCGGCGAAGAAGGTCGAGCTCGTGGTGGTGACGAGCGACCGCGGCCTCGCCGGCGGCTTCAACGCCAACATCAACCGCCGCGCGCTGAAGTGGATCGCCGAGCAGGGCGCGGAGGTGACCGTCACCACCATCGGCCGCAAGGGCCACGACTTCCTCCGCGGCCGGGGCATCGGCATCCGCAAGGACAACCCGGGCACCTACCAGCGGCTGTCGTACGCGACGGCCGACGGGCTGGCGAAGGAGCTGAGCCAGCGCTTCCTCGACGGCGAGGTCGACGCCGTGTTCCTGCTCTACAACGAGTTCGTCTCGGCCATCGCGCAGGTGCCGACGCTCAACCAGCTGCTGCCCTTCGAGGCGAAGGCCGGCGAGGGCAAGGCCGGCGAGTCGCTGGTGGACTACAAGTACGAGCCCACCCCGCAGGCGGTGCTCGAGCAGCTCGTGCCCAAGGCCGTCTCGGTGAAGGTGTACCGCGCGCTCCTCGAGAGCTTCGCCGCCGAGCACGCCGCGCGCATGACCGCGATGGAGAACGCCACGCGCAACGCCGGTGACATGATCGGCTCGCTGACGCTCTTCTACAACCGCAGCCGCCAGGCGCTCATCACCAAGGAGCTGGTGGAGATCGTCTCGGGCGCCGAGGCGCTCAAGGGCTAAGCCCCCAGGCCTCCCCGGCTCGCTGGACCCGCGCGCTCGATCTCCCCAGGAGGTCGGGCGCGTCGTCGTTTGGGGCGCGGGGCGTTCTTCGCTGGCGAGTCTGCCGCTGAGGGCGCACGCTGGGCGCCTCGAGGAGGACGGGGACATGGCTCACCGCTGCATCGTGATGGGCGCCGCCGGGCGCGACTTCCACGACTTCTTCACCTTCTTCCACGCGCACCAGGACTTCGAGGTGGTGGCCTTCACGGCCGCGCAGATCCCCTTCATCGAGGCGCGCGCCTTCCCGAAGACGCTCGCGGGCCCCGGCTACGACGCCGACATCCCCATCCACCTCGAGGCGGAGCTGCCGGCGCTCATCGCGAAGCTCCGGGTGGACTTCGTCTTCTTCGCCTACAGCGACCTCTCGCACGAAGAGGTGATGCACCGGGCGAGCCTGGTGCAGGCGGCCGGCGCCAGCTTCGTGCTGCTCGGGCCTCGTCACACGCAGCTTCGCGCGACGAAGCCCGTCATCGCGGTGGTGGCCACGCGCACGGGCGCCGGGAAGAGCCCGGTGATGCTCGTGCTGGCCAGGCACCTCGCCTCGACGGGCCTGCGCGTGGCCGTGCTGCGGCACCCGATGCCCTACGGCAACCTCGTCGAGCAGCGGGTGCAGAAGTTCGACAGCGAGGCGGCGCTCCGGCGGCACGCCTGCACCATCGAGGAGCGCGAGGAGTACGCGCCCTACCTCGAGGCGGGGCTCACGGTGTGGGCCGGCGTCGACTACCGCGCCATCCTCTCCGCGGCGGAGGCCGAGGCCGACGTCGTGCTGTGGGACGGCGGCAACAACGACTTCTCGTTCCTCGCCGCCGACCTCGTCGTCACCGTGGTGGACGCGCTGCGCCCCGGCCACGAGGCCGCGTGGTACCCGGGCGAGACGAACCTGCGGCTGGCCGACGTGGTGGTGCTGAACAAGGTGTCGTCGGCGTCGAGCGAGGCCCTCGCCACGGTGCGCGCCAACATCGCCCGCCTGGCGCCCGCCGCGACGCTGGTGGAGTCGGACCTCGAGGTGCACCTCGAGCCCGCCGAGGCCGCGCGCGGCCGCAGAGTGCTGGTGGTGGAGGACGGCCCGACGCTGACCCACGGCGGCATGGCCACCGGCGCCGGCATCGTCGCCGCCATGCAGGGCGGCGCGGCCGAGGTGGTGGACCCGCGGCCCTTCGCCGTCGGCACCATCGCGCAGGCCTACCGCGACTCCCCGCACCTGGGCCCCGTGCTGCCCGCGCTGGGCTACTCCGAGGCGCAGCGGGGCGAGCTGCTCGAGACGATGCGCCGCGCCGGGCCCGCCGTCATCCTCGACGCGAGCCCCGCGCGGCTCGACCGCTTCATGACGCTCCCCGCGCCGGTGGCCCGCGTGAGGTACCGCTGGGTGCAGCGCAGCGGGCCCTCGCTCCTGGCGCGCGTGGAGCAGGTCGCCCGGCAGCCGCCCTCTCCCGTCGAGCCGCCCGGCCCGAGCGCGGCCGAGCTCATTCGCCAGGCCGAGACCTTCGGGGCGCGCAACTACGCGCCGCTGCCGGTGGTGCTCCAGCGCGGCGAGGGCTGCTTCGTGTGGGACGTGGAGGGCCGCCGCTACCTCGACTGCCTCTCCGCCTACTCCGCGGTGAACCAGGGCCACTGTCACCCGCACATCGTGCAGGCCCTCGAGACGCAGGCCTGGCGGCTGACGCTCACCTCGCGCGCCTTCCACAACGAGCTCATGGGCCGGCTCCTCGAGCGGCTCTCGGTGGTGACGGGCTTCCCGCGCGCGCTGCTGATGAACACCGGCGTCGAGGCGGTGGAGACGGCGCTCAAGGCCATGCGCCGCTGGGGCTGCGAGGTGAAGGGCGTGCCCGACGGCGAGGGGGAGATCATCGTCGCCGCCGAGAACTTCCACGGCCGCACGGTGACGGCGGTGAGCCTGTCCACCGACCCCACGAGCTTCGGGCACTACGGGCCGCTCACGCCGGGCTTCGTGAAGGTGCCCTTCGGCGACGCCGCGGCCCTCGAGGCGGCCATCGGCCCGAAGACGGTGGGCGTGCTGCTCGAGCCCATCCAGGGTGAGGCCGGCGTCATCATTCCGTCCGACGACTACCTGCCGAAGGTGCGCGCGGCGTGCACGCGAGCGCGGGTGCTCCTCGCCTTCGATGAGGTGCAGACGGGCCTGGGGCGCACGGGGCAGATGTTCGCCTGGCAGCACGACTGGGCGCGGCCCGATTTGATGTGCCTGGGCAAGGCGCTCTCGGGCGGCGTGTACCCGGTGTCCGCGGTGTGCGGGCTGGCGGAGGTGCTCGACCGCTTCACGCCGGGCACCCACGGCTCGACCTACGGCGGCAACCCGCTCGGAGCGGCGGTGGCGCTGGCGGCCCTCGAGGTGCTCGAGCACGAGCAGCTCCCGCAGCGCGCCGCGGCGCTCGGCGAGAAGGCGTTGGCCCTGCTCCGGCGGGAGTTGGCCTGGGTGCCCCACGTGCGCGAGGTGCGCGGCCGGGGCCTGATGATCGCCATTCAGTTCACCGACGACATCGCGCATGCCCTCTCGGAGCGCCTCGCCCGGGAGGCGGGCCTGCTCTGCAAGGACACCCACGGCCACACCCTGCGCGTGCTGCCGCCGCTGGTGACGCCGGAGCCCGTGCTCCTCGAGGCGCTCGCGCGCTTGTGCGACGTCATCCGCCAGCACCCGGCCGGCTGAACTTCGCCTTGCGAACGGCGCGCGCGCCGGTAAGGAAAGTGGCTCCTCATGATCGTCGACACGCAGGGCCTGGGCCGCCTCGAGCTCAAAGACTGGCAGGGGCAGCCGGTGACGGTGGCCTCGGCCTGGGCCGCGCGGCCGGCGGTGCTCGTCTGGCTCCGGCACTTTGGCTGACTGTTCTGCCGCGAGCAGGTGGCCGGGTTCCGGTCACGACAGCAAGAGCTCTCGGACCTCGGCGTCGACCTCGTCTTCGTGGCGAGCGGCAACGCGCTGATGGCCGCCGACTTCCGGCAGGAGCTGGGCCTCGAGGTGCCGGTGTGGGTGGACCCCCGGCGCCTGAGCTACCGCTTCCTCGGCTTCACGCGGCAGCGCGCCATGCTCCTCGACCCGCGGGTGTGGCTCCACGGGCTGCGCGCGGCGAAGGCCGGCTTCAGCCAGCGGAAGACGGCCGGCGACCCGTGGCAGCAGGGCGGCGTGGTGGTGGTCAAGCGCGGCGGCGAGGCCGTGTGGAGCTACGCCTCCGCGACCGCCGGCGACCACCCGCCGCTGGACGTGGTGATGGCGAAGGCCCGCATCGCGGCCGGCCGCTGACGGGGCCCCGCCGACGCGCGGGGCTCACTGGCACTCGCACAGCAGTGCCGGCCGCCGCCGGCTACGGCCTGGGGCGCTCGAAGACGTCCTCGAGCCAGGCCCGCAGCATGCCGTCGGCGCTCGGCGGACCGCGAAACGCCAGGTACTTGTCCGGGCGGATCCACACCAGCAGCGGGGCGTCAGCCGAGAAGGCGCGGTGCAGGGCTCCGTCGCCGTCCTCGAGCGCTCCGCGCGGGGCGTCTCTCCCGTGGCGAACCCTCGCCACCACCACGGCGTCTCCGGCCAGGCGCCGCGCGAGGGCCGTCACCGCTTCGACGTCGGCCTCGGCCAGGCCGCCGCGGAGACCATCGAAGACGAGGAGCGTGTGGTGCGTGCCGTGGAGGAGGCGGCTCAGCTGCGGCGTCGAGCCCTGCTGCGGCGCGCGCTCTCCCGTGCGGGGGCTCCCCGGCGCCACCTGCGCGGCGACCGCGACGCCCGGTGCGTAGCGGAGCCCGAGCATGCCCAGGGGAGCGCCGAGCTGGTTGCGCACCCGCTGGAGGCCCAGGGCGACGCCGGCGACGCGGTTCCGCACCGCCTGCGCGAGCGGCAACCGCAGCGTGAGGCCCTGCGTGGCGCGGCGCACGCCTCGAATCATGCGCTCGCCCACCGCGTGGCGCTCGGCCTGATAGCTGTCGAGCAGCGCGTCGCGCGCCCTTCCCCGGTGCACCGCTGCCAGCTTCCACACGAGGTTGTAGGCGTCCTGGATGCCGGTGTTGAGCCCCTGCCCGCCCACCGGCGAGTGGATGTGCGCGGCGTCGCCCGCGAGGAAGACCCGCCCGCGCCGCAGCGCGCTGGCCATGAAGTGCTTGGGCGAGAAGGCCGACGTCCACCCGAGTGACGAGAGCCGCGTGGACAGGCCGGTGCGCACGTCGACGAGGCGCTGCAGCATCGGCAGGTCGACGGTGGGCGGCGCCTCGGGCTTCTCTCGCGCGAGGTGGGCGATGAGCCGCACCCGGCCCGGCGTCGGCATGGGCACGATGAGGAGCACGCCGTCGGGCGCGAGCACGTTGTAGCCCTCGCCGTCCACCAGGGTCGACTCCATGGCCACGTCGGCCAGCACGAAGAGCTCGCCGGTGGTGTCACCCTCGAGGGGCGTGCCCAGGGCCCGCCGCACGCCGCTGCTCGCGCCGTCGGCCCCCACCAGCCACGAGGCCCGGCACGGCTCCGCGCTCCCGTCGGGGTGCACCAGCTCCGCCTCCACCTCGTCGGGCGCGTTCTTCAGCGAGCGCAGCGACAGCGGTCGCTCCACGCGGCCGCCCAGCGCCACGAGGCGCTCCTCGAGGCACCGCTCGGTCTCCGACTGGGGAATGGTGAGCCACATGGGGTACGGCGCGCCGCCCCAGTCGAGGCGGCTGAACTCGATGCGCCCGAGCGTGCGGCCCGGGGCGAGCACGTTCAGCGCGACGAAGGGGCGGCCGGCCGCGAGCACGGCGTCGATGCAGCCGAGGTCGTCGAGCACCTCGAGGGAGCGGGCGTGCAGCACGAGCGCCTTCGAGTGCGGGCTCCGGCGCTCGGCCTGGTCGACGACGCGCACCGACAGGCCATGCCGGAGCGCCTCGATGGCCGCCACGAGGCCCGTGGGCCCGGCGCCGACCACCAGCAGGTCCACCTTCGGGGGTGACGTCGTCATCTCAGGCACCTCCTTCGCCGAGCGCGGGGTGCGCCGGTGGGGGCACGACCGGGGCGGCGGCCGGGGCGGCGGCCGGCGCGTCATCGGGCGGCGTGCGCTCCCAGGGCACCCACTTCAGGTCCTCCACGAAGAGCACGTAGAAGAGCGGCACCACGCCCTTGGTGACGAGCGTCGCGAGGAGCAGGCCGCCGATCTGCACGTAGACGAGCTGCTGCCACTTGGGCCCGCCGTTCATGGCGAGGGGAATGAGGCCGCCCACGGTGGCCAGCACCGTCACCAGCACCGGGCGCAGGCGCACGAGGCCCGCGTCGATGACGGCGCGGTGCAGGGGCACCCCGTGCTCCCGTGACTCCTCGATGAAGTCGAAGAGCACGATGATGTGGCTGACGATGACGCCGATGAGGCTGGCGACGCCGAGGAAGGCCATGAAGCCGAAGCGCGTGTTGGTCACCACCAGCCCGAGGATGGCACCCACCAGCCCGAAAGGAATGGAGGCGAAGACGATGAGCGGCTTGAAGACGCTCTCGAACTGCCACACCAGCACGAGGAAGATGAGCAGCACCGACACCACCAGCGCGATGCGCACGTGCCCAAAGGCCCGCGCCTGCTGCTCGAACTCGCCGCCCCAGGTGAGGCGGTAGCCCGGCGGGAGCTCGAGCTGCTCGAGCCTCTGCCGCGCGTCCTTGAAGACGGTGGAGGCGAGCTGGCCCGGCTGGGGAATCGCGCCGACGGTGATGGTGCGCTCCTGGCGGTAGCGGACGATCTTCTGCGGCTGGTGGTCGAGCTGCACCACGCCCACCTGCTCGAGGGGCACGGCCCGGTTGGTGCGCGAGCTCCACACCGAGAGCCCGCGGAGGCTGGTGGCGTTGGTGCGCTCGCTGGGGCGCAGGCGCAGCGTGACGTCGATGAGGCGGTCACCGTCGCGCAGCTGCGTCACGGCCTGGCCGCTCAGCGCGAGCATCGAGGCCGAGGCCACGTCTTCGCGCGTCACGCCTGCCCGGTTCGCGCGCACGTCGTCGATGCTCACCTTGAGGCTGGGGGCCTCGGCGCCCCAGTCGTCGGTGACGTCGCCCGTCGCGGGGATCTCGCGGAGCATGGCCCGCGTCTGCTCCGCGAGGCGCTTCAAGGTGGCGACGTCGGGGCCGCTCAACCGCACCTCCACGGGGATGGTCGCCGGGGCGCCTGACGACAAGTAGAAGACCTCGAAGCGCGCGCCGGCGATGGAGCGGGTCAGGAGGTCCTGCGCGCGGCGGATGACGTCGCGCGTCTGGAGCTCGTCGCGGGTCTGCACGATGAGCAGCGCGTAGGCCGGGTTGCGCGGCTCCGGCGCGACGTTGCTCCACCAGCGGGGCCCGCCGTCACCGACGAACATGGTGAGGCGCTCGAGGCGCTCGCCCTCGTGCCGCAGGAGCAGCTCGCGGGCCTCGTCGGCGAGGCGCTGCGTGGCGCGCTGGTCCGAGCCCTCCGGCAGCCGCACGTGCACGTAGAAGCGGTTCATCGGCTCTTCGGGGAAGAACTGCGTCTTCACCAGCACCGCCGGCGCCAGGCCCGCGACGAGGAAGATGGTGAAGGCGGCGAAGGTGAGCTTCTTGTGGTCCAGCATCCACGTGGTGAGGGCGTTGTACTGGCGCGCGAGCTCCGCCGAGCGGCCGGTGCCCTCGAGCGCCGCCTCGTAGCCCTTCTGCCCGCGGAGCAGGTAGCGCCCGAGCAGCGGCATGAACGTCATGGAGACGATGCGGCTGGCGAAGAGCGCCACCACCACCACGATGGGCAGCGACGAGATGAACTCGCCCATGCTGCCCTTGATGAGGAGCAGCGGCGCGAAGGCGACGGCGTTGGTGAGGGTCGCGAAGAAGATGGCCTTCGCCAGCTTCGTCGGCCCCTGCCACGCCGCGCGTACGCGGGGCACGCCGGCGGCGATCTCGCGGTTGATGGCGTCGCTGGCCACCACCGGGTCGTCGACGAGGAGCCCGAGCGCGATGATGAGCGAGGCGATCGACACCTGCTGGAGCTGGATGCCGAGCAGCTGCATGACGCCGAAGGTCATCGCCAGCGTGAGGGGAATGCTGGCGGACACGAGGATGGCGCTGCGCCGCTCCATGAAGACGAGGGCCACGGCGATGACGATGAGCACCGCCTCGAGGAGGCTGCGCATGAACTCGGAGATCTTGTCCTTCACCAGCTCCGGCTGGTCGGTGGTGTGCACCACCTCGAGGTCCTCCGGCAGCCGCCCGCGCAGGCTGGCCATGGCGGCGTCGAGCGCCTCGCCGAGGGCCGTCACCTGCACGCCGGAGCGCGCCTGCACCGCCACCGCCACCGAGCGCGTGCGGCGCCAGGCGCCGTCGGGGCCGCGCCAGGCGAGCCAGCTGGTGTCCGAGGCGGCGTCGTAGGTGCGGCGCACCTCGGCCACGTCGCGCACGGACACGGCCTTGCCGTCGGGGGTGTTGGCCACCACCGTGTCGAGGATGTCGGCGGCCGCGTCGTAGCTGGCGCCGGGGTCCACCAGCAGCAGCTGCTCACCGGTGTTGAGCGTGCCGCCGGGGAGCGCGGCGTTGCGGCTGCGCAGCGCCTGGGCGATGGCGCGCGGGTTGACGCCGAGGGCGGCGAGGCGCTCCTGCGAGAAGAGCAGCGAGACGCGCTCGGGCACCACGCCGTGCAGCTCGACGCGGCCCACGCCCTCGATGCGCGCCAGCTCGTCGCGCGCGAGGCGGGCCGCGTCGTCCAGCTCCCGGTAGCTGTACTTGTCGGGCGCCACCGCGGCGAGGCGCGGCTCCAGCTCCGCGAGGGGCCCCACGCGCACCGGCCCCCAGACGTCGGGGTGCGGCTGCTCCGGGCCCACCACGTCGCGCAGGAAGGCCGCGTCGAGCTGCGCGAGCTTCTCCTCGGAGCGGGGGGTGAAGTCGATGGCGACGAAGCGCGCGCCGGCGTGCACCGCGGCGTCGTCGAGGGCGCCCAGGGCCCTGCCGCGGGCCACGTACTGCGCCGCCGCCGAGGCCACGCGGCCGGGCTCGACGCCGTCGGGGTAGACGATGACGGTGCTCTGCCGGTTCGCCGGGTCTGCCGACAGCGCGCGGCGCGAGGCCAGCGCGCGGCGGATGACGTCGGCGCGCAGCGAGAGCTCCACCGGGTCGGCCGGGGGGCTGGCCAGGGAGAAGACGAGCGTCGCGGTGTCGCCGAAGTGGGAGTTGAGGAGCGGCCGCATCGCCGTCGCCGGGAGCCCCTTCACGGTCTCCAGGCGCGCGCGGAGGTCCTCCCACACCGGGTCGACCTTCGTGGGCGACAGCGCGTCTTCGAGCGTGACGAAGACCGTCGAGCGCCCGGCGCGGGAGGTGGAGGTGATGACGTCGACGTGGGCCACCTGCCCGGCGAGGAGCTCGATGGGCCGCGTGACGAGCTGCTCGACGTCGGCGGCGCTGGCGCCCGGCCAGACGGTGGTGACGACGGCCGTCTTGATCTTGATCTCCGGGTCCTTCCGCTGGGGCATCTGCACGTACGAGACGCCGCCCCACACGAGGACGCCCACCATCGCGACCCAGCCGATCTGCGGCTTCTCGGCGAAGACGCGCGCGAGGTTCACGGCAGCACCTCGACCGTCTCGCCGGCCCGGAGGAACTGCGCGCCGTGCACCACCACGCGCTGCCCCGTCTCGAGCCCGGAGGCGACGATGACGTCGTTCTCGAGCAGGTCGGCCACCTCGATGGGCGCGAAGCGCACCGTGCGCTCCCCGGAGAGCAGGAAGACGCCGTAGCCACCGCCCGCCGGGTTCCGCACCACCGCGGACAGCGGCAGCACCGGGGCGACCTGCTCGGCGTCGCCGCCGAGGAGCGCGGTGGCCGTCATGCCCGGGCGCAGGCCCCCGGTGCCGGGCAGCCGGAGCTCGACCGCGTAGGTGCGCAGAGCCGGGTCGGCCGTAGGCGCCACCTTGGAGACGGTGCCCACCAGCGGCCGCCCGGGGAGCGCCTCCACCGCCACCGGCACCGTGGCCCCCAGCTGCAGGAGGTTGACCCGCGTGTCGGGCACCCCCAGCACCACGCGCAGCTCGGCGAGGTCCACCACCGAGAAGACGGGCACGTTGGGCGCCACCAGCTCGCCGGGGTCGATGGCCCTGCGCGCGATGACGCCGTCGATGGGGCTGCGCAGCGTGGCGTCGACGAGGGTGTTGCGGCTCAAGGCGAGCTGGTCGAGGCGCGCCTGGTGCTGCGCCTCGAGCGACGCGAGGGTGGAACCGGCCGAGGCGAAGGCGGCCTCGGCGCGGTCGAGGTCGGCCTGGGCGAGGTCGCCGTTGGCGAAGAGCTTGCGGGCGCGGGTCACTTCGCGCTCGGCCTGGGCGAGGCCCGTGCGCGACTGGTTGACCTGGGCGGCCACGCTGGCGGCGCTCCCGGCGGCGGCGCCCCGCTGGCGCTGGAGGTCGGCCTGGTCGAGCGTGGCCAGCACGTCGCCCACCTTGACCAGGTCACCTTCCTGCAGCGCGCGCGGCGCCTGGCCTGGCAGCGTCACCTGGCCCACGCTGGCCACGCGGCCCGGCGCGCGGAAGGCGAGGTCGAGCTGCACGCGCGCCTCGAGCACCCCGGCGTAGCGGGCGCCCTGCGCGACGGGGCGCGAGGTGACGGCCTCCACGCGCACGGCGCGCGGCGGGGCGGTGCCCGTGGGGGCGGGCTTGCCGCAGGCCGCGAGGCCCACGAGGAGAGTGGCCGACAGCAGGCGCGACGAGGTCATGGCGTCCCTTCCGGTGATGAAGACAGCGTTCCCGTGGCGCGGCGGAGCTGGCTGTGGGCCACGCGGGTGTCGATGCGCGCCTGCACCCAGTCCGCGCGGAGGCGGGTGAGCTCGGCCTCTGCGTCGAGCACGAAGACGCACGGGGCCTGGCCGGCGTCGCACAGGCGCTGCGCGCGCTGCAGGGCCTGCTCGGCGACCTCCACGGCCTCGCGGGTCGCGCCCGTGCGCTCGATGGCGGTGCTGGCCTCGCGCCGGCGGCGCTCGACGTCGGTGCGCACGGCGTCTTCGAGCTGGGCGACGCCATGGCGCGCGCCCCGGGCCTCGAACTCGGCCGCGCGCTGCGTGTGCCAGGTGGCGCCCCAGTCCCACGCGGTCCACGAGAAGACGACGGCGGCGTCCCAGCTGGAGTTGAGCTCGTTGCGGAGCGGGAAGTAGCGGGTGTTGGGGCTGTCGTAGCTGGCGCTCGCGCGGAGGAAGAGCTGGGGCCACAGGCCTCCGCCGGCGGCCCGCGCCTGGGCCTCCTTCGCCGCGGCCTGGGCGCGCGCCGCGACGAGCTCCGGCCGCGCGAGGGCCTGGGCCAGGGGCTCGTCACCGACGGGCGGCAGGGGCGCGTCGAGGTCCTGCGTCAGCTCGAGCGTGACGTCGGCCTCGAGGCCCAGCAGCGTGAGGAGCGCCTGCTGGGCCACGGCCTCCGCGGCCTGCGCCTGAAGCTGCTGCACGCGGGTGGTGGCCAGGCGGGTGCGCGTGCGGCTCACGTCGAGCGGCGTGGTGGCGCCTTCCTTCGCGAGGCGCTCGAGGCGCTCGAGGTGCGCGGCGAGGGCCTTGCGCGACTGCTCCGTCACCTCGAGGAGCTGCCGGGCGCGGTAGAGGCCGTAGTAGGCCTCCTCGGCGCGCAGGATCAGGTCCTGCTCCTCCTGGCGCAGCGCCTGCGTCGCCGCCTCGTGGCCGAGCGAGAGGGCCTGCCGCGTGTTGAGGAGCGAGAGGCCCATGAAGAGGGGCTGCTCGAGCACCACGCTGGTGTTGACGACGTTCTCGATGGGGTCGCCGAGGCGAATGGGGTCTGGCGCGGGCTGGTTCGGCAGGCTGAAGGGGAGGCTGATTTCGCCCGGGGCGACGTAGCTCAGGCGCGCGTAGCGGGCGGTGAGCGAGACGCGCGGCAGCAGCCGGGCCGTGCTGGCGCGGTGCCGGTGGTCGGCCGCGTTCACCGCCGCCTGGCGGGCCGCGAGCGCCGGGCTGTGGTCTCTCGCGAGCACCTGCGCCCGCGCGACGTCGAGGCGCAGCGGCTCGCCGGCGAGGCTGGCGCCGGCGACGAGGCACCCGAGACCCAGGAGGCCTCGCGCGCGGCGGAACATCGAGGTCGAGGGGGCGATGCAGGGCGACATGCGCGGTCCTTTCGGGGCGAACGCCTGCAGTCATATGCTTGCAAGCACTTACTTGCAAGTTGCCTCATGAAATCAGCGCGCTCCGCCGCTCGACAACATGATTTCGAGCGTTTGCCAGACAACCATGGGGTCGATTCGACCCTTACTTGCCTTGCGTTGCTGGGCGAAGGCCGCCGCCTGCAGGGTGCCGACGACCACCAGGGCGAGGGCGTCGAGGTCGAGCGCGCGGTCGATCTGCCCGCGCTCCTGGGCCTCGCGGAGCGTCTGGCGCACGAAGGCCTGGGAGCGCTCGATGAGGGAGCGCACCACGCTGGCGTCGTCGCCGGCGGCCTCCTCGAGGCGGTCGCTGAAGGCGGCGAGGAACACCGCGGGCATCTTCTGCACGAGCGTGAGGCGGCCGACGAAGAAGGCGCGCAGGCGAACCAGCGGGTCCTCCTCCTCGGGGGGGAAGTTCTTGAAGAGCACGCCCTCGAGGTGCCCGATGGCCGCGCGGACGATCTCCGCCTTGTCCTTGAAGTGCCGGAAGATGGTGCCGTCGGCGATGCCCACCTCGCGACCGAGCTCCTGCGCGGTGAGGCGGTGCACGCCCTTGCCGCTGATGATGCGCAGCGCGGCCTCGGCGATCTGCTGGCGGCGCTCTTCGGTGGGTCGACGCGGGGCGCTCATGGGCGCACACCCTACCGTGCCGGGGGCGCGTCGGCGTCGCCGGCGTCGCCGAGGCCGTACTTCTTGAGCTTGTCGTGCAGCGTCGCGCGCCCGATGCGGAGCTGCCGCGCGGCTTCGCTGACGTTGCCCTTCGCCCCGTCGAGCGCCGCGACGATCAGCCCCCGCTCGTAGGCCTCGATCTTCTCCTTGAGCCCTGCCGCCGTCGCCTCCACCTCGGCGCCGCCGGGGCCGGGGAGGTGCGCCAGGTCGATGCTGCCGTCGGCGCTCAGGGCCACGGCGCTCTCGATGGCGTTCTCGAGCTCGCGCACGTTGCCTGGCCAGGACCACGCGGCGAGGCGCTCGAGCACGGGCCCCGCGGGCTGCACCGCCGGCACGCCGAAGGCCTTCGCCGCGCGGGCGAAGAAGTGCCGGGCGAGCGCGGGCACGTCCTCCGGCCGCTCGCGCAGCGCCGGCACGTGCAGGTGCACCACCTTGAGCCGGTAGAAGAGGTCCTCGCGGAAGCGGCCGGCCTTCACCTCGGCGGCGAGGTCGCGGTGCGTGGCCGCGACGAGCCGCACGTCGACGCTCACCGGCCGGTCTTCTCCGACGGGGCGCACCTCGCCCTCTTGCAGCACGCGCAAGAGCCGCGCCTGCACCGCGAGCCCCAGCTCGCCCACCTCGTCGAGGAGCAGCGTGCCGCCGTCGGCCTCGCGGAAGAGCCCGGGGCGCGCACGCACGGCGCCGGTGAAGGCCCCCTTCGCGTGGCCGAAGAGCTCGGCCTCGGCGAGCGACTCGGTGAGCGACGCGCAGTTGAAGCGCACGAAGGGCCGGTCGGCGCGCGCCGAGCCGCGCACGAGGGCCTCGGCGATGCGCTCCTTGCCGGTGCCGCTCTCGCCGGTGAGCAGCACCGTCACGTCGCGCGGCGCCACGCGGGCCACCAGCTCGGCGAGGCGCGACATGGCCGGCGAGACGAAGACGAGGCTGCGCAGGAGCGAGACCTCGCCCGACAGGCGCGCGTTCTCGCGCTCGAGCGTCACCGTGCCGAGCGCGCGGCGCACCACGGCCACCACGTCGTCGAGCTCGAAGGGCTTCTTGAAGTAGTCGAGGGCGCCGCGCTTGATGGCCTCCACCGCGAGGCGCTCGCTGCCGTGGGCGGTGACGAGCACCACCCGCGGCCGCGGCGCGGGGAGCGCCTGGATGCGGTCGAGCAGCGCGAGGCCGTCGAGGCCGGGCATGCGCACGTCGCTCACCACCAGCTCCACGCCGCCGGCCTCCACCGCGGCGAGGCCCTGCGCGCCGTCGGCGGCCTCGCGCACCGAGAAGCCCTCGTCTTCGAAGAGGCCCTTGAGCGTGTAGCGCACGCCCGCGTCGTCATCGACCACCAGCACGGTGTGCGTCATGGGGGGGCCTCCGGGAGCGTGAGCTCGGCGACGACGCCGCCGCCGTCGCGGGGCAGGAGCCGCACCTCGCCGCCGTGCTGCCGGGCGATGAGGCGGGAGACGGTGAGGCCGAGGCCGCTGCCCCGGGGCTTGGTGGTGACGCCGGGCTCGAAGACGCGCTCGGCGTCGGCGACGCCGGGGCCGCGGTCCATCACCGAGACGCGCGCGCCCTTCGCGTCGGCGCCCACCACGAGGTCTACCGCGCCGCCGGCGGCGGTCACGTCGAGCGCGTTCTGCACGAGGTTGACGAGCACCTGCTTCACCTTGCGCGCGTCGGCGCGCACCGCGACGCCAGCGCGCGCGTCGAGGCGAAACGACACCGCCCGCTCCCGGGCCACGCCCTCGTGGAGCGCCACCACCTCCTCCACCAGCTCGGTGAGGGGCACCGGCGAGAGGTCCAGGGGCACCACGGGGCGGCTGAAGGTGAGGAAGGACTCGAGGATGTCCTGCATGCGGTCCACCTCGCGGCGGAGCACGCCCAGGCGCTCCTTCTCTCTGGGGCTGGTGACCTCGCGGTCGACCAGCTGCGCGAGGCCCTTCACCGAGGCGAGGGGGTTCTTGAGCTCGTGGGCGATCTCCGCGGCGAGCGTGGTGAGCGTGTGCGTCGACTCCTCGTGCATCACCAGCACCTCGTCGCGGGCGTCGAGGGCCCGCTGCGTGGCAGACTGAAACGCCCCGCGCATCACCCAGCCGATGAGCGAGGCCCACCAGAGCGCCAGCACCGCGAAGGTCGCGCGCAAGACGAGCATCGCGGGCGTCGCCGACGCGCCCGAGCCGCCGCCGAGGGCCGCCGGCACGAAGTCGGGCACCAGGCCCAGGGCGGCGACCGCGGTGAGCGCGAGCACCACCACCGTGGCCGCGGCGGCGAAGGCCGCGCCGTAGCCCGGGCGAAAGAAGAGCGCGAGGAACACGGTGACCAGCGGCGCCACCACGAGGAGCGGGCTGTCGACGCCGCCGCTGGTGCCCACGACGAGGAGCAGCAGCGTCGCCGGCACCGGGAGCAGCTCGTAGAGCTGCTGGCGGCGAAAGCCCTCTCGCCGCGCGCGCCGCAGGGCGAAGGACACACGCAGCCCCGCCAGGCCCACCGCGAGGAGCACGAGCCACCGCCGCCACGGCGTCGGGTCGAGCGCCAGCACGGTCATCGCCGTGAGGAAGACGAAGGGCGCCGCGTAGAGCCGCAGCTGCACGCCGCGGCGGAACAGCGCGTCGAGCGCCGCCGCTTCGACCTGCTCGACGTTGAGCCGCTGGGTCTTCACCGGGGCGGCACCTTCGCACTTTGGGGGCGCCCGCTCACCTGTCGGAAAGCCGGCAGGTCGGCCCGAAGGTGGGGCAAGGTCTCGCGTGTGGTGAATTTCCTGCACGGGTATGACGTGAGAGGCGCCTGCGTGAAGACGACCCGGGCCGCGTGGTGCGTGGTGGTGCTCCTCGGCGCGGCGTGCGCCCCGGTGCAGCGGGTGCCGCTCCTGTCGACGCGCGTGCCCCTGCCCGAGGGCCGCTTCGTGGGCCCCGTGGAGGTGAAGCTGCCCACCCACAAGGAGCGCGACGGGCACGACTTCGAGGTGCGCGTGCGCCTCGTCGCGCGCTGCGACCCGCTCTTCACCCTCGCCTTCCCCGACGGCGAGCAGCAGGAGCTCGGCGTC
>CAYUZK010000008.1:0-29063 GCA_964449625.1 uncultured Archangium sp.
CCCTGCATCAAGTGCAAGTACACCGACTGTGTCGAGGTGTGCCCCGTCAACTGCTTCTACGAAGGCGCCAACTTCCTCGTGATCAAGCCCGAGGAGTGCATCGACTGCGGCGCCTGCGAGCCGGTGTGCCCCACCAAGGCGATCTTCTCCGAGAGCGACCTGCCCTCGAAGTGGGACGAGTACAAGGCCCTCAACGCCGACTACGCCGCCACGTGGCCGAACATCTCGACCAAGAAGGACGCCCTGCCCGACGCCGAGCAGTGGAAGGACAAGGAGGGCAAGCGCGACGCCCTCGACCCGAACCCGGCCGGCTGACGCGCGGGCAGGGGCCGCAGCCCTCACCGCGGCCCCTCGCCCAGGAAGTCCTGCGCCGCGGCTGACGCCCCCTCGATGAAGGGGCGCGGCCAGGCGCCCATGCCCACCACCAGCGACAGGCACAGCGCGATCGCCAGGGCGAGCGTGGGGGTGACCTTCACCTGCTCCACCTCGCCCGTGGGCGCCTCGCCCATGTACGCGGCCCGCGCGACCTGCAGGTAGTACCAGAGCGACACGATGGCCATCATCGCGCCGAAGAAGACCAGCCAGCCATAGCCGGCCTGGTACGCGGCCATGAAGACCGCGAGCTTCGCCCAGAACCCCACCACGAAGGGGATGCCCGCCAGCGAGAGCAGGAAGAGCAGCAGCGCCGCCGCCAGCCACGGTGAGCGCCGCGAGAGCCCGCGCACGTCGTCGAGCGTGATGCCGGTGCGCCGCGGGGCGATGGCCTCGAGCACGAAGAAGGCGCCCATGTTCGTCGCCACGTAGCCGGCCACGAAGAAGAGCAGCATGCCCACGCCGTAGGCGCCGCCCGCCACCAGGCCGATGAGCATGTAGCCGACCTGCGCGATGCCCGAGTACGCGAGCAGGCGCTTCACGTCCTGCTGCGGCAGCGCGAGCAGGTTGCCGACGGTGATCGACGCCAGGGCCAGCAGGAGCACGATGGCCAGCACCTGCTGCCGGTCGCTCTTGAAGGCCACGAGCAGCAGCGCCGTGAGCGCCGCGAAGCCGGTGGCCTTGGGCGCGACCGAGAGGAAGGCCACGAAGGGCGTCGGCGCGCCCTGGTACGTGTCGGGCACCCACATGTGGAAGGGCACCGCGCCCACCTTGAAGGCCATGCCCGCGATGGTGAGCATCATGCCCAGCCCCAGCAGCGGCGAGAGCGGCGTGAGCGCGATGGCCTCGAGGCGCGTGGTGCCCGTCAGGCCGTACACGTAGGACAGCCCGAAGAGCGTGATGGCGGTGCTCACGGCGCTCACCAGGTACAGCTTGAGCCCCGCCTCCGGGGCGTGGCGGTGCACACCAGTCAGGTCCTCCGTCTTCGCGTAGCTGGCCAGCATCGCGAGCGGGATGCCCATCAACTCGAAGGACACCACGAACAGGAGCAGGTCCCTGGCGCCCGGGAGGATCGTCATGCCCAGCAGGCTGAACATGAGCAGCAGGTAGAACTCGCCCTGCCGCGTGGGGAAGTGGTGATCGACGTGATCGACCGCGCCCAGGCAGGTCAGCGCCCCGGCCGCGAGCGCGATGCGCTTGAACATGAGCGCCCAGGCGCCGCCGACGTACGAGCCGCCGAAGGCGCTCCCGGAGGTGTCCATGAAGAAGCTGAGCACGAAGAGCCCGCCCAGCAGGAGCGCGGCGAGCGAGCCCAGCCAGCGCTTTCGCCCGTGCGGCAGCGCCAGGTCGATGCCCAGCAGCAGCAGCGTCGCGGCCAGCAGCGCCAGGTCGAGAGAGAGAGGCTGGAGGTCAGCGGCGGTCGGCATCTTCGCTCCTCACGGGACCTGCGCCACCTGCACGGCCACCGAGAGGGCGCGCGGGAGGTACTCGTTGGTGCAGAGGTGGATGAAGTCGAGGATGAGGCGCGGGTAGCTGCCGAAGACGACGAGGCCGGCGCCGAGCACCCAGAGGGCGCCCCACTCCGAGCGCTTCACGTCCTCGAGGTGGTGGATCTCGCCGGACCTCGGCCCGTCGCCGAAGAAGATGTCGCGGGCCGCGCGCAGCACGTAGATGGCCGTCACCCACGCGCCCACGATGCCCGGCAGCGCCCACCACCAGTGCTTGCTCTGCCAGGCCCCGAGGAAGACGAGGAACTCGGCGACGAAGCCGGCGAGCCCCGGAAGGCCCAGCGACGAGAGGCCGGCGAGCACGAAGAAGGCCGCGACCCACGGCATCTGCTTCGCGAAGCCGCCCATGCTCGGCACCCAGCGGGTGTGCGCGCGATCGTAGACGAGGCCGACGAGCGCGAAGAACAGGCCCGTCATCATGCCGTGCGCGAACATCTGGTAGATGGCGCCGTTCCAGCCGTCCACCGTCAGCGTCGCCGCGCCGAGCATCACCACGCCCATGTGGCTCACCGACGAGTAGGCGATGACGTACTTGAGGTCCTTCTGGCTCATGGCCGAGATGGCCCCGTAGAGCACGTTGATCACCGCGATGCCGCCCACGTAGGGCGCCCAGTAGCCCGCGCCCTCCGGCAGCAGCATCATGCCGATGCGGATCACCCCGAAGGCGCCGAGCTTCATGAGCACGCCCGCGTGCAGCATGGACACGGCGGTCGGCGCGGCGGCGTGGCCGTCGGGCGACCAGGTGTGGAAGGGGAAGACGCCGGCCAGCGAGCCGAAGCCCAGCCACAGGAGAGGGAAGGCCCACAGCTGCAGCGCCCGCGGGTAGGTGGCCTGGCCGAGCACGCCCAGGTCGAAGGTGCGCCCACCGGCCGTGAAGTACATCGCGAAGATGACGACGAGGATGGCGGCCGACCCCACCAGCAGCATGAGCGTCAGCTTCATCGCCGCGTACTCGCGCCCGCCGACGTCGAAGCGCTTCCACGCGAAGGCGAAGGGGCCGTCTGCGGCCACCTTGCCGCGGCTGCCCCAGATGCCGATGAGGAGGTACATCGGCAGCACGGCGATCTCGTAGAAGAGGAAGAAGACGAAGAGGTCCTGCGAGACGAAGACGCCGAAGACGCCGGAGACGAGCACCAGCAGGAGAACGAAGAACTCCCGGGTGCGATCCTGGAGCGTCCAGGTGGCCATCACGCCCGCGAAGATGATGAGCCCGGTGAGGAGCAGCAGCGAGACGCCCCACCCGTCCACCGCGAGTGAGAGATCGATGCCCAGCGACGGCACCAGCGGGTAGCGCTCGGCGCGCTGCAGCCCGCCCACCGCCATGTCGTAGGTCAGGGCCACCTGCACGCTGCCCGCGAGCGACACCGCCGCGCCGGCCAGCGAGACGAGCCGCATGGTGTAGCGGGCCTCGTCGTCGATGATGAGCAGCAGCACCGCCGCCACCGCCGGCGCCGCGACGATGATCGACAGGAGGTGGTCGTTGATGAAGTCCATCGCCGTCACCTGCTCCCGAAGGCGCCGTAGAGCCCGATGAGCAGCATCGCGGCGACGACGACGTAGACGTAGTCCTGCACCCGGCCCGTCTGCACCACGCGCAGCCGCGCGCCCGCCTCCAGGGTCCCGTAGGCGATCCCGTTCATCAGGCCGTCGATGACGTAGCGATCGAACCAGCCGATGGCCGCGGCGATCCGCGTCATCACCACCTGGTAGCTCCAGGCGAAGAAGCCGTTCACCGCGCCCGAGCGCGCCAGCCGGCCGACCGGCGCGAAGGCCTCACGCAGCGCCGCCCCGCCCTGCGGCGCGCCGAACATCCAGTACGAGAGGCCCAGGCCCGAGAGCCCCAGCACCGTCGCCACCACGCCGATGGCGCTCAGGTGGAAGTGCACCGGCGCCGCGTAGAGCCCCGAGAGGTTCGCCCCGAAGTAGCCGGTGACGACGGCCAGCACCGAGAGCCCCACCAGCGGCGCCAGCATCGTCGGGCCCGACTCGTGCGCGTGCGCGGCGTGCTCCGAGGGCTGGCCGAAGAGCGCCACCCACATCACCCGGCCCATGTAGAAGGCGGTGAGGAAGGCGGCGACGAGCAGCGCGCCCAGCGGCGCCCAGAGGCCCCGGTGCAGCACCTCCTCGAGGATGAGGTCCTTCGAGAAGAAGCCCGCGAGGCCCGGCACGCCCGCGAGCGCCAGGGCCCCGATGATGAAGGCCACCGACGTCACCTTCATCTTCTTGAACAGCCCGCCCATGTGGCTCAGCTCGTTGGAGTGCACCCCGTGAATGAGGCTGCCCGCCGCGAGGAAGAGGAGCGCCTTGAAGAAGGCGTGGGTGGTGAGGTGGAAGAAGCCGGCGACCTGGCTGCCCGCGCCGAGCGCCGCCACCATGTAGCCGAGCTGCGAGCAGGTGCTGTAGGCCAGCACCTTCTTGATGTCGGTCTGCACCACCGCCACCACCGCCGCGAAGAGCGCGGTGAAGCTGCCGATGTAGGCCATCACCGTGAGCGTCGTTTCTGCCTGCTCGAAGAGCGGGAAGGCGCGCACCACGAGGAAGACGCCCGCGGCGACCATGGTGGCCGCGTGCAGGAGCGCGGAGACCGGCGTGGGGCCCTCCATGGCGTCGGGCAGCCAGATGTGGAGCGGGAACTGCGCCGACTTGCCCATCACCGCGAGGAAGAGGAGCAGCGTCACCGTGGTGGCCGCCGTCGTCGTCACCGTCCAGTCAAAGGAGCCGGTGGAGAGGAAGAGGACGATGAGGCCCGCCACGAGCCCCATGTCGGCGAACTTGGTGATCCAGAAGGCCTTGAGCGCCGCGCGGGCCGCCGACGGCTTCTTCCACCAGAAGCCGATGAGGAGGTAGCTCACGAGGCCGACCAGCTCCCACCCCAGGAAGAGCTGGAGCAGGTTCGGCGCCACCACCAGCGAGTTCATCGCGAAGAGGAAGAGCGACTGCCAGGTGAAGTAGCGGCCGAAGTCGGCCTTCGGCTCGTCGGCCATGTAGCCGAGCGAGAAGACCTGCACGCAGAGCGCGACGAAGGTGACGACCACCAGCATCGTCACCGACACCCCGTCGAGGTGCACGCCCAGCTCGATGACGCCGCGGCCGTGGGCCGACTCGCCCAGGGCTCCGTGCGGCAGCCACTTCACGGTCTCGTGCACGGTCGCCGCGTCGACGCCCCAGCGGCCGAGCAGCAACGCCGCGGCGCCCACGAAGGTGGCCACCGCGCTCGCCACCGACACCAGGCCGGCGATGAGCCCCGTGCGGCGCAGCGGCGACACCAGCACCAGCAGCAGCGCCGTCGCCAGCGGGAGGAAGGTGACGAACAGACCCAAGTCAATCGGCCGCACGGCTCACTCCTTCAGCTCGCTGGCGAGCGAGAGCGTGACGTCGCCCCGCGCCCGGAAGAGCAGGATGACCAGCGCGAGGCCGACGACGACCTCCGCCACGGTGATGGCCATCGCGAAGAGCGCGAACACCTGCCCCACGTTGCCTTCCTGGAAGCGCGAGAAGGCGACCAGGTTCAGGTTGACGGCGTTGGCCATGAGCTCCACGGCCACCAGCACGCCGACGGCGTTCTTGCGCGTGACGAGGCCGAACACGCCGAGCGAGAAGAGCCCGGCGGCCAGCAGGAGGTACCCGGCGAGCCCCATCAGCGCGTCCCTCCGAGCTCGAGCTTGCGGCGCGCCGGGATGTTGGCCATCGGCGAGTCCGACTCCTGGCCCGCGTCGCGCCGCCGGGAGATCACGATGGCGCCCAGCACCGCCCCTAGCAGCAGGAGCGAGAGCACCTCGAAGGCCAGCACGTGGTCCGTCAGGAAGGCGACGCCCAGCGCGCGGGTGTCGGAGCCCTCCGCGGGCGCCGACGGGAGCGTGGTGCGGAGGATGGCGCCGACCAGCATCGCCAGCACCGCGCCGGCCAGGCCCACGCCCGCGGCAACGTGATGGCTCGGGTTGCGCACCGTGGAGACGCCCGGATCGCGGTGCGTCAGCATCACGCCGAAGAGCATCAGGGTGAGGACGCCGCCCGTGTAGAGGATGATCTGCATCGCCGCGAGGAAGTGCGCGTCGAGCAGGATGAAGGCCACCGCCGTGCCGGCCAGCGTGACCCCCAGCCACAGCACGGCGTGCACCAGGTTCTGGGCCGTCACCGCGCGAAAGGCGGCCGCCAGCATCGCCACGGCTACCACGAAGAACGCGACCTGCGAGAGCATCACGCCCCCTCCTTCTTGCTGCCAGCGGGCGGCGCCGCCTCGGGCGCCGGCTCGATCACGGCCGCCACCTGCGTCACCGTGGTGGTCACCTCCACCGCGTTGGCGGTCTGCTCCACCGTCACGCTCGTCACCTGCACGGCGACCACCGCCGCGGCCTCGACAGCTGCGCTCGTCGGGGCAACCGGAGCTGTCGTGCTCGGCGCGACGGCCTGCGGCCCGGTTGCCGCACCAGCGGGCTTCGGTGCGTCCGCCGGCGCGACGGCCTTCGCCGGGGCCGCCGCCGCAGCGGGCTTCGGCGCTTCGGGCGGCTTCTGGTGCTCCGCGAGGATGGTGGCGTTGCTCCACGCCCAGCGGCCCTTCGTCTCAGCGTTCCGGTAGAGCCGGTCCATCGTGAGCGTCAGGTCCTCGCGCTCGAAGCCGGGGCGCTCCTGGTCTTGCACCATGATGATGGCGTCGGTGGGGCACACCTGCACGCAGAGTTCGCAGACGATGCAGGCCTGCAGGTTGAGCGTGAAGTCGGTGGCGTAGCCGCGGGGCTTGCCCGTCACCGGCGAGGGCTTCTTCGCCATGGTGACGGCGATGACCTCCGACGGGCAGACCTTCTCGCACTTCTTGCAGCCGATGCAGTTCTCGTCGCCCTCGGCGTCCTTCGTGAGCGCGAAGCTGGCCCGGAGCCGCGGCGCCCGCTCCCGCTTGACCTTCGGGTACTCCACCGTCGACGGCTTCTTGAGCCCCTCGCGGAGCGTCGCGTAGAGCGACTGGAAGGTGGCGAGCAGGTAGCCCATGTCAGGACCTCACGTGGGCGAAGATGCCCGCCACGAGCAGCAGCATCAGCGCGAAGGGCACCAGGTACTTCCAGCACAGCGCCATGAGCTGATCGGAGCGCAGCCGCAGCAGCGACCAGCGGATCCACGTGATGGTCACGAAGACCACCGCGGTCTTGATGACCATCCACGCCAGGGGCGGCAGCCAGGGGCCGCTCCAGCCGCCGAGGAAGAGCGTCACCGCCAGCGCGGAGGTGATGACCGAGTGCCCGTACTCCGCCGCGGCGAAGATCGTCCACCCGATGGCGGTGTACTCCGTGGTCGGCCCCGCCACGAGCTCCGACTCCGCCTCGGGGATGTCGAAGGGGATGCGGTTGCCCTCGGCCAGCGCGGCCGTGAAGAAGAGCAGGAAGGCCGCGACGCCGACGCCCGGAGGCCAGAGCACGAACCAGCCGTGGGCGTGCTGGAACTCCACGATGTCGGCGAGGCTGAGCGAGTCGGCCAGCACCACCGGCACCAGGGCCGCCAGCACCATGGGGATCTCGTAGGAGATGCCCTGCGCCACCATGCGCATGCCGCCCAGCAGCGCGTACTTGTTGTTCGACGCCCACCCCGCGAGCCAGATGGGGAAGGACATCAGGCCCGACAGCGCGAGCGCGTAGAGCACGCCCACGTCGAGGTCCGAGCCGAGGAACCCGGGCGTGAAGGGGATCACCGCCGCCGTGCCCAGGGCCAGGGCCAGCGTGAGCGGCGGCGCGAACTTGAAGAGGAAGGCGTCCGCCTCCCGGGGAATGATCTGCTCCTTCTGCAGCGCCTTGAGCGCGTCGGCGAGCGGCTGGAGCAGCCCGAAGGGCCCCACCATCGTCGGCCCCATGCGACTCTGCATGCGACCGGCCAGCTTGCGCTCGAACCAGCTGATCCACGCGACGGCCGACATGAGCACCGTCACCAGCGCGGCGCCGTACACGAGCCCGTGCAGCCAGGGGTTCTCGATCATCGGTCGACCTCGCCCATGATCGGGTCCAGCGACCCGAGAATGGCCACCGCGTCGCTGAGCGTGTGGCCGGGGAACACGTAGGGCACCACCGAGGCGTTGTGCAGGCTCGGCGGGCGGATCTTCATGCGGTACGGGCTGGTCGGCTTCTTCGCGTCGGCGATGAGCCACGTGCCCAGCTCGCCGCGCGGCGTCTCGACGCCGACGTAGGCCTGCCCCGTGGCCACCTTGAACTGCGTCACCATCACCAGCGGCTTGGTAGACGACAGCGGCCCCGCGGGGATGTTGTCGATGAGCAGGCGGACCAGGCGAATGCTCTCGGCGATCTCGTCGAGGCGCACCTTGTAGCGCGCCCAGCAGTCGCCGCCGGTCTCCACCGGCACCTTGAGGTCGAGCAGGTCGTACACGTGGTACGGCGCGTCGCGGCGCAGATCGTGGTCCACCCCGCTCGCCCGCAGGAGCGGCCCCGACACCCCGAGCTCGAGGGCCAGCTCGCCGTCGATGACGCCGACGCCCTTGGTGCGATCGAGGAAGATCGGGTGCTCGAGCATGCCGCCGTACTCACCCAGGCGCCCCTCGATGAGATCCAGCGCCGCGTGCACCGCCTGCGGCCAGCCGGGCGGCACGTCGTGGCGGTTCCCGCCGATGCAGTGCGTGTTGTAGTGGAAGCGGCAGCCGGTGAGCGCCTCGAAGAGGTCGAGGATCAGCTCCCGCTCCCGGAAGCAGTACATGAAGATCGTCGTGCCGCCGCCCATGGCGCCGCCGAGATCGATGGCGAAGGTGCCGAGCCACAGCAGGTGCGAGGCGACGCGCTGCAGCTCGGCGAGCACCGTGCGCAGGTACTTCGCGCGCAGCGGCACCTCGATGTTCATGAGCTTCTCGAAGGCCATGTTCGCGGCCTGCTCATTGATCATCGGCGAGACGTAGTCGTTCTTGTCGAGGATGGGCGTGATGTTCGAGTACGAGAGCTTCTCGCAGAGCTTCTCGACGCCGCGGTGCAGGTAGCCCGCGTGCGGCACGGCCTTGACGATGGTCTCGCCGTCGAGGTGCAGCACGACGCGGAACACGCCGTGCGTAGATGGGTGCTGGGGCCCGAAGGACAGGGTCATCAGGTCCGCGTCGGCCGGGTAGTCCTCGAGCGAGAGGTACGGGTCGGCCACGAAGCCGCGGGTGGGAGCGATCACCGCCATGGCGCGCACCTCGTGTCGATGGCGTAGTCCCGCCGCAGCGGGTGCCCCTCCCACTCGTCGGGCATCATCAGCCGGCGCAGGTCGGGGTGGCCCTCGAAGCGCACGCCCACCAGATCGAACTGCTCGCGCTCCTGCCAGTCGGCGCCGGCGAAGAGCGGCACGAGCGAGGTGATGGTCTCGCCAACCTCGAGCCGCACCCGCCAACTCACCTGGTGCGAGCCCTCGCCGGCCGTGCGCAGCACCGTCGCCACCTCGAAGCGCTCCGGCACGTCCTTCGCCGCGGGCCAGTGGCTCGCGCACACGGTGACGTAGTGCCGGTAGCCGAGATCCTCCTTGAGCACCCGCGCGAGCTCGCCGTGGCGCTCGCGGGGGATCAGCGGGCCCCCGTTGGCGAGGTCCAGCTCCACGCCGAAGCGCTCCTTGAGCAGCGCCTCCCACTTCAGGGTCCGCTCGGCGCGCGTGGCGTCGTTGCGCGCGTTCCGTGCCGCGGCCCCGGGGTTCGAGGCCTCGAGCGCCGCGCGGGTCTCGGCCTCGGGCTTGCCGGGCAGCACGGCCGCCGCGCCCTCCAGCACCAGGGGTGTGGGCGTCGCCGCGTCGCTCATGACTTGGTCTCCGGCTTCGCCGGCGCGTCGACCGGCTTCGCGGCCTCAGGTACCGCCGCGGGCGCGGGCGCGGGCGCGGGCGGCTTCGGGCCTTCAGCATCCATCGGCAGCACCGTGCCGTCGGGCTGGGGGAAGCCCCGCACCAGCAGGGTCTTTGCGGACTCGAGCTGCGCGATGGAGATGCGATCGTTTGGGTCGAGCGCCTGTCGCCTGGTGATCTGCCCGATCTTCGGGTGGATGGTCTTCGCGTCCACCTCCGGGCGCTCCTCCTTCGGCACGGGCTTGCCGTCGCGCTGCAGGCGCACCTTCTCCTGCAGCCGCAGCAGGCCCTCCATGCACTGATCGGGGTTGGGCGGGCAGCCGGGAATGTAGACGTCCACCGGCACCGCGGTGTCGATGCCGGGGATGACGCTGTAGATGTCGCGGTAGAAGTCGCCGCTGATCGCGCAGGAGCCCATGGCCACGCACCACTTGGGCTCGGGCATCTGGTCCCACAGGCGCTTCACGCGCGGGGCCATCTTCACGGTGATGGTGCCGGCGACGATCATCACGTCGCACTGCCGCGGCGTGGCGCGCATGATCGCGCCCATGCGGTCGAGGTCGACCCTGCTGGCGGCGGCGGCCATGAACTCGATGCCGCAGCAGCTCGTGGCCATGGGGAAGATCCACAGCGAGTTCGTCGCGCCCCAGGTCAGCAACTGATCGACGCTGGTGACGGCCACGTCGAGCCCCGGCACCCGCAGGAGGTAGTCGTAGAGCGGGTGCTCGTAGCTGCGGGCCCCCTCGTCGACTGGCTTCACTGCCATTTGAGGGCTCCCTTGCGCAGCGCGTACACCCAGCCCAGCAACAGAATGAGCGTGAAGAGGATCATCTCGACCACCGCCCAGGACCCGAGCGTGCGCACGGTGAGCGTCCACGGCACCAGGAACGCCGTCTCGACGTCGAAGAGGATGAAGACCAGCGCCACCACGTAATACCGCGGGTGGAAGCGGATCCACGCGCGGCCCACCGGCTCCTCGCCGCTCTCGTAGGTCATCGCGCGGGTCACGGGCACGTCCTTCGCCTTGACGCGCAGGAGCCACGAGGCTCCCAACATCAAGAAGCCGACCGACGAGGCGATGGCCAGGTACACCACGATGGGGATCCAGCTCTGCATCCAGCACTCCTCCCGAGGGTGACCTGCGCTGCTCGAGTCAGTGGGCGACGGGCTCGTCCGACTGGTCGCCGGGAACATCCTTCACCCGGGGGTGCTTCTCCATCTCGACCTTGATCCACTGCTGGTGCTCGACCTCCTCGAGGCGCAGCTCCTCGAAGAGCTTCTTGACGTCGGGGTCCTTCACGCGGGGCACCGCCTGGGCGAAGAAGTCGTGGGCCTTCACCTCGCTCACCAGGGCCGCCTCGAGCGCAGCGAAGGGCGTCATGCCGGCGCGCGCCACGTCGTACTCGGGGGCCTCGACGTCGAAGAGGCTGGCGCGGCTCACGCGCACCTCGGCGTGACCGAAGAGCTGCTCGCGGCGCTTCTGCAGCTCGCTTCGGTGGATCTCCTCGACCCGCACCATCTTCCGGAAGAACGCGGCGGCGGCCGGCGTGTGGTGCTGCTCGAGCTGGTCGGCCAGCTCCTCGTAGCGATCGCGCGCCTCCTCCTCCACCAGCACGGCCAGGTCCAGTGCCTCCTGCAGGGTCAGCGTCGCGAAGTCGATTCCAGTGGTTGCCATGAGGCGGTCTCCGCTACTTCTGCAGGAACATGTCGAGGATGCGCTCGCGGGGCACGGCGTCCTTCTTCATCGCCGCTTGCCGCTCGCGGATCAGCACGTCGTAGCTGGGGGGCGGGCTGGGGTTTCGGTAGTAGACGCCGGTGTAGAGCTCCTTGCCGTACTGCGTCGCCTTCTCGAGGGCCTGCATGAAGTTCGACGGGTCGTGCTTCAGGCTCTCGAGCGTCTTCATGCGCGCCTTGTGGGCGCGCAGCTGCTGGTCCTCCTCGCCGTAGGTCACGCACGGCGACTGCACGTTGACGAAGGCGAAGCCCGGGTAGCGAATGGCCGCCTCCACCATGGCCACCAGCCCCGGCATGTCGGCCGGCGTACCTTGGGCGACGAAGCCCGCGCCCGCCGACAGCACCGCCAGGAGCGGGTTGATGGGCTGCTCGAGGCTGCCGTAGGCCGAGGTGACGGTGTGCAGCCCGCGCGGCGACGTCGGCGAGAGCTGCCCCTTGGTGAGCCCGTACACCTGGTTGTCCATCACCAGGTAGGTGAGGTCGAGGTTGCGGCGGATGGCGTGCGGCACGTGGCCGCCGCCGATGGAGAAGCCGTCGCCGTCGCCGCCGGCCACGAGCACCAGCAGGTCCGGGTTCGCCAGCTTGATGCCCTGGGCGATGGGCAGCGCGCGCCCGTGCACGGTGTTGAAGCCGTAGGCCGTGGTGTACCCGGGGATGCGCGACGAGCAGCCGATGCCCGAGACGAAGGCCACCTCGTGCGGCGGTCGCCCGATGGAGGACAGCGCGCGGTAGAGCGCCTGCACCACGCCGAAGTCACCGCAGCCCGGGCACCAGATGGGCTTGAGCTCGCTCTTGAAGACGTTGGGAGAGAGGGTCGTCATGATTCATTTCCCTGCTGGGCGTCTTCGACGTGGCCCTGGAGCGAGAAGCTGAGCTCGCGCAAGCGAGCGACCACCTCGGTCGGCTGGAACGGGTTCGCCCCGCTCCGCGCGAAGGGCACCACGCCCTTGGGCACCTCGAGGAACATGCGCATGAGCCGGTAGAGCTGGCCCTGGAAGGACTGCTCCACCACCAACCCCGCGCGGACCGAGGCGAAGAACTCGCTCCAGACGTCCTCGACGAAGGGGTACACCAGGGTGGGCACGAGCAGCTTCACCGCCAGCCCGTCGGCCTTCGCCTTGCTCATCGCCTCGCGGCAGATGCCGGCGACCGAGCCCCAGGCCACGAGCGCGATCGGCGCCTGCGGGTCGCCTTCGACGCTGACGAGGTCCCGCCGCTTGTAGAGCGTGGCGAACTTGCGGAAGCGCTTCTCGTTCATGCGCGTGTGCACCGACCCGCTGGCCGAGGGCGCCCCCAGCTCGTTGTGCTCGATGCCGGCGGCCAGGTACGCGCCGCCCTCCATGCCGGGGTGGCTGATGGGGCTGATGCCCGACTCGGTCGCCGCGAAGCGGGCGTACTTCTGCAGCTCCGCGTCGGTCGGCCGCCGGCGCTCCTCGATCGCGTACCTGGAGGTGTCGATGGGGTCGACGGTCTCCTTGCGCTGCGCGATCTCCTGATCCGAGAGGATGATGACCGGCGTCTGGTAGCGCTCGGCCATGTTGAAGGCCTCCACCGTGACGTCGAAGGAGTCGGCCACGCAGGTCGGCGCCAGCACCGGCCGAAGCACGTCGCCGTGGGCCGAGAAGCAGGCCTGCAGCAGGTCGCTCTGCTCCGGCTTGGTGGGCAGGCCCGTCGACGGCCCGCCGCGCATCACGTTGAGCAGCACCAGCGGGAGCTCGGCGATGGAGGCCAGCCCCAGCACCTCGGTCTTCAGGTCCATGCCGGGGCCCGACGTCGCGGTCATCGCCTTCTTCCCCGCGAAGGAAGCGCCGACGACGGTGCCGATGCCGGCGATCTCGTCCTCCGCCTGCAGCATGGCGCCGCCGTACTTCCAGATCTCCCGCCCCAACAGGTGCATGACCTCGGAGGACGGGGTGATGGGGTAGCCGCCGAAGAACTCACAGCCCGCGAAGATGGCCGCCGCCGCGGTGATGTCGTTGCCGTCGGTCAGGAGCTTGGGCTCCCCCTTCGTGGCCGGCTGGGCCATGGTGAGGGGCTGCTTCATCGGGTGCTCGGCCGCGTAGGCGTAGCCAGCCTCGAAGGCCTTCTGGTTGGCGACGAGGAGCTCCTCGCCCTTCTTGCCGAACTTCTTCTTGAGCCCCAGCAGCAGCGCGTCGCGGGCGAGGCCGAGCCAGCTCGAGAGCAGGCCCAGCACCACGCTCGTCTTGGCCTTCTCGGTGCCGGCGGAGGTGCGGGTCAACTCCGAGATGGGCACCGCGAAGACCTCGGCCGGCACGACGCCCACCAGCGGCAGCTTGTCGGGGGCCACGCCCGTCTTGCTGTCGTAGACGACGATGGTGTGCCCGTCGACCTTGAGCTCGGCGCCGAACTTGAGGAAGTCGTCCCAGTTGAGCGCCACGGCGATGTCGAGGGCGCCGCCCGGGTTGTGCACGCGGTCGGTCGACAGGCGCACGCGGCACGACGACTCGCCGCCGCGGATCTGTGGGCCGAAGCTCTTGGTCATCACCGCGTGGTACCCCTCGCGCGCGACCGCGGCGACGAGCGAGTCACCTGCGCTCACAACCCCGTCGCCGCCGGCGCCGGCCATGCCAATCACGATGTCTGTCGTCATGTACGCTTCACTCCAGGGACTGGGCGACCCAGCGCACGACGTCGAGGGTCGACACGAAGCCGACCAGCCTCCCGCCGTCGTTCACCACCGGGAGTCCGTGTACCCGGAACTTCGTCATCGCGATCGCCGCCTCGGCCACCGTGGCCGCCGAGGTCACCGTGCGCACCTTCGAACTCATGAGGTCCGACACCATGCGGCCGCTGTCGGCGTCTTCGTGAAAGCCGGCCCCCATCGAGTAGCTGCCGCCGCGGCGATCGGAGACCTTGAGCGTCTCGCGCTCCTCGTTCATGCCGTTGAGGAAGCGCTCGCGCACCAGGTCGGTCTTCGAGAGCACGCCGACGAGCTCGCCGTCGTCCACCACGGGCAGGTGGCTGATGTCCTTCGACATGAGCAGCTCCATCGCGGAGTCGAGGCTCGTGTCCGGGCGCACCGACGCCACCCGCTTCGTCATGATCATCGCGACGCTGGCCAGCATCGGGTCCAGCCCGCTGGCCGCTCCGGCCTTTGGGGCTTTCTTGGTCGCCTTCGACGTCCGTGCACTGCGCATGAAGTCCCTCCTCCGGGGGTGCTCGTGAGCCAATGCAAAGCCGTCGCCACGGCCCGCTCGCGAGCGCGCAGCCCCTGCGCTCGCTCGTGCTCGAGCCTGCCCATCGATCCCCGCTGACGCAGAACCTGCAGCACGCCCTCGCGCCGCGCAGCAGTTGCGCGAGAAGGAAACCACTGACCGGGCGGGAGCTTGCGTGGTCCTGCAGTTGCAAACGCGCCCGCGGTGCCCTCGACCTGGTTGACCATCGACGCAAACGAGGCGGTCGCGGCGGTTGCGCACCGGCTCAGTGAAGTCATCGCCATCTACCCCATCACCCCATCGTCCTCGATGGGCGAGCTGGCCGACGAGTGGTCTTCAGCCGGCCGGCCCAACCTGTGGGGCGAGATCCCCCGGGTGATGGAGATGCAGTCGGAGGCCGGCGCGGCGGGCTGCGTGCACGGCGCCCTGCAGGCCGGCGCCCTGACGACGACCTTCACGGCGTCGCAGGGGCTGATGCTGATGCTGCCCGACATGCTGAAGATCGCCGGCGAGCTGACGCCCTTCTGCATGCACGTGGCGGCGCGCAGCCTGGCGACGCACGCCCTGTCGATCTTCGGCGATCACTCCGACGTGATGACGGCGCGCACCACGGGCTTCGCCCTGCTCTGCTCGAGCTCGGTGCAGGAGGCGCAGGACTTCGCGGCCATCGCCCACGCGGCGACGCTCAAGGCCCGCATCCCCTTCCTCCACTTCTTCGATGGCTTCCGCACCTCGCACGAGGTCAGCCGCATTCGCGCCATCGATGACGAGGTGCTCTCGGGGCTCATCGACCCGGCCACCATCGCGGCGGTGAGAGATCGCGCGCTGACGCCCGACAAGCCGGTGCTGCGCGGCACGGCGCAGAACCCCGACGTCTTCTTCCAGGCCCGCGAGGCCGGCAACGGCTTCACCGACGCCTGCGGGGGCATCGTGCAGGCGGTGATGGACGACTTCGCGAAGCTCACCGGCCGCCAGTACCGGCGCTTCGAGTACTTCGGGCACCCGGAGGCCGAGCGCGTGGTGGTGCTCATGGGCTCGGGCGCCGAGACGGTGCGCGAGACGGTCGAGTGGCTCACGGCGCGCGGCGACAAGGTGGGCGTGCTGGTGGTGCGGCTCTACCGGCCCTTCGACGTGCCGGCCTTCCTCGCGGCCCTGCCTCCTTCGGCGAAGCAGCTCGCGGTGCTCGATCGCACCAAGGAGCCGGGCGCCATCGGCGAGCCCCTCTACCTCGACGTGGTGACGGCCCTGGCTGAGGGCGGCCGGCCCGCGAAGGTCATCGGCGGGCGCTACGGGCTCTCGTCGAAGGAGTTCACGCCGGCCATGGTGTGCGCCGTCTTCGACGAGCAGCTGGCGGCCACGCCGAAGAACCACTTCACCGTCGGCATCAACGACGACGTCACGCACCGCTCGCTGGCCTACGACGCGAGCCTCGACATCGAGCCGGCGGAGGTGGTGCGGGCGCTCTTCTACGGCCTGGGCTCCGACGGCACGGTCTCGAGCAACAAGCAGACGATCAAGATCATCGGCCAGGAGACCGAGCACTCGGCGCAGGGCTACTTCGTCTACGACTCGAAGAAGTCAGGGGCGATCACCATCAGCCACCTGCGCTTCGGCACGAAGGACATCCGCTCGACCTACCTCATCAACCGGGCGAGCTTCGTGGCGTGCCACTACGCCCCGCTCATCCAGCGGCACGACGTGCTCGAGAAGGCAGCGCCGGGGGCGACCTTCCTCCTCAACACGCACCACGCGCCCGAGGTGGCCTTCAGCAAGCTGCCGCTCGAGACCCAGCAGCAGATCATCGACAAGAAGCTGCGGTTCTTCGTCATCGACGCCTTCGCCGTGGCGCGCGAGGCGGGCCTCGATCGCTACATCAGCACCGTGATGCAGGTGTGCTTCTTCAAGCTCGCCGGCGTGCTGCCGATGGACGAGGCGCTCGAGCACATCCGCCACGGCATCGAGAAGGCCTACGGCAAGCGCGGCGCGGAGGTCATCAAGCGCAACTACGCAGCGGTCGACGGCGCGCTGGCCCACCTCCACGAGGTCAAGGTGCCCGCGAAGCTCGCCGGGGGCACGGCCATGCCGCCCACGGTGTCGGCCGCGGCGCCCGACTTCGTCAAGCGCGTCACGGCGATGATGATGGCCGGCAAAGGAGACCTCCTGCCGGTGAGCGCCTTCCCACCCGACGGCACCTGGCCCACGGGCACGACGCAGTGGGAGAAGCGCGGCATCGCCCTCGAGCTCCCGAAGTGGGACGAGAAGCTGTGCAACCAGTGCAACAAGTGCGCGCTCATCTGCCCGCACGCGGCGATCCGCAGCCAACTCGTCGACCCCGCGGCCCTGGCGAAGGCGCCGTCGACCTTCGTCACCACCGACTTCAAGTCGAAGGAGTACGGCGCCCCGGCCGCTGGCGGCACGTGGAAGTACTCGCTGCAGGTCGCGCCCGACGACTGCACCGGGTGCGGGCTGTGCGTGGCGGTGTGCCCGGCGCGCGACAAGGCCAACCCGCGCCACAAGGCCATCGACATGACCGAGGTCGAGCCGCTGCTCGCGCAGGAGCAGGCGAACTGGCAGTTCTTCGACACCCTGCCCTCGGTGGATCGCACCACGGTGCCCGGCGATCTCAAGGCGTCGCAGTTCCTCCAGCCCCTCTTCGAGTTCTCGGGCGCGTGCTCGGGCTGCGGCGAGACGCCGTACCTCAAGCTGGTCTCGCAGCTCTTCGGCGACCGCATGATGGTGGCCAACGCCACCGGCTGCACGTCGATCTACGGCGGCAACCTGCCCACGACGCCCTGGCGCACCAACGCCGACGGCCGCGGGCCGGCCTGGGCCAACTCGCTCTTCGAGGACAACGCGGAGTTCGGCCTGGGCTTCCGCCTGGCGCTCGACGCGCAGCAGGGCCTCGCCGGCCAGCTCCTCACCTCGCTCGCGCCGAAGCTCGGTGACGTGCTGGTGAAGGAGCTGCTCGAGGCGAAGCAAGACGACGAGGCGCTGCTCAAGGCGCAGCGGGACCGCGTGGTGGCGCTGCGACAGAAGCTGGTGGGCCTCGACGACCCCCGGGCCATCACGCTCTCGCGCATGGCCGACCACCTCGTGCGCAAGTCGGTGTGGATCGTCGGCGGCGACGGCTGGGCCTACGACATCGGCTACGGCGGCCTCGACCACGTGCTGGCCACGGGCGCCGACGTCAACGTGCTGGTGCTGGACACCGAGGTGTACAGCAACACCGGCGGCCAGGCCTCGAAGGCCACGCCCATGGGCGCGGCGGCGAAGTTCGCGTCTGCCGGCAAGGCGAGCGGCAAGAAGGACCTGGGCCTGCTCGCCATGAGCTACGGCACGGTCTACGTGGCGAGCGTGGCCATGGGCGCGAAGGACGCGCAGACGCTCAAGGCCCTCAAGGAGGCCGAGAGCTACCGGGGCCCCTCGCTGATCATCGCCTACAGCCACTGCATCGCGCACGGCTACGACATGGAGCGCGGCGCCGAGCAGCAGCGCCTCGCGGTGGACTCCGGCATCTGGCCGCTCTACCGCTTCGACCCGCGGCGCATCGCGGCCGGCGAGCCGCCGCTGCAGCTCGACTCCCCGGCGCCGAAGATCCGCGGGGCGGACTACATGAAGAACGAGGGCCGCTTCCGCATGGTGGCCCTGCGAGATCCGAAGCGGTACGAGCAGCTCGTCGCCGCCGCGGAGGCCAACGCACTCCGCCGCCGCGCGGTCTACGAGCAGCTCGCGGCCATCCACGTCGCCTCCCGGGAGAAGAGCTGATGCCTGTCGATCTCCGCACCACGTGGCTGGGCCTCGAGCTCGCCCACCCCCTGTTCCCCGGCGCGTCGCCGCTGGTAGACGACCTCGACCTGGTGCGCCGGCTGGAGGACGCCGGCGCCTCGGCCATCACCATGCACTCGCTCTTCGAAGAGCAGCTCGTGGCTGAGCAGATGGCGGCCCACAAGCACCTCGACTCCTTCGCGGGGCTGAACGCCGAGGCGAGCGACTGGTTCCCCGCCACGTCGGACTTCGTGCTCGGGCCCGACCAGTACCTCGAGCAGGTCCGGAAGATCCGCGCGGCGGTGAAGGTGCCGGTGATCGGCTCGCTCAACGGCTCGTCGCCCGGCGGCTGGGTGGAGTACGCGAAGCTCATCGAGCAGGCCGGCGCGCACGCGCTCGAGCTCAACCTCTACGCCCTGCCCTCAGACCCGACGCGCGACGCGCAGGAGCTCGAGTCGGAGCAGCGCTACATCTTCCGGCACGTGAAGAGCGCCGTGAAGATCCCCGTGGGGGTGAAGCTGTCGCCCTTCTACACCTCGCTGCCGCACTTCGCGCGCGGCCTCGAGGCCGACGGCGCGGCGGGCCTGGTGGTCTTCAACCGGCTCTACCAGCCCGACATCGACCCCGAGGGGCCCTCGCTCGAGCGCGTGCTCCACCTCTCGCACCCCTCCGAGCTGCTGCTGCGCCTGCGCTGGCTCGCCATCCTCTCGGCGAAGAGCACCGTGCCGCTGGCCGTGAGCGGCGGCGTGCAGGAGCTGCCCCACGCGCTGAAGGCGCTCATGGCCGGCGCGAGCGCGGTGCAGCTCGTCTCCGAGCTCTTGCGCAACGGCCCCGCCCGCCTCACGGCGCTCCGCGACGGCCTCGCCGCGTGGATGGAGGAGCACGAGTACGAGTCGGTGAAGCAGCTCGTGGGCTGCATGAACCTCGAGCGCAGCCCCGACCCCAGCGGGTACGAGCGCGCCAACTACGTCAAGCTCCTGCAGGGCTACCACCGCTGACGACGCCGCACCCGGGGGCCGCAGGACTGGCGTAGGGTCCCGCGCCATGGCCTTGAACCAGCAGCTCCTCGGGCAGCGGCTCGCCGCGCTTCGCTCCATCCCCGGCCTCGACGGCCGGGCCATCGACCGCCTCGCCCAGACGCTGGCCGACCCGGACGACTGGCGCTGCTTTCGCATCAACCCCCTCTCCTTCGCGGCCGAGCATGGCCTCGTGGAGGCCGCGGCGACCGACGTCTGCATTCACGCCTCGCGCGTCGGCCTGCTCGACCTGCGCTTCAACCTCATCTGCCCCGGCTGCGGCGGCCTGGAGTACGAGGTGGCGAGGATGGACGCGGTGCCCTCGACGGACTGGCACTGCGTCGTGTGCCAGCGGGACATCGCGGCGGAGCTCGATGATCGCGTCGAGGTGAGCTTCACCGCCGACTTCGGCGTGCGCCCGCTCTCGCTGGGCCTCTTCGACGGCGTGCCGAGCTACATGCGCGGGTACTTCAGCGACAACTTCGTCCGCTCGCCCGAGCTGCAGGCCTTCGTGAACGGGCTCTCCCGCGGAATCTACCTGGCGAAGCCGGGCGAGACGGTCACCTTCACGCTCGAGGTGGAGCCTGGCCGCGCCTACAGGCTGCTCTCGTTGGACACGCACACTCAGGTGAACTTCGTAGTCGCGCCGACGGGCGGGGCCAGCAGCGTGGAGCTCGCCGTGCTCGAGAACGGGCTCGGCTCCGGCGAGGTGGCCCTGCCGCCGGGGCGCGTCGCCATCTCCGTGGTGAACCGGGGCGCGCGGGCGGTGGGCTTCATGGCCCTCGCCGTCGACTGGGAGACGCTCTCGGCCATCGTCGAGCGGCACCCGAGCACGATGCGGCCCTTCCTGACGGCCAAGATGCTGCTCAACAACCAGACCTTCCGTGACGTGTTCCGCGTGCAGACGCTCGACGCAGACCTGCGCCTGCGCCTGCGCTCCCTCACGCTGCTCTTCACCGATCTCAAGGGCAGCACCGAGCTGTACGATCGCACCGGCGATCTGCGCGCCTACGCCTTCGTGCGCGAGCACTTCAAGCTCCTCGCGGAGGCGGTGAAGCGGAACCGCGGCGCCATCATCAAGACCATGGGCGACGCGATCATGGCGTCCTTCAACGAGCCCACCGACGCGGCCCGCGCGGCCCTGGAGATGATGCGCGACATGGACGCGCTCAGCCAGAGCCTCAAGGACGAGGGCCACGACACCGGCCTCAAGGTGGGGCTCCACGAGGGGCCCGCCCTGGCCGTCAGCGCCGAGGAGCGCCTCGACTACTTCGGCCAGACCGTCAACGTCGCGGCCCGGGTGCAGGGGCTCGCGCAGGCCGGGGAGATCTGGCTCACCCCGAGCGTGATGGACGCCCCCGGCGTCTCCCCTTCGCTCCGCGACGCCGGCTGGAGCGTCGAGGCCCGGGAGGTCGCCCTCAAGGGCGTCGGGGGCAAGACGCGCGTCTTCCGCATGCAGCGCGGCGCCTGAGGTAGGGAAAGCTGAGACGTTGCCCTCCGTTCCCGCGAGCCCCCGAGTCGGGGTTTACTCGGAGGCTCGACCATGAGTTCACGACACGTTCTTCTCGAGAGTCCCGCCCTGGGTCGCCGCGCGCACGTCTGGTGCTTCGGCGACGTCGGCCGCCCCGTCATCGTCTTCCCCTCCAACGCAGGCATCGCCCACGAGTGGCAACAGAGCGGCATGGTCGACGCGCTCGGCCCGCTGCTCGCCGCGGGCCGCATCAAGCTCTACTGCCCCGAGAGCAACGTCTCGCAGACGTTCTCGGGCGACGGCCCCATCGATCACCGGATGGATCGCCACCGCCGCTACGAGCGCTTCGTGCTCGACACGCTGGTGCCCTTCATTCGCGAGGACTGCCGGACCCCCGACGCGCGGGTGTTCGCCACGGGCTGCAGCATGGGCGCGCTGTACTCGTCGCTCTTCGCGCTCAAGTTCCCCGAGGTGTTCCGTGGGGCGCTGTGCCTCTCGGGGCGCTACAGCGGCGCGAACTTCATCGGCGGCGGCTACTCCGACGAGCTCTACTTCAACGATCCGCTCGCCTTCGTGCCCAACCTCGAGGGCCAGTCCCTGGAGCGCGTACGCCAGCAGACGCACATCACCCTCGTGGTGGGCCGCGGCCCCTTCGAGGGCAGCTGCATCCCCGAGACGCTGGCGCTGGGCGGCTGGCTCCACCGCAAGGGCGTGCCGTCCCACGTCGGCGTCTGGGGCCACGACAGCCGGCACGACTACACCTGGTGGCGGCGGCAGGTGGCGCACTACCTCCCGCAGCTGACCTGAAGCTGCTCGTGCGGGCCCGTCGGAGCCGGGGTGAACCCGCGGCTTGCTCGGACACTCGGCGGCAGGCAGAGTTCTCCGTCGTGAGCTTCAACTCGAGCAACGCAGGCCACCACGCATGAGCATCGACGCACTCGGCATGACCCATGTCGGGATGAAGCGCGACCACAACGAGGACAACTATCTGCTCGCAGACAGCGAGCGGGTGTACGTCGTGGCCGACGGCATGGGTGGCCACGCCGCTGGAGAGGTGGCCTCCAAGCTGGCGGTGGACGAGGTCGCGGAGTTCTTCGCGATGACCGGGCGAGACGCCGACGCCACCTGGCCGTTCAAGATGCAGAAGACCTTGAACTACGACGGAAACCGCCTGGCCACGGCCGTCAAGCTGGCGAACCGCCAGATCGTCGAGTCGGCCCGCGAGGACAAGAAGCGCAAGGGCATGGGCACCACGATCGTGGCCGCGCACTTCGTCGGCTCGCTCGCCTTCATCGCGCACGTCGGTGACAGCCGCGGGTACCTGTGGCGCGACGGCGTCCTCACGCAGGTGACGCAGGACCACTCGCTGCTCAACGACTACATCAGGGCCGGCAAGCTCACCCCCCAGGAGGCCGAGTCCTTCCCTCAGAAGAACGTCATCACGCGCGCGCTGGGCATCGATGCCGCCGTGATCGTCGACGTCACCCGGGTCGAGCTGGTGGCGGGCGACGTGGTGCTCCTGTGCACCGACGGGTTGACGGGCATGCTGTCCGACGCGGCGATCGGCGAGGTGCTCGCCAGGAACGCCGACCTCGAGCGCGCGTGCTCTCAGCTCATCGACGGGGCCAACGCCAACGGCGGCACCGACAACGTCACCTGCATTCTCGCGCGCTGGAGCGCAGCGCCGGCAGGGGCCTGAGGCCCAGGCGCTCACCGCCGCGAGAAGAGTGGCCCTCCCCGGACTCGAACCGGGATGCCCGTGAAGGCGGCGGATTTTGAGTCCGCTACGTCTACCAGTTTCGTCAGAGGGCCGACGTTCCGGCTGGACGCGGGCTCTTAGCAGAACCCGACATCGACGGAAGGGCGGCGAGCGGCTAGAGGGGCGCCGTCATGATCAACCTGGCGCTCTCCCTCCTGGCCGGCGTGGCCGTCGCCGTGCTCGTCAAGCTCCTGGGCTTCAGCCTGCTCGCGGGCCTCGTGCCCGGCACGGTGGCCTTCCTCGCCCTGCTGGTCGTCCTCGGCCGGCGCTCGTTCAACCAGCTCCAGGTCGTGATCCAGGGCGTGCAGGCCGAGCTCTCGAGCATGACGGCCAACAAGAAGGAGCAGCAGGTCAAGATGGAGAAGGCCATCAAGCTGCTCGAGGGGGCCCTGCCGCTGGGCCGCTGGCAATTCCTCATCGAGGGCGAGATCTACGGCCAGCTCGGCATGATCAAGCACCTCTTCAAGGACTCCGACGGCGCGCTCGCCGCCTTCCAGAAGGCCTCGAACCGCAACTACTTCGCCAAGGCGATGCAGGCCTCCATCTACTTCCAGAAGAAGGAGTTCGGGCCCATGCAGGCCGCCTTCGAGGCCGCCGTGAAGCACGGCAACAAAGAGAGCCTCATGTGGGCCGCCTACGCCTGGTGCCTGGTGCAGAACAAGGACAGCGACGCGGCCCTGCGCGTGCTCTCGCGCGGCGTCGAGGCCAACCCCAGCGACGAGAAGCTCAAGAAGGCCCTGGCGGCCCTGCAGAACGACAAGCGCCTCAAGATGAGCCCCTGGGAGCCCATGTGGTGGCAGCTCGGCCTCGAGAACCCGCCCGCGCCCCAGGCCCAGTTCATGGGCGGCGGCCGGCGCCGCGGCTTCATGCGCCGCTGAGGATCGCCCGGAGCGCGTCGGCGGGCGCCACCGCGACCGCGCCCTGCTCCTTCTTGAACCAGGTGACCTGCCGCTTCGCGTAGTGCCGCGTCGCCTGGGCGACGTCCGCCACGGCCTCCGCCTCGCCCAGGGCCCCCTCCACCACCTGGAGCGCCTCGGCGTACCCCACCGCCCGCATCGGCGCGGCGTCGCGGTAGCCCTGCGCGACGAGCGCCCGCGTCTCCGCCACCAGCCCCTGCGCGAACATGGCCGCCGTGCGCGCGTTGATGGCCGCGTAGACCTGCTCGCGCTCGGGGTTGAGCACCCACAGCGCGTACTCGTAGCGCCGGGCGGCGAAGGCGTGCTCGCCCCGCTGCTCGCTCGCCGGCCGCCCCGTCAGCGCGTGGATCTCCAGCGCGCGGATGACGCGCACCCGGTCGCCCACGGGGTGCTTCGCCGCCGACGCCGGGTCCACCGCCTGGAGCTTCGCGTGGAGCGCCGCGTTGCCTTCCCGATCGCCCAGCGCCTCCAGCTCCGCCCGCAGGGCCTCGTCGCGCGAGGGCCCGGGCATGACGCCGTGCAGGAGCACCCGCAGGTACAGCCCCGTGCCGCCGACCACCACCACGCGCTTCCCCCTGGCATGCACGTCGGCGATGGCCACGTCGGCCAGCTGCGCGTACCGGGCCGCCGAGAACGTCTCCAGCGGGTCCACGCACGAGACGAGGTGGTGCGGCACGCGCGCCAGCTCCGCCGCCGACGGCTTCGCCGTGCCGATGTCGAAGTGCCGGTAGACCTGCTGAGAGTCGGCGCTGACGATCTCCGCGTTCAGCCGCTCGGCGACCTCGAGGGCCAGGGCCGTCTTCCCCGACGCCGTGGGCCCGGCGATGACGAGGAGCTTCACCGCTTCGTCGCGAGCGCGGCTTCGACTTCCTTCGCCAGCAACTCCGCCCCGTCCGCGCTGTACCCGCGGTGCACGGCGCTGATGGTGCCGTCGGGGCGCACGATGAACAGCGAGGGTAGCGGGCTCTTGGTGCCGAGCCACCGCCGCGCCACGATGTTGAAGCGGTCCTTCGCCACGGGGAAGGTCACCTGGTGCTCGGCGATCAGCGCCTCGACCTTCTGCTGCCCCTCGAGCTCAGTGTCGATGGCCACCATCATCACGCGCAGGCCGTCGGCCTGGTGCTTCACGTGGAGCGCCTGCAGCACCGGCATCTCCTTCTTGCAGGGCGCGCAGAAGCTGGCCATGAACGACACGAGGAGCGCCTTCGTCTTCTTGTCGGTGGCGTCGGCGCCCACGTAACGATCGATGGCGACCGACGGCTCCCCGAAGGCCTTCACGTTGTAGACGGGCAAGCGGAACGAGGGCACCGGCTTGCCCACCTCGGCGAGGTCGTCCGCGAGGGCGGGGGCGGCGAGGAGGACGGCGGCGAGCGCGGCGATCGATCGACTCAGCATGGCGGGGACCCTGGGGTGTCGGCTCACGACGGCGTGGTGCGGCGGGCATTCAGCCAGGCGGGGAGCTCGGCGAAGGCGATCTCCTCGGTCTGCTTCGGGGCGTCCTTCGGCAGCCTCAGGTCGTCGATCTTCAGCCGGCCCGCCTCGTGCTCCGCGGCCCCGTAGGTCCCGAAGTACGCGGCGTTGACCTTGCTGGCGCGCTCCTTCTGCTTCCCCAGCTTGCCGTTGCGGGGGTCGAAGTCCACGGAGAAGCCCTGGTTGCGCAGGGCCATCACCAGGGCCACCGCGTCGTCGCGCTCCGGGCCGTCGAAGGTGCCCACGAAGAGCGTAGGCCCGCCCCTCGCCGCGGCCTTGACCGAGTCGAGGAGCAGCACCAGCCGGTCGAGCCCCATGGCGAAGCCTACCGCGGGCTTTTCCGGGCCGCCGAGCTCGTGCACGAGGCCGTCGTACCGGCCGCCACCGCAGACCGTGCCCGCGGTGCCCAGGGCGCTCTGGCCGGTGGTCGGCTGGTAGATGAACTCGAAGGTCGTGCGCGTGTAGTAGTCGAGCCCGCGCACGAGGCGCCGGTCGAGCGAGAAGGCCACGCCCAGCTTGCCCAGCAGCCGCTGCACCTCGTCGAAGTGCTTCCGCGAGCCCTCGTCGACGAAGTCGATGACGGCAGGCGCCGCGGCGATGGCCTCCTGCAGCGCGCCCTCCTTCGAGTCGAGCAGGCGCATGGTGTTCCGCTCGAAGGCGAGCTGCGCGTCGGGGCTCATCACGCCACGCAAGGGCTCGAAGTGCTGCTTGAGCGCCTCCACGTAGCCCGGGCGCGTGGAGCCGTCGCCCAGGGTGTTGAGGTGCAGCGCCACGTCGGGCACGCCGAGCTGCTTCAGGAACTGCGCGCCCAGGGCGATGAGCTCCGCGTCTTGCGCGGGGTCGAGGGAGCCATAGGCCTCGGCGCCGAGCTGGTAGAACTGCCGGTAGCGCCCCGTCTTCATGCGCTCGTACCGGAACATCGGGCCCATGTAGAACCAGCGCGTGAGCGGCTCGGTGTTGGCGACGCCGTGCTCGATGTACGCGCGGGCCGCCGGCGCCGTGCCCTCGGGCCGCAGGGTGATCGACCGGCCGCCCTTGTCGTCGAAGGTGTACATCTCCTTGCCGACGAGCTCCGTCACCTCGCCCACGCTGCGCACGAAGAGCGCCGTGTCCTCGACGATGGGCGTGCGGATCTCGGAGTACCCGTAGCAGCCGAAGAGCTCGCGGGCGACGCGCTCCACGCGCTGCCAGGTCTCGATCTGCGGCGGCAGCAGATCGTTCATGCCCTTCACCGCCGCGAGCTTCTGGCTCACAGCAGCTCCCCGATGCGCTGGCCCAGCACCACCGGCGCGTCGGGCTGGAGCGAGGGCTCCCACCGCACCCGGCCCTTGCCGAAGAGGAGGATGACCGTCGAGCCCATCTCGAACATGCCGAGCTCCGCGCCCTTCTCGATGGCGATGGGCCGCGGGTAGGTGTGCGCGCGGGCCGCCTCGCCCTGGTGGGTGATGAGCTCGTCGTAGGCCGCGTGGATGCGGGAGACGCAGGTGGCCCCGACGGCGACGTAGGCGCAGGGCCCGGCGGGAGTGTCGAGGTACGTCACCAGCCGCTCGTTGACCGCGAAGAGCGCGTCCTTCGTGCGCACCGAGGCGGGGTTCACCGGCCAGAACTCGCCCGGCAGGTAGTGGTAGCCGGTGACGTAGCCCGGCAGCGGCGCGTGGAAGCGGTGGTAGTCGCGCGGCGAGAGGTAGAGCGTGGCGAAGGCGCCGCCCTCGAAGTCGAGCGCCCGGCGCGCGTCGCCCAGGAGCCTGTCGACGGGGAAGCTGATGCCCTTGGCCTGGAGGCAGGCCCCGCGCTCGATGGTGCCGATCTGCGACACGCGCGCGTCCACCGGGCTGGCCACCACGCGCTCCCCCAGGTCGATGGTGCGGCGGCCGGGCTTGAGCTTGCGCGTGAAGAAGGCGCCCAGGGTCGGGTAGTCGTCGAAGGTGCCCTCGGCCTCCTCGAGGTTCACCTGGTAGCGGCGCGCGAAGACGCGCATGGCGGCCTGGTGCACCTTCGCCGGCACCGGCGCGCGGGTGGCCTTGCCGACGACCGTGGAGAGGGCCGACTTCGGCAACAGCCGCATCAACGTCATGAAGGTCTGATCACGCATGCGTCACGAAAAGAGAAACGGGAGGCCGGTGGGTCTTTCCCCCGCCTCCCGCCGCTCGCAAGAGGGAACCGGTCAGACGCCCAGGAAGAGGCGCTTGCCGAAGTTGAGGGCCAGGTCGGCGTCGAAGATCTTCTGCGCCGACGACTGGATGTCGTACTCGACGCGCACGTACTCCACGGTGCGCGCCTCGGTGTCGTGGATCACGAAGCACGCGCGGTTGTCGTAGTCGCGCGGCTGGCCCACGGAGCCGACCGAGATGATGTACCGGTACCCCTTGCGGATGCCGAACTTCTGCGCGACCACGTCGTTGACCTCGCCGTTGCCCAGCGCGAAGGCCTTGCACAGGTGGCTGTGGCCGATGAACGTCACCTCGGGCAGGTCGCCCGAGAACGGCGTCAGCTCGCGGGCCTGCTCCAGGGCGAAGATGTACTCGTAGGCGCGCGGCTCGAGCGGCGAGCCGTGGCAGAAGCCCACGTCACCGATGCGGTAGGTGTACGGCAGGCTCCGCAGCCACTGCAGGTTCTCGTCGTTGAGCTCGTTCGCCGACCAGTCGAGCGCGTGGCGCGCGGCGTCGTAGTAGAACGAGTAGTCCATGCGGCCGGCGACGGCGGCGTCGTGGTTGCCCAGCAGCGTCACCTCGGCGTGCTCGCGGACGATCTCGCAGCAGGGGTTGGGCGAGGCGCCGTAGCCCACCACGTCACCCAGGCAGACGATGCGGTCGACCTTCTGCTTGTCGATGGTCTTGAAGACCTCGGTGAGCGCCTCGATGTTGCTGTGAATGTCGGAGATGATCGCGATCCGCAATGCGGGGCCTCGAGAGGGTCAGTTGTTGACGACCGAGCGGGGCAAGAGGTGCTCGGCTTCGATGAGCCGACGTATCGCTTCCTTGACCCGTTCGTCGAGGTTTTCGAACGCGAGGCCCATGCCCGGCGGCCCCCCCTGCCCCTCCACCCGGCTCCAGACCACCCGGGCCGGGGTCTCCACCCCGTCCGCCCCGAAGCGCAGGGTGGCGACGCTGCCGCGCTCCAGCGGGGTGCTCGTGCGCAGGAAGATGCCTCCTTCGCTCAGGTTGCCGATGCGGGCATACACCGTGACGTTCTCTCCCTCGCACCAGCAGCGGAGCTTGGTCGGGACGCGCTCATGTTTCCTGTTGTCACTCACTGCCGGCCTCCGAATGACGCAGTCCCTACGTCGCTGCGCTCCCCCCGGAGCACTGCCAAACGACTGGGTGCAGCGTAGGGAGCACACCGTTGCAGCGTCAACTGGCTCCTTTTCCCGACACCGGATCACACGAAGCTCCCTAGACTGCCCGCCCATGCGCAAGGCACGAATCATCTGCACCGTGGGGCCGGCCTCCTCGACGCTGGAGGTGCTGACGGCGATGGTCGAGGCGGGCATGGACGTGGCGCGGCTCAACTTCTCCCACGGCACCCACGAGGAGCACCGGGCGCGGGTCGAGCTGCTGCGCAAGGCCGCGAAGAAGGCCGGCCGGCCGGTGGCGCTCCTCCAAGACGTGCAGGGCCCGAAGATTCGCCTCGGGCGCTTCGTGGGGGGCGTCATCGAGATCAAGAGCGGCCAGCGCGTCACGCTCACCACCCGGCGGGTGCTCGGCGGCGGCGACGTGCTGCCGACCCCCATCACCTCCCTGCCCCGCGACGTGAAGAAGGGCGACCCGGTGCTGCTCGACGACGGCCGCGTGCGGCTGCGGGTGCTCTCGGTGAAGGGCCCCGACATTCGCTGCCGGGTCGAGGTGGGCGGGCAGCTCAAGGACAACAAGGGCATCAACCTGCCCGGCGCCGCCATGTCGGTGCCCACGCTGACCGAGAAGGACCTCGTCGATCTCGCCTTCGGGCAGGAGCTGGGGGTGGACTACGTGGCCCTGAGCTTCGTGCGCAGCGCGCGCGACATCGTGCAGGCCAGGAAGCACGTCGCCACGCTCGGCACGCCGCTCATCGCGAAGATCGAGAAGCCCCAGGCGGTGGAGGCCCTCGAGTC